>JAHBWH010000249.1 GCA_019637115.1 Myxococcales bacterium | reverse complement strand
CGTCGTGATCGTCCCGGGGGCCGCGCCCGTGGCGGGTTATCGCGCGGCGCTCGAGGGGAGCGTGACGGTCGACGCGACGGGCGTGCCGGGTCGCGGGGGCGCGGGGGGCTTCGCGCCCAGCGCCTCGGGGACGGCCGGCGGAGACGGCTCCGCCGCGCGCATCTTCGTGCTGGAGTGACGTGCCGGGAGTGAGGGACGTGGGCCACGAGGACGGCGAAGAGACGTGGGCGCTCGTCGAGACCCACAAGGGCATCGGCGGCATCTACACCTACACGGGCCGGGTGCTCCGCGCCGACCTCGAGGCGTGGCGACGCGGGGAGCTGCGCGGCGCGCTCACGCTCCGCAGCGCCTATTGGATCGAAGAGGACGCCGACACCGGGCGCCGTGCGCCGGTCGTCGTCGGGCGCCACCCGAGCTTCCGCAACGGCAACGGCGTGATGCACATCGCGGCGCCGACCGTGATCCTCGTGATGGAGCTGCGCGCGCCCGATCCGGGGGTGCTCGACACGGAGAGCGGCGGCCGCGTCGTGCGCCTCGGCGCGATCCGCGAGCCCCGCCACGCGACCTTCCGCGATGCCCCGCCGGGTGCTGAGGAGAGCTTGGACGAAAGCTCGGGCGACGACGGTGCTGGCGACGACGGTGCTGGCGACGACGGTGCTGGCGACGACGGTGCTGGCGACGACGGTGCTAGCGACGACGGTGCTGGCGACCACGGTGCTGGCGACGACGGTGCTAGCGACGACGGTGCTAGCGACGACGGTGCTGGCGACGACGGTGCTGGCGGCGCGGAGGCTGTTCGGCTGAGGACGTCGCGTGACGCGGGCCCTGGCGACGAGGGGATCTCTGGGCAGGCGACGTTGGGTGACGCGAGCCCTCACGAGGTGGGCGAGGAGATCGAGGCGAACCGCGTCGACGCCGACGAGACCTGAGTCCCGTCGGTGGGAAGAGCGGCCCAGCGCCACTCGACGCGCGCCACGCGATCGTCACGGTCCAACGATCTCCACGAGGCGATCACGAAGGCAACGTCCGGTATGCCGTGCGACTTCGGGAGCCTCGTGGAGACCGCAGATGAACTGCGGGTCAGATTCCGTCGCAGGTCGTCGTCGGGACGCCGGAGCAGTCCCTGAACGCCTGGTCGCAGTCCTCCATCGCGGCGTTGTCGCCGCAGCGGCACGCGATGCACTCGGTGCCGGTCGGGTCCGCGACACAAACGGAGATGCAGTTCTCGACCGAGCATCGAACGCTGAGCGCGAAGCAGTCGGCGCACCCGGACGACACGGCCATCTCGGTCTGCTCGACGATCGCGTCTCGCGTGCAGCTCTGCAAGGCGTCGCCGGTGCTACCGCCCAGCGCGCAGGCCGTGCCTTGCTCGGTGGCGATGTTCGCCACCGACTTGTCCATCATCGGACCATAGTCTGCGCGCATGATCGCAGGGCCGTCGCTCGGGTTGGTACACGCGCCGCCCGCCATACCCGAATCCACACCTGCGTCGGTCCCGCTGGTGTCGTCGTCGTCCCCGCAGCCCGGCGCCATCGCCATCACGATCGTCGCCGCGATGACACGAATGGAAATCATCCTCGAAGTGCTCATGTTCACTCTCCCCCCGCCCGCTGATGGGCTAGTGCCCCCAACCCGAAGTTCGTTCCGTGTCGCCGTGGATGATCGCCGTGGAGGTCGTTTGCCGCGCAGGCGTTGGACAGGCCGAAGCCTATTCGAGGAGGTCGACGAGCGAGATCCGCGCCCTTGGCCGCGGATTCCCGGAACGAACTTCGGGTTGGGGGCACGATAGGTCGACGATAGCGGATCCTGTCCTGGGCGCACGCGGGCCGGAGTCTCTCGCGAATGATGCCCAAAGAGGGGGGATGCGGCAGATGCTGGAGCACACGGAGTTACCAGGGCAGTCCGAGTCGACATCGCAGCGCATGCGACGATGAACCGCGTCGGTCGCGCAGTACGCGCGTGGGCCGTCGAAGAGCTCTCGCGGCCGACCATCGAGTCCGGGCAGCGCGCTCGCGCCGCTTCTGTCGCCGGGGCCTCTCGTGGTACTGCCTCGACCATGAGCGTGTTCGCGGAAGAGCCCGAGACGAAGGCGTGGGCGCGTGAGCTCGGGGTCTCCGAGCACGCGGTCGACCTGACGAAGGCGTGCGAGGTCTTCGATCTGCACGTCGACTCTTTCATCTGGACGCGCATCTTCGGCTACGACCTGCGCCGCCGACACGGCCTCGGCCTCTTCGGTCGTCACTTCTACTCGCAGGTCGATCTGCCGCGCGCGCTCGAGGGGCACCTCACGGGCGCGACCTGGGTGCTGACCACCAACCCCCTCGTGCCCTCGCGGGTCCGCCGGAACCTCTTCTTCCACAACCTCCAGCGCCTCGAGGCGTCGCTCGCGGCCGACCCGCGCGTCCGCCTCGTCAAGAACGTCGCCGAATATCGGGCGGCGCGCGCGGCGGGCAAACACGCGGCCTTCGTCGGTGTGCAGGGGGCCAACGCGCTCGACCACGACCTCGACGACGTGGGGCGCATCCCTCGCCACCACGTGCTGCGCTGCACGCTGGTCCACCTCACGCCCGCCTCGCTCGGGCAGACGAGCGCGCCCTGGCCGCGTCGCCTCTTCGGGGACGGCCTGACGGATCGGGGCCGCGAGATGGTGCAGCGGCTCGTCGACGCGGAGATCTTCGTCGACCTCGCGCACGCGAGCCGCAAGACCTTCTTCGACGCGGTCGCCGCGCACGATCGCGAGCGCCCTTTCGTGGTCACGCACACCGGCGTCGACGCGGTGCGCTCGCATTGGCGCAACCTCACCGACGAGCAGCTTCGCCTCGTGGCGAGCAGCGGCGGCTTCATCGGCGTGATGTTCCAGGAGAGCTTCCTCGTGAAGGAGGGCGAAGCGACCTGCGACTCGGTCGTCGATCACCTCGCGCACGTCCTGCGCGTCGCCGGCGAGGACGCGCCCGCGCTCGGCAGCGATTGGGACGGCGCGATCTCGCCGCCGAAGGATCTGGTCACGCCGTACCACCTCCCGCGCCTCGTGCAGCGCATGCTCGACCGAGGCTTCTCGGAGACGCTCGTGCGGAAGATCCTCGCGGACAACGCGCTCGCGGTGATCGAGCGCGTGCGCGGCTGAGCGCTCGGTCTCGGACCGAGCGCGAGGTCGCTTGGCGTCGTGTCCGTGCGCTGGTAGAGCAGCCTCGGGGAGTGGACGAGATGCGGCGAGTGTGGGCGGGTTTGGAGTCGTCGGGGTGCGTCGCGATGTCGATCGGCGATCGCGAAGCCGTCGGCGCGCGCGCGCGGGCCCAGCGCGGGTGGCTCGTCGTCGCGCTGGTCGGCCCATTCCTCTCGATCGCGCTCGGCGCGGTCGTGCTCACCGCGGCTCCCGAGCCACTCGGCCCCCTCCTCGGTTGCTTGGGGCTCGGGCTCGTGCTGCCAGCGGCCTCGCTGCTCGCGGCTGGTGATGCATGGAAGCGCTGGCGGGCGCTCCGGCGCGACCTCGAGCGCGCCGAGCTGGAGGTGTTCGAGGGCACGCTCGGCGTGGTGGTCGGGGTCGAGCCTGCGCTGGCGCGCCTGCGCCGCGACGGCTCGTTCGGCAGCGATCCCGAGCGTTCGCACCGCGTCGAGATCCTCGCCGCCTCGGGGTTCGTGCATCGCGTCGACGGGGTGCCGATCACGCGCTTCCTCACGCCCGACGTGCTCGAGGTGGCGGAGGCGCGACCGGCTTTCCCGCTGCCCGCCGACGCGGCACCGCGAGAGCGACGGGTCGCGCTCACCGAAGTCGAGCGCGCCGAGGTGCGCGCCCGCGCGGCGCAGCTCTGGCGCACGCCGTACCTCGCGTTCGGAGCGATCGGTTACGTCGGACTGGGCGCGGCGATGTGGGCCACCGCAGGGAGCGAGTGGCTCGCGCGCTACGGCCTGGTGTACGCGATATGGGCGGTCGGTGGGCTGATCACGGTGCTCAGGCTCGCGAGACGCTTCCTCACGGCGCGACGGCTCGAGCGCGACGCAGAGTCCGGCGACGCCATCGAGATCATCCAGCCCGGCGCGGACGGTGCGCCCCACCGAGCCGTGCTCCTACCGCGCTCGCGGCTCGTGTGGAGCGTGGACGGGCTACCCGCGGAGTGGCGCTCGACGCGGAGCTGATCGCCTTGCTTCCGTGCGTCGACCTCGACGCTCACGGCGCCCGGCCCCGACAGTCGCAACCGCGCGCGCAGCCCGCGGGCCCTCGTCCCACGAGCCTGCGCTCGCTGCGCGCCGTCCAGTCGGCTCGCGAAATCGGCCGAGCTTTTCAGCGAGCGACGACGAGGTGGCCGACCTGGAGAACTCCATCGGCGAGCCACGCGATCTGGCCGGCCTCGCCGAAGGAGGGCGCGCCGTCGAGCGCGTCCGAGGTGACGAGCGGCGCGACCTCGCCCGCGTGGAGGTCGACGAGGTACAGGTCGCTCTCGACCACGTCGTGGCCGTCGTCGAGCTGACGCTCGAAGACCAGCCAGCGGCTCGTGGGATCGAAGCGCGCGTGCCCACCTTCGCCGAGGCTCAGCGTGCGCTGGGCGCGGAGGTCGTGGATGTAGAGGCCGGTCGAGAGGCCACGGAAGGTCACGAAGCGGCGGTCGCTCGAGAGCGCGGGCGCGAAGTAGCGGTCGCCGGGCAGGCGCAGCACGTGGCGTGCTCCTGGCACCTCGACGACGATCTGCTCGTGCTCGTCCACCCAGGCGAGCGCCGCGTCGGGGGCGGTGATCGGCGCGACCTCTTGGCCGCCCAGGTCGAAGGCCAGGTGGGGCACCGCGCTCTCGGTCTGTCCGGGCGTGCGTGCGCCGATCGCCGCGCCGTCGGCGCGCCACCGGGGCGCGAAGCCGCGCGCGGGGCCCTCGGCGATGGTGACGGTCGAGCCGCTGGCGAGGTCTCCGATCGAGAGCGCGCCGTAGCCCGCGGGCGCGAGCGCGACCCGTCGGCCGACCGGGGCGAGCTCGGCCGTGACCCAGCGCGCCTCCGGGAAGTGTGTGGCGACGTCCTCGACGCGGGCGAAGGGCTCGACCGCGCGGGCGACCTCGACGCGGAGGGAGGTCGGTGAGGGCGCGAGATCGACCGCGCCCGTCAGCGCGCTCGCGCTCGGAGCGGGCGCGGCCTCCGAACAGCCAGCGAGCGCTGCGAGCGCTGCGAGCGCGCCGAGCGTCGAGGCGGAGCGAAGGCGCCGACCGTTCGGCCGAGCGATGCCGCGTGACCGTCGGCGCAGGAGCAGCGCGAGGCCGAAGGCGAAGAGCCAAGCGCCGCTGCTCGAGCTGCCGCCTGCGGCGCAGCCTCCCGTGGCCAGCGTCATCCGATCGTCGTCGCCGCCCGTCTCGCGGACGCCAGCGTCGGCCGTCGAGCCCGGACCCGCGTCCGTGTCGAAGGCGGCGTCGGGCTGAGGCACGGGCTCCGGCTCCGGCTCGGGCTCCGGCTCGACGCCCGCGTCTTCGGCTGGCGGCGGAGGAGGAGGCGGCGGCGGCGGCGCGGCGACCCGGCGCAGGCCGATGCTGCACCACGTCTCGCCCCCGGCGGCGACGTCACAGGCGCGCCGGGCCTCTTCGAAGCCCTCGAGCGTCGCCACCGCCGTGAAGCTGCCCGCCGGGAGGGTGAAGCTCCAAGCGCCCGTCTCGGCGGTCCGCGCGGACTCCGCGCGGCCATCGACGCGCACGTTGACGCCCGCGAGGCGCGCCGAGGTGTCCTCGAGCCCGCGCCCCGTGTCCTCGAAGACCACGCCGCGCAGCGTGCCCGTCGAGGGAGCCGGCGGCGGCGGCGTCGTGCTGCCGGGGTCGCGCCCGTAGTGGCGCATCAGCGCGCGGTAGTGTGCCTCGGCCATCTGGCCGCGACGCGTCGCGTTGCCGAGGTAGGTCGCGTCGATCGAGCAATTGTTGATGAAGGCCATCTCGGAGAGCGCGGCGGGCATCGCGGTCTCGCGCAGGACGTGGAAGTTCGCCTGCTTGCCCCCGCGGTCGCGCAGACCCCACGCACGGATCATCTCCTCCTGGACGCGGTTGCGGAGGTTGAGCGACGTGGTGCTCGCGGTGGTGTGCGCGAAGGTCTCGGTGCCGGTCGCGGGGGTGCCAGCGTTGGCGTTCGCGTGGATCGAGACGAAGCGGTCGGCGCCGCGAGAGTTGGCGAAGGTGGTCCGAGCGCCGAGGCTGACGGTGCGGTTGTCGGTGCGCGTCAGGTCGACCCGGAAGCCCGCGTTGCGCAGCAGCGTCGCGGCGCGGGTCGAGACGTCGAGCACGACCGACGCTTCTTGGAGGCTGCATCCCACCGCGCCAGGGTCGGTGCCGCCGTGGCCGGGGTCGATGACGATGAGCTGGGCGCTCGCGGGGTGGGCGAGGGCGAGCAGGAGACCGGTAAACAGGACGGCGCGCATCGTGAACGGCCTGTGCAAACCCCGTGCACGCTCGCGCGGGCGCGCGATGCCGCGTTTTTTTCGTGCTTCGTGGCGCGGATGAGGAGTGTGAGTGGCGTTCTCTGGGGCCCGGCGACCAGATCTTGGTCGGGGATGGAGCTTTCTTCCGGGTCCGGGTCGGTGCTCCGAGGGCGCCCGGGTCCGTGCTCGGGTCCCGGGTCCGGGTCGGTGTCGGGGGTCTGGGTCGGTGTTTGGGTCGATGTCTGGGTCGGTGGTCCGGGTCAGTGGTCCGGGTCAGTGGTCCGGGTCGGTGTCCAGGTCAGCGTCCGGGTCGGCGACCGGGTCGGCGACCGGGTCGGTGTCCGGGTCGGCGACCGGGTCGGTGTCCGGGTCAGTGTCCGGGTCGGTCCGGTCGGTGTCCGGGTCGGCGTCCGGGCCGGTGTCCGGCTCGGCGTCCGGGCCGGTTCCGGGTCGGTGTCCGGTCCGCGCGTCACACCCCCGTGCTACAGCTCCCGCGTCGCCATGCTCACCTGCCTACGCGTCGCCAACCTCGCGATCATCGACCACCTCGAGGTCGAGCTCGGACCCGGCCTCAACGTCGTCACCGGCGAGACCGGCGCCGGCAAGTCGATCCTCATCACGGCGCTCCAGCTCGTGCTCGGGGCCAAGGGGCGCCCCGAGCTCGTCCGCACGGGCGCCGACGAGGCCGAGGTCGAGGCGCTCTTCGAGCTCGGCGACGACGCCGCGGTGCGCGAGCGTCTGCTCGAGGCCGGGCTCGAGGCGGGGGACGAGCTCGTGATCCGCCGCGTCCTCCAGGCCGAGGGGCGCAGCCGCGCCTACGTCAACGGCCGCCTTACCACCAACGCGCAGCTCGCCGCGCTGGCGAGCGGCCTCGCCGACATCTCCTCGCAGCATCAGCACCACTCCCTCGTCGACCCGCGCACCCACCTCGACTACCTCGACGCCTTCGCGCAGCTCCTCGGCGAGCGGGCGCGCATCGCCGAGGCCCACGGCGCGCTCGCGAAGGTCGCCGCAGAGCTCGACGAGCTCGTCGCGCGCTTCCGCGAGCGGGCCGACCGCGAGGACCTGCTGCGTTTCCAGGTCGAGGAGATCGACGCGCTCGGCTTGCGTGCGGGCGAGCTCGACGACCTCGCCGAGGAGCGCGAGCGGCTCCGCCACGCCGAACGCCTCGCGCGCGTCGCGGGTGGCGCCGAGGACGCCCTCTACGCGCAAGACGAGGCGCTCTCCGAGGCGCTCGGACGCATCGCGGCCGAGGTGCGCGACGCGGCCGAGATCGACAGCCGCCTCGCGCCCTTCGCAGACCGGCTCGACGAGGCGCTCGTCGTCTTGGAGGACACCGCCAAGGAGCTCGGCGCCTACGCGCGCGAGGTCAACCTCGACCCCGAGCGGCTCGCCGAGGTCGAGGATCGCGTCGACCGTCTGCAGCGGCTGCAGCGCAAATACGGCGGCGACCTCGAGAGCATCCTCGAGCACCGCGCGCGGGCCGCGGACGAGCTCGAGGGGCTCGAGCGCCACGAAGAGCGGCTCGCCGAGGCCGAGAAGCGGCGCGCGGCGGCGCTCGAGACGGCCGCGTCGGTGGCGCGCGCGCTCAGCGCGTCGCGCAAGAAGGCCTCGAGCAAGCTCGGCGAGCGCATCAGCACCGAGCTCGAGAGCCTCGGGATGGGCGGCGCGCAGATCGTCGTCGACCTCGCCCCGCTAGAGGCCAAGGGGGGCCTCGAGGTCGACGGCGCGCGACTGTCGCAGACCGGCATCGACCGCGCGGAGTTCCTCATCGCGCCGAACAAGGGCGAGCCCGCGCGCCCGCTCGCGAAGGTCGCGAGCGGCGGCGAGCTCAGCCGCGCGATGCTGGCCATCAAGCGCGTGCTCGCAGGCCTCGGCCCGGCGGGCACCTACGTCTTCGACGAGGTCGACACCGGCGTCGGCGGCGCGGTGGCCGAGGTCATCGGTCGCAAGCTCCACGACGTCGCGGCGCACCACCAAGTGATCTGCATCACGCATCTCGCGCAGATCGCGGCCTACGGGCAGACCCACTTCCGGGTCAGCAAGCGCGTCGTCGACGACCGGACGCGCAGCGAGATCACGCGCATCGACGACGCGGAGCGCCTCGAGGAGATCGCGCGCATGGTCGGTGGGGTGAAGATCACGCAGCGCACACGCGCGGCGGCGGCGGAGCTGCTGGAGCTGGCCCGCCGCTGACGTACGGGGCTGGCGGCCACTCCATGGGGGGCGAGTCGGTGCGGAGATCGTCCGCGTTCACCCCCGTTGGGGGGTGAGACGCGGCCAGGATGCGGCGCGGGGCTGCGACTGACGGGCGATCGACGTGGTGCTACGTTCTGGGGACCGTGATGGCAGACGATCGCGACATCCGATTTGGCCACGACCTCGACGAGGTGCAGAACGAGCACGGGGTCGACCTCTCGTTGCTCCGGGCCAACCTCGCCCTCACCGTCGAAGAGCGCCTGCGCGCCCTCGAGGAGTGCATCCGGTTCGCCGAGTCTGTCCGCCCCGTGCCGGGCATCCCGAGCGAGCCGTGAACTTCGCGCTCGCGCTCGAGACCCTGCGACGGCATGGCGTCGAGTTCGTGGTCGTCGGCGGCGTCGCGGTCGTCGCCCACGGGGCCTCCTTGATGACGCGTGACCTGGACATCCTGTACCGCCTCGGCCGAGACAACGCGACGCGTCTGGTGGCCGCGTTCGACGAGCTCGAAGCCGTCGCGTGGGGGGATCCGCGCAGGCTCCGGTTTGGGATCGATCACCTCGACAACCCTGGTCACCACCTCGCCGAGACACGCGCGGGTCGTCTCGATGCGCTCGGTTCACTCGGGCTCGAGGGCGAGGTCCGGTACGAGACGGTCGTCGGCGATGCCGTCGAGATGGAGGCGTTCGGCGTGCGCTTCCTGTGCATCTCGCTCGACCGCCTCATCGAGGTCAAGCGCGCGCTCGGACGTCCTCGGGATCTGCTCGCCGTGCAAGAGCTCGAGGCGCTGAAGAAGCTCCGCGCCTGACCCCCGCGCATCGACCCTCGCGACAGAGCGAACGCTCAGGCCGCCTCCCACGCCAACGGTGAACGGTACGCGGACGGTCGTGTGCGGACGGGCGAAGTCGAAAGATTATCGACACCTAGGGCTTGGCACGGCCCTTGTCCGTGGCCAGGGAGGGCGCTTGCACATCCTTTGCATCTCGGGCATGGTGCGCGTCCGGTGCTGGACCTTCCCTGCGCGCGAGCGGCGAGCGCGACGACGTGGAAGGCGTGCGAACGCACGCCCTTCACGCCGCAGCTGCATCCGTGGGGTCGACGAGTCTAGCCCCCAGCACGACATCAGAGGATCTGCTCATGAAGGACATC
>JAHBWH010000248.1 GCA_019637115.1 Myxococcales bacterium | reverse complement strand
AGGACGAGACGGCGGACGAACACGCGCGCGGAGGGCCGCGCGCGGAAGCCGCGTTGGCGCTGGCCGTCGCGGGCGGTCAGCTCCCGGCGCGCCTCGTGCGCTCGAGCGCGACGACGAGCGACGGCCATGGCCCCGGGGCCGCCCCGCGCGCCCTCCGCCGTTTCCGCGAGGGCGTGCGCGACCTGCTGCGCGCGGGGGAGGTCTGCGTCGACGAGGAGCTCGTGGTGCTCCGCGAGGACGTCGCGCGGGCGGCGCTGGCGCGTGCGTCGCCGGCTACGCGTGTCGACGTGTCGACGGCGGTGCGGGCCGCGCTCGGGCACTTCGGCGCCGTCGCTGGCCCGTGGACCGGCTACCTGGCAGCCGCCGTGGGAGAGCTCGCGGACGCGACGGTCTCGTTCGAGCGCGCGATCGCCGCGCTCCTCGCGGCGGGCCGGGTGGCACGCGCGCTTCGCCTCGCGACGGACGCTCATGCGCTGACCTCCGCGCCTCTCTTCGCCTTCGCGCGCGCCGACGCGCTCGCGCGTCAGGGACGCTACGCCGACGCGATGGCGGCGTTGGCCGACGAGCCGTCGCTCGCCGCCCGGGTGCGCCGAGCCGAGCTCGCCCGCCGCGCGGGCGAGGTGGCGCTGGCGGAGGCGCTCGCGACGGCGTGTCTGGCGGAGCTGGGGGCGCGGTTGGAGTCGGAGTCGGAGTCGGAGTCGGAGTCGGTGTCGGGCGCTCCCATCGTGGACGTGGACGTGGACGTGGACGTGCACGCGCACGCGCACGCGCACGGGGACGTCGACGTGGACGCGCACGCGCACGGGGACGGGGACGGGGACGGGGACGCGCATGACAACGACGTGCTCGCGCACGACACGGTGTCCGCGGGGACGGGCCTCGCGACCGCGCTTGGCAACACCCTCGGCTGGATCGCGCTCGGCGCGGGGGACCTGGCGCGCGCGAGGCGCCACGCGCGAGCCGCGGATCTGCGGGCCTGGATCGCGCTCACCGAGGGCGGCGCGGCGCGGGCGCGGGCGGTGGCGTCGGACGCGCTCGCCGCGCCGCTTCAGCGAGGGCGGCGCGGCGAAGGGGCGGAGGCGCGCGCGCGTGTGCTCCTCGCGCTCGGCGCCGCCGAGGCCGCGCTCGCCGCGCTCGATCGCGCGGCGCGCGCGCACCACGAGGCGCTCACGCTCGCGAGCGCGATCGGTGACGAGCACCTCGCCGCGACGGCCGCCGCCAACGAGGGCATCGTCGGGCTCGACGCGGGCGCGCTCGGCGCCGGTCAACGCGCCCTGCGGGAAGCCGCGCGCCGCTACGCTCGGATCGGGCGCGATCGCGATCTCGGCCGGGCCGTGTTGAACCTCGCGAGCGCGGCGGGCTGGGTGGGCGACGAGGTCGAGGCGGAGCGGCTGGCGCGCGCGGCGCGGGATGCGCTGACGCGCGCCGCCGACGGTGTCGGCCTGGGGCGGATCGCGTTGATCGAGTTGGAGCTCGCGCTCCGCGCCGGCCGAAACCCGATGCCTTGGAGCGCTCCCGACGAGCCGAACGTGCGCGCACGGGCCGCCGCGCTGCTCGCGACGGCGGCGCTGGACGAAGCGCGTCGCCTCCTGGTCGGCCTCGAGGCATCACCCTTCGAGCTCGGCGTGGCCCGCGCGCGCGTCGCGCTCGCGGAGGGCGACACCGCGGGCGCGAGCGCGTGCCTCGAAACGCTCGCGGAGCCCCCGCGTTGGGAGGACCAGCTGCTCCTCGCGCAGCTCGCGCACGACGTCGCCGCCGCCCAGCACGATCGTCCGGGCGCCGAGGCGGCGCTTGGACGAGTACGCGCGCTCCTCGACCGCGTCAGCCGCGACCTCGACGCGCATCAGCGGCGAACGCTGCGCCGCTTCGGGCCCTATGCGCGCGCGCTCGCGACCGCGCCGCGCGAGGTCGCCGTCTCGCCGAAGCGACACGATTGGCGGCAGCTCCTCACGTTCTTCCGCGAGCTCGAGCTCGACGCGCCGCTCGACGACCTCCGGCGACGGATCGTCCGCGGCGCTCGGCGCTTCTTGGACGCAGAGCGAGCCTTCCTCCTGAGCCGGTCGGAGAGCGGCGCGCTGGAGGTGAATGCGGCGGACGGGGACGGCGCACCCTCGCTCAGCATCGCCGCGCGCGCGATCGATCTCGCCGCGCCCGTGCGCGCGCACGACGCGATGGGGGACGCGCGCTGGACGGACGCGAAGAGCGTGCACGCGCTCGCCCTCCGATCCGTGCTCGCCGCGCCGGTCGGTGACGAGGGGGCGTTGCTCGTCGACGATCGTCAGCGGCCAGCCGCGTTCTCGGACGAGGACGGCGCGCTGCTCGTGGAGCTCGCGGACCTCGCCAAGCGGAGCATCGAGGAGGCCAAGCGTCGCGCGGCGGATCGACGCGCGCTGCGGCGCGAGATCGAGGCGCGTCGCGCGCTCGAGCGGCGGGTCGAGGTGCAGGCGGAGGAGCTCGCGGCGCGGCGGGCCGAGACGGAGCGCTACGGGCTGGTCGCGCGGAGCCCCGCGATGCGGGCTTTCGTCGAGCTGCTCGGAAAGGTGGCCGCGACCGACGCGCCGGCGCTCCTCGTGGGCGAGAGCGGGACCGGGAAGAACCACGCGGCCCGCGTGCTGCACGACGCGAGCGGCCGCGCGAGCGGGCCCTTCGTCGCCGAGAGCTGCGCCGCGATGCCCGAGACCCTCCTCGAGAGCACGCTCTTCGGCCACGAACGCGGGGCGTTCAGCGGCGCGACGGCCCGCCGGCGTGGGCTCTTCGAGCTGGCGCACGGCGGCACGCTCTTCCTCGACGACGTCGAGCAAACGAGCCCCGCCATGCAGGCGAAGCTGCTGCGCGCGGTCCAGGAGGGCGAGGTCCGCCCGCTCGGCAGCGAGCGCTCGCGTCGCTTCGACGTGCGGCTCGTCACGGCGACGTCGGTGGACCTGCGCGCGTACGTGCGCGACGCGCGCTTCCGCGAGGATCTCTTCTACCGCCTCGCCGTGCTCGTGCTCCCTCTCCCTCCGCTCCGTGAGCGACGCGAGGATCTCCCGGACCTCGTCCGCGCGTTGCTCGAGCGCTTGGGCGCTCCGACGGTGCGGGTCGCCTCCGACGCGCTCGGCCAGCTCGCGAGCCGCGCCTGGCCTGGCAACGTGCGCGAGCTCGAGACGGCCCTGCGGCGCGCGCTGCTCGCCGCTGGCGACGCGCGGATCCTGCGCCTCGAGCACTTCGCCGCCGACGAGGAGGACGGCTCGCTCGAGCTGCGGGAGCACGTCGACGCGCTCGAGCGGCGGCTCGTGCGGGACGCGCTCGCGCGCGCGGGCGGCAACCGGACGCGCGCCGCGGAGCTGCTCGGGCTCAGCCGCTTCGGGCTGCAGAAGAAGATGAAGCGGCTCGGCCTGGAGGGCCCCGAGCCGGCGCGCGGCTGAGCGCGCCTCACACGGGCGGCGGCGACCGAAGCGCCGAGGAGCTGCGCGGGCTCTGCCGCTTCGGCCGCAGAAGAAGATGAAGAGGCTCGGTCCCCGAACCGGCGCGCGGCCGGCCGCTCGTGAGCGGTCCGGCGCGACTCGCTCTTTCGCACGCGGCGGCGCGCGCGAGCCGAAGCTCACCGTTCGCCGCCACTGGCGAAGTGGTCGAACCCGGCGAGCGTCGCGGGCGCGACGCGCCCGTCCGCGTGCCGGAGCCGTACCCCGGGTTCCGCGTCGACGGTGCCGACGCGTGTCGCCTCGATGGGGCTCGCGCCCGCGGTCGCGAAGAGGAGCTCGTAGGCCTCCCCGCCCCCGAGGACGAGCTCGACGGGGTCGCGTCCGAGGGCCGCGGCCGCGGCGTCGAAGGTGGCGTCGTGGGGGAGGGCGCCGATGTCGATCGTCGCGCCGACGCCCGACGCCGCGCAGAGGTGCCCCAGGTCCGCGAGCAGCCCGTCGCTCACGTCGATGGCGGCGCTCGCGTGGCCTCGGAGCGCGAGGCCCGCGTCGATCCTGGCCCAGGGCCGACGCCAGGCCTCCACGAAGCGGGCGAAGCGGTCGTCGGTCTCGCGCTCGCGGAGGAGCGCGTGAAGGCCGAGCGCGGCCGCCCCGGGCGCCCCCGTGACGTAGAGCGCGTCCCCGGGCCTCGCGCCCGAGCGCAGCAGGGGCGCGGACGTCCGCCCGAGGACCGTCGTGGTCATCGACACCTCCGTGCCCGCGGCGAGGTTGCCTCCGATGACCGGCGCGCCGTGCTCGTCGGCGGCCTGGGCGTAACCCTCGACGAGCGCGTCGAAGGTCGCGTCGTCGAGCCCCCGCGGCAGGATGAGCGAGCTGAGCATGCCCATCGGCGCAGCGCCCATCGCTGCGAGATCGCTGAGGGCGGCGACGGCGGCGCGCCGCGCGAGCGCAGCCCACGGCGCGAAGCGCGGCAGGAAGTGGACGCCCTCGACCGCTGCGTCGACGCTGACGACCAGCTCGGGGTGGAGGAACGCGGCGTCGTCGCCGATGCCCACGTCCTGCTCGGCGAGCGCGCCGCTCCGGAGCCGAGCGCCGAGGCGAGCGATGCGCTCGTGCTCGGAGGACACGCTCAAGGTCCGTCCTCGGCCTCCGGCAGCGTGACCGTGAACGACGTGCCCTCCCCGAGGGCGCTCTGCACGTCGATGGTGCCGCCATGCGCGTCGACGAGCCGCTTGACGATCGAGAGGCCGAGGCCGGTGCCGCCGTGCTCGCGCGTCGAGCTCCCGTCGACCTGGTAAAAAGCGTCGAAGATCCGGCTCAGCTCGCCCGAGGGCATCCCGATGCCCGAGTCGCGCACGGCGAAGGCCACGGCGCGACGCGGCAGGGCGAGCAGCACCGCGCCCAGCCCGTCCGCCCCATCCTCCATCTCTGCCTCGTTCGCCGCGAGGACCACGTGTCCGCCCTTCGGCGTGAACTTCACGGCGTTCTCGACGAGGTTCGAGAGGATCTGTTTGACGCGGACGGGGTCCGCGCCGATCCGCGGCAGGCCCGGTGCGACGGCGACGATGAGGTCGATCTCCTTCTTGCGCGCGGCAGGCTCGAAGGTCTTGGCGACGTCCGTGACGAGCTCGGCAGGATCGAGCTGCTCGGGCTCGATGCGCATCACCCCTTGCTCGAGCTTCGAGAGGTCGAGCAAGCTCGTGATGAGCGCGAGCAGCTGGTCACCCTTCGTGTGGATCGTCCGGACGAAGTCGAACTGCTCCTCGTTGAGGTCGCCCGCGATGCCCGCCTCGAGCATCTCCGAATAACCGATGATGCTCGTGAGAGGTGTCCGCAGCTCGTGGCTCACCGTCGCGAGGAAGTTCGACTTGAGCTGGTCGAGCTCCTTGAGGCGGTCGTACGCCGCCTGGAGCTTCGAAGTCTTCTCGGCGAGCTCGCGGTAGCCCTCGCGCACCGACGCGACGTGCATCTCACTCGTCAGGTGCGCGCGGTGGCTGCTGAACACCAGCAGGTCGAGGATGCCGCGGAGGTGCGCGGCCACGCGTTCGGCGGTCGCGCGGCGCACGCGCGGCATCGACGCGAGCGCGTCACGGACCTTCTCGGGCTCGAGCGCCGGGTCGGCTTTGAGGAGCGCCTTGGGCACCTCCTTCATCTCCGCGGGGAGGTAAGGGCCGAGCACGAAGCGTCCGACGCGGCGCCCGTGATAAACGATGGGGACGACGTCGTAGACGGCGCCGGTGATCTCGCCGAGCTGCACGGGGGCGCTCGGGGTCGCGCGGATCACGGCGTCCTGATCCTCGCGCAGCGCGCGCTCGCCGCCCTGCGTCGTGCGCAGGTAGGCGTGGATCGATTGCTCCTCGTGCGCGTCGGCGAGCAGCGTCCCGTCCGCGGAGAAGACACGCACCGAGAGGTTGAAGAGCTCGAAGAACGAGCGGCAGACGTCCCGGAGCGCCTCCCGGTCGACGACCTCGTCGAGGCGGACGATGTCGCCGAGCGAGAGGTCGAGGCCGCCGCTCTTGAGGGCGAGGTCGCTCATTGCGCCGCCTCCCCGCAGAGGCCGAGGCGCTCCCGCACGTCGGCGAGGAAGACGTCGGGGTCGAGCCCGAACTTCTCCTTCAGCTGGTGCTTCGCCTCGAGATGCCGCCAGGTCAGGTCCGTGAGCCCGAGGAAGGTCTCGATGACCCCCGTGCCTCGAAGCGCGACCGCCTTGTACACCGGCTCACGGCCCTTCTGGGCGAGACGGTCGAGCTCTTCGTCGGTGCGAACGCCAGGGAGATCGCGCTTGTTGAACTGGATCACCAGCGGGTGCGTCACCGGGTCGATGGCGTTCTCCTTCAGGTTCTCCTGCATGTTGAGGAACGCCTGCTGGTTCGCGCGCGTCTCGGCGATCTGCGAGTCTGCGATGAACGCGGTCCCGTCGGCGCCCTGCAGGACGAGGCGACGCGTCGCGTTGTGGATGACCTGCCCGGGGACGGTGAAGAGCTTGAAGCGCACCTGGATGCCGCCGCTCCCGGCGAAGGTGAGCGGGAGGAGATCGAAGAAGAGCGTCCGGTCGTCGCGCGTCTCGAGCGTCATCAGGCGGCCGGCGGTGTCGGCGGCCACGAGCTTGTGGATGGCCTGGAGATTGGTCGTCTTCCCGCTGAGCGCCGGGCCGTAGTAGACGAGCTTGACGGTGATCTCTCGCGCCTTGAAGTCGATCTGCATGCTTGTCCTGGGAGATTCGCCGTCCTCGGGTCACGCCGGGCGTCACGGTGGGGCCGCGGCCGGAGCGGTGCCCAGGAGCATACCGGATCCAGCCCGGGTGGATCTCGCCGTTCGTTCATGATCGCTGCTGCTATGCTCGGGCCGTGCACGGCCGAGGTGGAGCGACGGATGGAGGCTGAGCCGCCCGAGCAGGCCTCCTCGGACGAGACCGCGAGGGAACGCTCCCGAGCGGAGCTCGACGCGGCCCTCGATGCGGGATGGTCGAGGGTCGAGGCCGAGTGGGACGACCCCCGCGCGCACGACAAGTGGATCGGTCTCTGCGCGGCGATGGGGCGGCTCGAGCTCGCGGGACAGCGTTATCGGGTCGTGCGCGAGGCCGATCCCGAGCGCGCGGAGCGAGCCCAGAAGAGCATCGATCGGGTCGTCGTCGTCGCGATGCAGACCTTGGAGCTCGCCCGCGAGCCTCCCCCCCCTTCGCCGAAGCGCGTGCTCCTCCCGGTCGCCCTCCTCATGACCCTCGCCCTCGTCGGCACCGCGCTCTGGGTGTGGCTGGCGGCGGGCCGCTGAGCGAAGCGCGACCTCAGGGGATCGGGCGGTAGATGTAGCCCTGGTGCTGGAAGACCCCGATGCGGTCGCGCCCGTCGCGCTTGGCTTGGTAGAGCGCCTGGTCGGCGGCCCGCAGGAGCGCCTCGGCGTCGCTCACGTCTCGGCTCGGGTAGAGGCCGACGCCGATCGAGACCGTCACGGGGACGGTCGACCCAGCGGCGCGCTGGATTGGCGTGGCGCGGACGTCGTTCCAGATCCGCTCGGCGACGGTGACCGCGCCGCTAAAGGGCGTGCTCGGCAAGATGAGCAGGAGCTCGTCGCCGCCGTAGCGGGCCACCACGTCGATCTCCCGGACCGCGCCGCGCACCCGCGCGGCGACCTCGCGCAGCACCGCGTCGCCGACGTCGTGGCCGTGGTCGTCGTTGATCTCCTTGAAGCGGTCGATGTCGAGCATGACGCACGCGAGCGGCTCGCGGTGGCGCTCGGCGCGCTTGAGCTCCTCACGCAGCCGCGTGCTGAGGTAGCGGAAGTTGTACAGGCCCGTCAGCGCGTCCGTGACGGCGAGCTCTTGGAGCGTCTCCTTGGCCTTCGCGAGCTCGTCGTGCATCTGCTTGATGCGCAGTAGCCCCTCGACCCGCGCGAGGAGCTCCCGCTCGTCGAAGGGCTTGCCGACGTAGTCGTCGGCGCCGATCCGGAGGCCTTCGACGCGGCTGTCGATGTCGTTCTTCGCCGTCAAGAGCACGACGGGGATGAACCCGTCCGCGCGTGTCATCCCCTTGATGAGCCGGCAAGCCTCGAGGCCGCCGAGCTCGGGCATCACGACGTCGAGCAGGAAGAGATCGACGCCGCCGCGCCCCGCGCGCTCGACGGCGCCTCGCCCGTCGTCGACCATCTCGACCCGGTAGCCGCGACCGCGGAGCAACCCGCCGACCATCTCGCGGGCGATCCGGTCGTCTTCCGCGACGAGGACGAGCGGGGGCTGAGACACCGTCGCAGGTTACCGCGGTTCACGACCGCGCGATACGTGGTTCCGCCGGACACGGAGACCCGCGTCAGCGCCCATCATCTCGTCGTCGGCGGCGTCCCGGCGATCTCGCCGAGCACCTCCGCGAGCGCTCGGAGCGGCGCGAAGACCCGGCGGCTCGTCGCGCGACGCTCGACCTCCAGCGCCTCCACGCGCGCCTCGCGGTCTCGGACGAGCGAGCGCTGGAGCTGCTCGACCGCCTCCACGAGCGGCGGCCGCAGCTCGGTGCGGACGTCCACGCGCCCGCGCGCGAGGGCGGCGACGAGCGCGCCGCGCTCGAGCTCCGCGCGGGGGAGGACCTCTTCGAAGAAGCGGCGGAGCGCGCCCCCCTCGAGCACGCCGCGTTGGTAGCCCCAATGGGCGGCGAGGGCTGGCGCGATCGCGGGCCGCAGCCGCTCCTCGAGCCCGGTGGTCGCGATCGGGGCGAGCCGCCCCCGCAGCTGGGCGACGAGCCGTCGCTCGCAGCGCTCGGTGGCCTCCCGGAGCCGCCGCTCGAGCAGCTCGGCGAGGAACGCGCGGTCCTCCGGGTGCGCGCCGTGGCGGGACAGCCGCGTCGCCCGCGGCCGCACGAAGGTGAGGACCTCGTCCGCCGCCGCCTCGAAGGCCTCGTCGAGCTCCTGCTCGTAGGCGCGCAGGGCGTCGTCGACCGCGAGCAAGAGCTCGGGCCCGAGGGCGAGCAGCGCCTCCTTCGCAGCGGCCTCGTCCGCCGCCTCCGCGGCGCCCCGCGCCCCGAGCTCCTCCTCGGTCGCGAGCGCGTCGCGCAGCGCCTCGGCGAGCCGCCCCGCGCAGGCGGCGCGCTTGAGCTCGCGAGCGCGCGAGAAGACGAGGCGCTCGAGCTCCTCCAGCAGCGCGGGGAAGCCGCTCGCGACCTCTGCCGCGTCGTCGCCCGCGAGGCGCGCGCGGAGGGCGGCGCGGGCGCTCACGGCGCGCGGGGGCGCACCGAACCCGCGCGCGACCAGCTCCGAGACCTCGTCGAGCTCGCCCGCCTTGAGTCGATCCATCTTGTTGAGCACGGGCACGACGAGGCGGCCGCGGGCGCGCAGCGCCTCGTGCATGACGGTCTCGGTGAGCTTTCCGGCCTGCGCGGCGTCGAAGATCCAGAGCACGGCGTCCGCGCGGCGGGCGGCCTCCTTCGCGAGCGCCTCGTGCGCGGGGTCGAGCGCGTTCGTCCCTGGCGCGTCGAGGATCCATACGCGCTCGAGGCGCTCGCTCGGCAGGACGATCTCGACGTGGTCCACACCCTCGCGGGCGGCGGCGTCGAGGAGCGCCCCGAGCTGCGCGTAGTCCCCCTCCCGCGTGCTGCCGTCGTCGAGCACCACGCGCACGATGCGCTCGGCGCCCCCGCGCAGGACGTTGAGGGTCGCGGTGGTCGGAACGATGCCCATCGGCGCCACCTCCGCGCCGATGAAGGCGTTGATGAGCGTCGACTTGCCGGCGTTGAACTCACCGAGGAAGGCGAGCAGCAGCGGTCGGTCGAGCTCGTCGCGGAGCGCGCGCGCGCGACGGGCGACCTGCTCGAGCCCGTGCTCGCCGCCGAAGCGGCCGACGGCGTCGATCGCGGCGGCGAGGTCCACGTCCCCGTCGGTGCGCCAGAGCGCTCTCAGCGCCCGCCGGCGCAGATCGCTTGCGTCGGCGACGTCGGCCTCGCCCGTGCGCACCTGCTCCCACTCGTCGAGGGCTTCGAGCGCGGCCG
>JAHBWH010000247.1 GCA_019637115.1 Myxococcales bacterium | reverse complement strand
CCACCTGTGGGGCCCGAGCGCCGCGCCGCCGCGCGAACTCCGGAGGTTTGACGTTCCGGGCGTAGGCTGGCCCGACGACGCGGCGGCCGTCGTCCTGGGCGAGGTCGTGCGCGCCCCTCGTCCGTCACCCTGACGGCGACCACCGCGGCCCCGGCGATCCTTGGATCGCGAACTGCGTCATGGATCGGGCTAAGATTTCGATCGTGGAGCCGCACGAGGATCGCGACGGCCGGCGCATCCTTGCCGATGGCGATCGCCTCGCGAAGGAGGGTGACATCGCGGGTGCCGTCGAGCACTACATCCTTTACTGCGAGCATGTCGAAGCGTCGCGATCCGATGGCGCGTCGAACCTTCGGCTCATCGCCGTTCGGCGGCAGATCCTCGAGATGCAGCCAGAGCTCCACGAGGTTCGTCGCAAGCTTGTCGAGAACTACGTAGGGCTGGGGCTCGTCGAAGAGGCACGCGAGCAGCTCGAACGTCTGCTCGCGGAGGCAGACGAGGCGATGCGGGACCCGGCGTTGGCGTATCGTCCAAGGCGATGACCTTCGACGAGATCGAGGCGACGCTCCCCTGGGGGCTTCATGATGCCTACCTCGAAGGCATCACCCTTGACTGGCTGGCCGCTCGGCTCGAGCTCCAGGTTCGACTGATGATGAGCGAGCACCAAGACATGGACCAGCGAGCCTCGATCACCGTGACGGGACTGGTCTACTGCGCGATCGATCCCCCTGAGATCGATCCGGCGCGAGGCCATCCGGCGATCCCGGAGCACGGACTCTGGATCGACACCGGAACCGGAGCCATCACGACCGGTGGCGAAGCCCGCTTACCGGCGCCCCCCACAGGATGCTTTCTGCAATGGATCTTCGTGCATGACTGGAATGGTTGCATCCACATCTGCGGGAGAGACGCGATCCTCTCGTGGCTGGAGCCCGCCCCCGTGCCGTCGAGGGCGCTCACGAGGGCGCACTTTCCCGGCGACATCGTCCCCGACCCCGCAGTCTGACGGGTCGCCGAGTCGCGACGTCTCTCGACCGGCTCGTCGTCCGCTCGCTCGACGCGCCCCTCGCGGCCCCTGGTCCGCGCCCGCCCACGAGGTGCTCGAGCTTCTTACGCGCTGCGTGAGCCCCGTCCTACCGCGAGCGCGCCCGGCGGCGCATGCTCGCGGGCATGACGACGACGGAAGCGAGATGGGCGGAGCGGGTGCGGGACTGGCGGGCAAGCGGCCAGACGGCCGAGGCGTTCGCCGACGGCCAGCAGTTCGAGGCCTCGACGCTGACGTACTGGGTGAGCCGCCTGAACAGGACGGCGCCGACGACGTTCGCGGGGGGGCGCGCCGCCGAAGAACGTCGCGATGCCCCGCGTGATCCGTCGACGGCGCAACGTCCCGCGCAAGTACGCGGGACGTCGGAAATACCGGTTGATCGTGGTACGCGCTCGCGATCACCTGGCGGCGGGTGACTTCGTCAGCGGCGTCCACTTCACGAGCGTGTTGAAGCCGTTGTTGATGGTCGACCCGTAGCCGATCACCTGGCCGGCGCCGGAGATGCCGGTCAGGTCGCCTCGGCTGGCGGGCGCGCCGACGAGGAGGCGCACGACGTTGGATTGAAGCGGGAACTCCGGTCCGTAGTTCTGCACGATGGCCGCGAGCGAACGGCCGAGCTTGTGGAAGGAGCCTGCGCCGACGACGTCTTCTCCTCCGCTGAGGCTCGTGCCGTTGTTGGTGGCCATCAGGACGCGTCCCCGGCCGCTGTTGTACTCGGGCGCGCCGATCGCGACCTCCCAGTTGCCGATGCGATTGAAGTTGAGCGCCGTGACCGAGTGGCCGAAGCGAACCTGCGCGGCGCTGCCGGTCTTGAGCTCGCTCGCGTGCACCATCTGAGGACCCGCGGTCGAGCTGCCAACTGAATACTGGTAGACGTGGACCGCTCCGGCGCGAACGGAGGTGGCGTTCAGCGTGCGTGGCGCCCCGACGATGAGCTCCCAGTTGTTGTCGTTGCCGAAGAGGCGGCCCGTCGCGAGAGAAAATCCGAACTCGTCGCTCGATCCGTTCGGGCTCGCGAACGTCTTCCATGCAGGGGGCTTGCCCGCGCCGTTGCCCTTCGCGACGAACACCCTTCCCTGTGGAGTGGCGGCGTTCCCTGGGGCCCCGATCGCGAGGTCTCGATCGCCGTCGTCGTCGAAGTCGGCGCTCGTGAGCGACGTGCCGAAGCGCGCCGAGGCCGGCGTGGTGAACCACTCCGTCGCCAGGATCGACTGGAACGAGTAGATCGTGGGCACGGAGGGCGCGATGACGGCGGATCGGAAGTAGAACGCCGCGCCCTGATTGTTGTTGCGACCGGGCGCGCCGACGATGAGCTCGGCCTTGCCGTCGCGGGTGAAGTCGCCCGCGACCAGCGACGCGCCGAACTCGTCGCCGGCGGCCGGCTGCGGGTTGAAGGAGTTGTTGCCGAGGCGCAGGACCGTGCCCGGCGACTGGATCATGTCCGTGTCGGTGCCGACGCAGCGCGTATCGGCGTCGCAGTCGAGCGCCCAGAACGCGCCGCGGTGGCGGCCGCCGAGATAGATCACGACCGCGCCTGACTTGACGCCCGAGGCCATCGACCCGGGAGCGCCCACGGCGAGGTCCATGATGCCGTCGCCGTTGAAGTCGCCGGCGGCCAGCGAGGCGCCGAAGCGATCGCCGGGGCCCGCCTGCGACTCGCGGGTGAGGATGCGCCGACCGACCGGGTACCTCAGCGTGCCCTTGAACAGGTAGACGGCGCCGCGGTCGTTGTCGCGGCCGGGAGCGCCGATCGCGACGTCGTCGTATCCGTCGCCGTCGAAGTCGCCGACCGCGATCGCTTCTCCGAGCGCCTCGTTCGCGATGGGGGCGCCGATCGGGTAGCCGTACATCGCGCTGAGGTTGTTGGTGTCCTCCGCGGTCATCCAGTCGTTCTTCTCCAACGACTGGCCGTTGAGCGCGTAGATCGTGCTCGTGCCGCACGGCGGAGCGAGATTGTACGGAGGTTCGATGCGGTTCTGGCCGCTCCTGTAGTGCATCCGCGAGTGCAGGTCGTACTTGGTGAGCAGGAGCTGGTCAGGCTTGATCGCCATGTCGCCCGTGCGGTCTACGTTGCGCCAGCAGATGGCGACGTGGGCGTCCCGATCGCCGCGCTGATGCTCGTGATAGACGCCGAGCGTGTGCATGAATTCGTGGACGATCGTCATCGTGCCCGAGAGGCCCGGGCCGACGTTCGCGCCGAGCTCGAGGTACTGCGGTCCGCCGCGGTACCCCAAGTCTGCCCTCGACCAGTCGAGCTGCGCGTCGTCGTCGTCGAGGTGCTTTCGTACGATCACCATGTCGTCGAAGAGCACGTCGCCCAACGAGCAGTAGCCTTGCCTCACGATGTTGATCGACGGGACATGCGCGCGAATGTAGGTGGCGGCAGCGTCGACGGACTCTTCCTGGCTGGCGTCCGGATCGGCGACGCTGTTGAACGGGTCGCGCTGATAGCAGTAGCGCACGACGCCGCCGGGCCATCGAAGGTCGGTGTCGGCGGGCGCGCCGCGCGTCCGCATGTCATCGATCGGACCGAAGCCCATGTCGCCGATCCATGCGCGGCCACGCGACACCTCGACGCGCACGTCCTTCACCGAGCCGTCGCTCTGCCTGAAAGGCAGCATCGCCGTCTTCTTGGTCGACGACGTCGACGGCGTCGACGTCGACGTCGACGTCGACGCGGTGGTGTCGTCTCCCGGCTCGACGGCGCAACTGAACGAAGCGATGGCGAACGACAGAATGGCGAGTGCTCGTCGCATGGTGAGATCCTCCTGCGGGCGCACGACTTCGCGCGGGTGCACTCGTAACACCCCCCGCGCGCGCGCAGCCCAACGGGAGTGCTTACACGTCGCTGTAAGCTGCCCCGGTCGCTTCTGACCCGCCGCGCGCTCGGTGGATGTCGTCGTAGCGAATCTCCGCCGTCAGCGGCTCGGAGGGCAGGAGCTTGGGAGCGACGGCCAGGCACCACCGCGGTCATCGGCGATCGGGCGTGACCGTAGCGACTCCGTCATGGCGTGCGCCCCACCCTCCCTCCTCGAGCGGCACCCCCAGCGAAGACGCGGATCCCGCAATGCGCGCGCTCCCCGCCGTTCCCTGCGGGGAGGCGCGCCCTCAGGAGCAAGCTCGAGCCGGAGACCTCGACGTGAGGCGTCGCGATCGACTCGGGTAAGTAGAAGAGGATCGTCACGGATTCAGCGTCCCCTCGAACGTCGACGGGGGGGAGCGAACCAAGACGGAGCCCCGACGCTAGGAAGCGCGGAACGCGCGGTGTCGGTGAAACGTTGCCCGATGTCGGTGAGGAGCCCTCTGGGGGATACGACCATGACGTGCCTCTTCGAGAAGGATCATGCCGCCCGCGACCATCGAGACGGACGAAGGACCGCCTCAGGGTGCTCGTAGAGCGCGCGGAGACCGAGGTCGTCCTCGTCCAGCTCCTTGCGCGTTCGGTCGATGGGGAGACCCAGCTCGAGCTCCGATTCGGCGAAGGAACAGATGTCGAGCAGATCGTCTTCGAGAATGGCTACTTCGGGTCGTCGCATAGTGGCCTCCTTTCTGGCAACTTCGACAAACGCGATTAAGTTCTCGCCGTGGGCTCGTCAAGGGCCGGCGGGCTCCCGGCGGGCTCCCGGGGAGGCCGCTCGTGCTTCGCCGCCGCAGACTTCGTGCCCGGCCGTCTCGGAGGAGCCCTGCCGCGGAGCTGTTTCCGAGCGCGGCGGATCGACGGCGTCGCTCGACGCCTTGACGGGAGCGATCCGATCGTTAATCGGTGTTTGCAATCCAAAGAACGAACGTCATCGCTCGCGCCTCGGCGCCGTGGTCCTGGGGCCCGACGCCACCGCAGGCCGCGAGTTGGCGGAACGACCGCCGGTCCGGCCCTCGAGGCTGGGTAACCGCTGCACGAGGAGGCGGACTTCCGCGGAGAGGTCGGACGGGTCACGCTTGGGCGCATGACGAAGCACACGCGCGAGAAGTGGGCGGCGCGAGTCCGGGAGTGGCGGGCGAGCGGGAAGTCGGCCGAGGACTTCGTCGCGGACAAGGACTACGAGGTGTCGAGCCTTCGTTGGGCGGCCTCGCAGGTCGGCGCGGAGACGGCGAGGCCGGGCACGCCGAAGAAGGCGCCGACGGCGCCGGTCCGAAGGCGCCTGCGTCCGTCGCGGGCCTCGGCGCCGAAGGCGCCTGCGCCGCGGTTCGCGCCGGTGCGCGTGAGGCGGACGCCAGCGCCAGCCGCGGAGCTCGTCGTCGAGGTCGCCGGCGTGCGGATCCGAGTCGCGCGTGGCACCGACATCACGCTGCTCGGCGACGTGGTCCGGGCGCTTCAGGGAAGCGCTCGATGATCCCCGCGGGCGTCCAGGTGTTCGTCGCGCTCGAGCCCGTCGACATGAGGTTCGGGTTCGAGAGGTTGAGCGGGATGGTGCGCGAGCGCATGGGCTACGAGCCTCGAAGCGGTGCCCTCTTCGTCTTCGTCGGGCGACGACGTCAGCTCGTGAAGATTCTGTTCGCCGATGCGACAGGGATCTGCGTCTTCGCGAAGCGCCTCGACAGCGGAGTGTTCTCTCTACCTGCGTCGCCGGTCTCGGACGCCGCGCACGTCGAGATCGACGAGGCGACGCTCGACGCGTTGCTCGACGGCCTTGAGCTCGCGCCGTCGTCGGAGTCGACGCCACGACGCTCGCGGCGTCCGCGCGTGCACTGACGTTCTGCGACGCGAAAGAGATCGTATCCGATCTGGACAGCGATCTCGTGCGTGCATACAGGAACGTTCGTGCAGGACGCGCCGAGCACGGAGAACGCCCACGCGGACGCGCGCGTCGCCGCCCTCGCGGCCGAGAACGAGTCGCTGCGCGGCGAGCTCGCACGCGCGCAGGGCGCGCTCGCGAATCTTCGCGTCCGCTACCACCAGCTCCTCGAGGAGCTGCACCTGCTCAAGCGTCGGCTCGTCGTCGCGAAGGCCGAGCGACTTGATGATGTCGCCGAGGCGCAGCTCGCGTTCGACCGGCTCTTGGCCGAGACGCAGGCGATCGAGAAGGTACTCGGCGCAGCTGACGGCGCTGAAGATGGAGACGAGCAAGGTGACGACGAAGCCGCCGCAGCGCCGAAGGGCAAGCGGCGGCCTCGAACCGGCCCGCCGCCGACGGGGCGACGGAAGCTCGACGAGAGCGGTCTCCCCGAGGTGCGCGTCGAGCTTCCAGATCCTGAGCTCGAGGGCAAGGCCGAGCGCATCGGCGTCGAGGAGACCTCGCGCGTCGCGTTCGAGCGCGGTGGCTACCGTCGCCTCGTGCTGGCCCGCATCGTGTACAAGGAGACGAGCGTGCCGGACGAATCCGCCAAGGACGGGGGGACCGCGGCTCCTGCGAAGGAACCATCCTTCCGCATCGTGACCGCGCCCGCGCCGCTCGAGATCATGAAGCGGGGGATGCTCGCCCCGTCGATGATCGCGCGCCTTCTGACGATGAAGTACGTCCTTGGCGTCCCGTTCTATCGTTACGAGAAGCAGTGCGCCCGGGAAGGTTTCTCGCTCGATCGTGGGACGATGTGCCGGTACGCCGAGCACGTCGGCGCGACCCTCGGCTGCCTCGTCGAGGCCGCGCGCAAGGAGGCGATCGCGACGGCGTTCTGCTTGTCGACGGACGCGACCGGTGTCGCGATCCAGCCCGAGCGCCTCGAGGACGGTAGGCGACAGCCTTGCCGGAAGGGCCACTTCTTCGTCACGCTCGCGGACAAGGACCATGTGTTCCTCGACTTTCAGGCGAAGCACACGAGCCTGACCGTCTGGAACATGTTCAAGGGGTTCTCGGGCTACGTGCAGGCCGACGCTCACGTCATCTACGACGCCCTCTTCAAGGGCGTTCCTCCGGGGGGCGCCGCGGAGAAGCCCGGCGAATGCGGCCCACCTCCGATCGAGGTCGGGTGCTTTTCGCACGCCCGCAGAAAATACTGGGAGGCGGCGGTCTGTCGGCATCCGCTCGGCCTCGACGGCGTGCGACGCATCGACGCGATCTTCGCCGCCGACCGCGAGCTCCGCGACCTCGCGCCGGCCCAGCGAAAGACGCGGCGCGACGAGACCGTGCGTCCTCTCGTCGATACCTTCTTCGCTTGGGCGCGCGACGAGTACGGGAAGCTCCCGAACCGCGGCCTCGTCGCCACCGCGCTCGGCTACTCCGTCCGCCACGAGCAGGCGCTCCGCCGCTTCCTCGACGACGGTCGGCTCCGCATGGATAACAATGCCGCCGAGCGCGAGCTCCGGGGCAGCGTCGCCGTCGGTCGCAAGGCCTGGCTGTTCTACGGGTCCGACGACCACGCCGGCGCCGCGGGCAACATCCTCTCGCTCGTCGCCTCCTGCAAGCTCCACGACCTCGATCCCGAGCTGTACCTCGCCGAGATCATCCGCATCGTTCCCTACTGGCCCCGCGACCGGTACCTCGAGCTCGCGCCGAAGTACTGGCGCGACACCCGCGACAGGCTCTCGCCCAAAGAGCTTGAGTTGCCGCTCGGCCACATCACCGTCCCGCCCCCGCCGCCCGCGAAAGAGCAGCCCGCGCCGGATTGATCGGCTGTCGTCCACGCGGGAGAGCATGCGCTCAGCGACGGCGCCACGCCATACCGCCTCCTCGTGCAGCGCTTACCGACTGCCTCCTCCATGTCGGCGACTTCGGGGTCTGGCCTGATCCTCGGCGCGTCGACAAGGCGACACGACGGCATGACGGTGCCGGCGACTTCCCTCGGTGGTTCGAGACCAAGCGCGAGGCGCCGCGCAAGACGATCTTCATCAAGGGCAACCACGAGGACTTCGTCTGGCTCGACGCACAACCGACGACCGATATCCTCCCGGGGCTTCACTACCTGCGGAACGGCGCGACGTTCGATCTCACCGATGACGATGGCGTGATTCGGATCGGCGGCGTCGGCGGATGCTACGGGCCGACCAACTACGAACGTCGATCGGCGAGCCTTCAGGGCTACTCAAAGCGCCACTACACGCAGGACGAGATCGAGCGGCTAGCTCAGGTCGAAGGGATCGACGTGGTGCTCACGCACGACGCTCCGGCCGGCGTGACCTTTCCTCGGCATCGACAAGGTGATGGCTGGGTGAGCAATGCTCGCGGCCTCGACGTGCTCCTGGCCCGCGCCCGTCCTCGCGTCTGTTTCTTCGGTCACCACCACACGCGCGTCGACGCCGAAGTCTCCGGTGTCCGCTGCATCGGCCTCAACAAGGTGGCGCGC
Source organism: Myxococcales bacterium (assembly GCA_019637115.1). Taxonomy (GTDB): domain Bacteria; phylum Myxococcota_A; class Polyangia; order Polyangiales; family Houyiibacteriaceae; genus JACKEH01. Next base: position 1,680 of record JAHBWH010000247.1, on the reverse strand, counting down.
CCCGGAAACCTCGTCGCGTTCGAGATGACGGCCGGACGCCGAGACTGGCGACTCCTCGGAGAATGGCCGTAGAGCTAGCCGCTGCGAAGGAAATCTCAGAAAACCGAGCACATCCACGGCCGACCTTGCACTATTCGCGATTCGCGAATATAGAAACGGGGTGTCCCTGAAGCCGCAGGACGTGGTCGTCGCGCTCAAGCTGATGGCGCACCCGAACGCGGCCTGGTCGTATCCCAAGCTCGCCGTCGACCTCTCCATGAGCGCCTCCGAGGTCCACTCGTCCGTGCGGCGCGCCACGCGCTCGGGGCTGCTCCAGGACAACGATCGCCATACCCCGAACCGCAAGGCGCTCCTCGAATTCTTGGTGCACGGACTCAAGTACGTCTTCCCGGCGGAGCACGGTGGTCTGACGCGTGGCCTCCCAACGGCGCATGCGGCGCCCCCGCTACGCGACCAATTCGCCCCGAGCGACGAACCTCCGCCCGTCTGGGCCGACCCCGAAGGTACGGTCCGGGGCCAGGAACTCGAACCGCTCTACCGCTCCGTTCCGAAGGCGGCTCGCGCGGACAAGCAGCTCTACGAACTGTTGGCGCTCGTCGACGCAATCCGCAGTGGGCGCGCTCGTGAACGAGAGCTGGCGGTCAAGGAACTCCGGAGCCGATTCGGATGACGGCCACGCCGGTGGAACTCGCTGCGCTCCGTACGGTCGCCGACCGGCTCGGTCCCATCCGCGAAGAGGTCGTCTTCGTCGGCGGGATGGTTCGCAGCCTCCTCATCTCCGATCCTGGAGCACCTCCCGCTCGGCCGACCGATGACATCGATGTCGTCGCCGCGATCAGCTCACAACCGGAGTATTACGCGCTCGCCGCGAGGCTTCGTGCACTCGGCTTCCGCGAGGACCACCGAGAGAAGGCGCCGCTCTGCCGATGGCTCATCGACGGACTCACCGTGGACGTCATGCCCGACCACGAGAACGTCCTCGGGTTCTCGAACCGCTGGTACCCCTCGGCGCGACTGACGGCGACCTGGCACGCGATCGGCGACGGTCCCACGCACCGCATCCGCGTCGTCGACGCTCCACACTTCGTCGCCACGAAGCTCGAAGCCTTTCGCGGACGCGCGGACGGCGACTTCTACCATCACGACATGGAGGACCTCCTGGCCGTCGTCGATGGACGCTCCGAGCTGCTCGACGAGCTGAAGGCGTCGCCGGAGAGCGTGCGGTCGTTCATCGCGCAGGAGTTCCAGCGTCTGCTGGATGACGACGGATTCCGTGAGGCCATCCCCGGTCACCTGCCCGGCGACAAGGCGAGCCAGGCGCGCGTACCCATCGTCGAAGAGCGGCTCGCGGCCATCGCCGGCCTTCGCGTCTGACATCACGGCGCGCGACTTGACGCGCCGGGGGTATGCACGATTTTGCATCCCACTTTGGCGAAACGGGTGGATCGTCCGGGTAACGCCGTTCGTGGGATTTCTCGATGATCTCGACGCTGCCAAACGCGTCGTAACGCCCCGGAGGGCTTTGACACGGTAGGGGTCGTTGGTTCAACCCCAATCGCGCCCACAATTCGACCGCGAAAACAACGGGATCCCGAGCGCTCAGCACGGGGTCCCGTTGCTCTTTCGAAGTGTGTGCTTGCCCTCTGGGCACACGCCCGAGCACACAGATCGATTTCCCGC
>JAHBWH010000246.1 GCA_019637115.1 Myxococcales bacterium | reverse complement strand
GAGACGATAGGAGCGCCGGGTGCGGGCGTGGTGCGGGCGGTCGCGGGCGACGCCGAGGGCGCGTGGGTCGCGTGGTCGGATCCGATGACGCCGGGCGCTCTCTTGCGGCTCGACGTCGACGACGACGCGGCGCGGTGGGTGAGCGGGCCGCCGGGCGCGCGCCTGCGGACGAGCCGTCGCACGCTCGTGACCCACGGGCCGGGCGACGAGACCCGCCCGCTCGAGCTCGTCGAGGTCGTCGCCTCCGACGCCCCCGGTGAGCTCGCGGTCGTCGAGACGCTGGGCGCCTTCGGGGCGAGCGCGCTGCCGAGCTTCCGCGCTGGCGTGGCGGCGTTCCTCGAGGCCGGCGGTCGCTGGGTCTTCGTCGACGTCCGCGGCGGCGGCGGCGTGGGCTCGGCGTGGCACGAGGAGGGACGCGGGACGGGCGAGCGCCGCGCGGTGGGCGATCTGCAGGTGGCGGTCGAGGCGCTCCGCGCCGAAGGCCGGCGCGTGGTCGCGTATGGGGCCGGCCATGGCGGGCTGACGGCCGCCGGTCTGCTCGCGCGCGAGCCCGAGCTCCTGAGCGGCGTGATCCTGCATGGCCCCGTCACCGACCTCGTGCGCTTCGAGCATTTCCCGAACGCCGCGCTCTGGCGGCTCGAGTACGGCGCGCCGGACGACGACGATGACGCGCTCCGAGCGCTCCACGGCATCTCGCCCTACCACCGGCTCGAACCCCGCCGGCCGCGGCCCCCCGTGCTCATCGACGCCGCGCGCGAGCGTGAGCGCGTCTCGTGGGTGCATGGCGCAAAGCTGGCGGCCCGCCTCGCGGAGGCGTCCTCAGGTCCGGTCAACGGACCTGGCCCGCGGGCGAACGACGTCGCGCTGCACGTGGACGCGGCGCTCGACGACGACGCGCGGCTCGCCCGCTGGGCACGGGCGCTCGTGTTCCTCGCCGCGCTCGAATGACGTTCGCGACGGTGAGCGATGCGCTCGTCGTGGACGAACGCGACCGCGCGCGGCTATCCTTCGCGCGCGGAGCGACGTGGATCTGCGCAGAAGCCGTCAATACTGCGGGGTCGTTGGGCGGTCGGTGGCCGCCGCGCTGCTGGTGGTGCTCGCGCTCGGTTGCGGAGCCGAGAGCCCGCGCGGTGTCGACGTGGAGATCGACGCGGACGCCTGCCTTCGCGCCGCCACGGCGTCGATCTCCGTCCGGGCGCTGACCGACGACGGCGTGCCCATCCCCGGGCAAGAGCTCGTGGTCGACGAGGGCCTCGTCTTCCCGACGGGCGTGCGGGTGCTGGCCGCCATCGGCGACTCGCAGCGCTTCACCATCGAGATCACGGCGTGGGACGCAGCCGGGACGCCGCTCGCGTTCGCGCGACACCACGGGACGTTCCCGACGGAAGCGACGCTCGACGGCGCGCGGGTGCTCCTCGACGACCGCTGCCTCGGGCACGTCTGCACGGAGACCGGAGCCTGCTCGGAGGGCGCGTGCGTGGCGAGCGCCGACGCGCCGACGCGGCCGGCGCGCCTCACGGGGTCCGCGCGATGCCCTGGCCACGCCTTCGTGCGCGCGGAAGGGGACGGGGATTGCAGCTCGCCCACGCTCGCCTGCGCAGACGTGGAGACCGCCCTCTCGTACCTGGGCGCCGCAGGGGGCATCGTCGACGTTCACGGAGGGGGCGCCGTCGTCCTGCCGAGCGATGATCGCTGCGAGTCACCCACGAGCGCCGAGCCCTCGACCTATCCGGGCTTCACCATCCCCGATGGCCTCGGCGCGATCCTCGTGCGCGGCTGGCCAGGGACGGGGCGCCCGCGCATCGACGGGACCGGGCTCCCCGACGCCATCAGAGTCGAAGGCGTGGCGACGATCGACGGGCTCGAGATCACGGCCGGGCGGAGCTCGTGCGTGTACTTCTTGGGGAAGCCCGCCGACGGGCTCCCCCGCCCCGCGATGGGCATCCGCCGAAGCTACGTGCATGGCTGCGGACGCATCGCGGCGTCGCCCATCCGTACGGGCATCCGCATGGGCGTGGACAGCCGGGACTCGGTCAACGCCTTCGTCGACGACAACCTGGTCCGCGGCAGCGGGATCGCGGCGGCGACCGGCACGACGACGGCGGCGTACCTCGAGCGGATGATGGGCCTCCAGGTCCGTCGCAACACGCTCTGCCACAACGTGGGGCCCCTCGCCGTGCTCCTCGGCAGCGCCAACCTCACCGAGAACGTCGTCTACGGCTCCACGACCCAGGGCATCCTCGTCCGCAACGCCTTCTCCCTCGAGGCGCACGACAACGTCGTCTGTCGCTCGACGGGCGTGGGGCTCTACCTCGACGGGGGCACCTCGCGCTGGACCGCCACGCGCAACACGCTCGCGCGCAACGACGTCGGCGTGCGCTTCCAGGGCGGCGCCGACAGCACGCTCCGCCACAACATCCTGGCCTTCAACCGGACCTTCGGCGCCGTGCGGAGCGCCGCGACGATCGTCCACCGCGAGTCGCGGAACCTCTACTGGCTGAACCCGACGCACTCGAACTTCCCCGCGAGCGAGGCGCTGATCGCCGACCCGCTCTTCCTGGACGAGTGTGGTCACGAGCTCGAAGAGGGCACGCCCGCAGACGGCCCGAGCCCCAACCAACGCTACGGCGCTCGCTGAGGGCCGGCGAGCGAGCGCCCCTCGCGACGAGAACCAAATTCACAAACAGTTGCCGCATGTTGCGGGGTGTCGGGTGGGGTTCGTGGTCCGCATTGGGGACATCCCACCCCACCCCATCGCGCACGGCACGTACACCCAGAGCAGCGATCGCTGGAATTTTCGCCTGGCACAGTGAGTGCTCTTGGAGACCCCCGTGCTCGTGTCGTGGCCGCGTGGTGCGGTCCTTCGAGCGCGGTGGTTCAGGAGCCGGTCGAATGCTGCGCCCTACGAAGTGGTGGATCGTCCTCACCCTCGCCGGATCGCTGGCGGGCTGCCAAGGAGTCATCGCCGACCCCAGCGGGAGTTATGACGACGGCGACCGGACGCGGCGGCCCCGGCCGGACGACGACCCGGAGGCCCCGGACGCCGTGGCGAGGCCCGACGTGCGCCGCGTCCGACTCCTCACGGCGCGTGAGTACCGCAACACCGTCCGCGACCTGCTCGGCGTCGAGGTCCCCGACCGGCTCCAATACGGCGACGGCAGCACCGGCTTCGACAACGCCGAGGGCACGCAGCTCGACGAGAACCTGTTGAACATCCTGCTCGTCACGGCGGAAGAGGCGGCCCAGGCGTACGCGCGCGGTCGCCTCGCCGCCGACTTCCCCTGCGCCGCGGGCGGCTCGCTCGACGCGAGCTGCGCCGAGACGCTCGTCACGGAGCTCGGTCGACGCGCCCACCGTCGCCCGCTCGACGAAGAGAGCCGGTCCCAGCTCGTCGCCTTCGCGCGCCACGTGCGTAGCGAGGCCGAGAACGGCGCCGCCGCAGCCGAGCTGATCGTCACGCGCCTGCTGATGTCGCCGCGCTTCCTCTACCGCACCGAGGTCGGCGCGCGCGCCGGGGACGTCGCCGTGCTCGACCCCTTCGAGCGCGCGTCGCTGCTCTCCTACGCGCTCACCGCCACCATGCCCGATGAGCGCCTGCTCGCCGACGCCGAGGCGGGGCGACTCGACGCCGAGACCACACGCGACCACGTCCGCCGCCTGCTCGACTCCGACGCCGGCCGCGCGCAGCTCTTCGAGCTCTTCAAGCAGTGGCTCCGCGCGGGCGAGCTCGACCGCATGGCCAAGGCGCCCGGCGAGTTCGGCAAGCTCACGACCCCCGAGCTCGGTGCCGCGCTCCGTCGGGAGCTCGCCACCTTCGTCGAGCGCGTCGTGCTCGAAGAGGAGGGGACCTTCGAGGACCTGCTCACCCACCGCACGGCCTACGTCGACCGGCTCACGGCGCCGCTCTACGGCCTGACGAGCGAGAGCGACACCCCCGAGGCGCAACGAATCCCCGCGGAGCGACCGGGTGGCGTGCTCTCGCTCGCGAGCGTGCTCTCGGTGCATGCGTCGCGTGTCGACGTCGGCCGCGAGAACCCGATCATGCGCGGCCTGCTCGTGAGGAACCAGCTCTTCTGCGACCCGATCGTGCTCCCCTCGGGCATCGACCTGCAGCAGGCCGTCGACGCGGTCGGCGAGCCGGCGGATTGGGAGCGCCTGCCGACGCGCGACCGCCTCGAGCACGTGATGCAGCAGGGCGAGAGCTGCCAGGGCTGCCACGCGACGTTCATGCCCTTCGGCTACCTCTGGACACACTTCGACGGCCTCGGTCAGTACCGCACGCACTTCAACGACTACGAGGTCGACTCGTCCGTAGACGCGGTGGTCGTCGACGGTCAGGTCCGCGCCTACGCCGACGCGACCGAGTTCCTGCCCGAGCTCGCCGAGAACGCCCGCGCCGCCGCGTGCTTCCGCCAGCAGCTCGCGCGCTTCGTCAGCGGCGCGGTCGACGGCGAGCTCGTGCAGTTCGCGGCCGGCGCCCGCAGCTTCCGCGATCTGCCGATCGTCGAGCTGCTCGAGGCGTTGCTGTCGAACGAGACCCTGTACACCCGGGAGGTGGAGTGATGAAACGGCGTCAGTTCGTCTTTGGCTCGATGAAGGCGGCCGCGCTGCTCTCCCCCGTCCTCTCGCTGCGGACCGCGCGCGCGACCGAGGGCCCGCCGCGGCGGCTCTTCGTGTGGGTCAACTGCTGCGGGTACCCGACCGCCGAGGACTTCTTCCCGACCGGCGGCGAGCGAGACTTCGCGCTCTCGCCGATCCTCGCGGACTTCTCCGCGCTTCGCGGAGACATGGTGGTCGTCGACGGTGTCGACCTGCGCAACTCGGGCCTCAACCCGAAGGGGAACAACCACATCCGCACCGTGGGCAAGGTGCTCACCGCCAAGGACGTGTTGCGCGCGCCCGATCCCGAGGACGGCCTCCCCGGCGGGCCGTCGGTCGACCAGCTCATCGCGGGCTCGCTCGGCAAGACGAGCCTCGAGCTCAGCGTCAACACCGCCGACCGCGCCCACATGCGCTACCGCCCCTTCGCGACGGGCGCCGGGGTCTTCAAGGCGCCGATGGCGAGCCCGCTCGACGCGTGGAACCGCATGTTCCGCGACGCTCCGGCCGGGGACGACGCGCAAGCGCTCGCGCGCCACCGCCGCCAGCTCACGCTGCGACGCTCGCTGCTCGACGACGTGACCGCGGATCTGGCGCGCTTCCGCCGCGAGCTCGACGGCGTGGAGCGGCTGAAGCTCGACGTCCACGAGGACGCGATCCGCCGCGCCGAGCAGAGCCTCACCCGCGACATCGAGGCGGGCTCGCGGATCGTCTGCGAGGTGCCCGGCACGCCCGACAACTCCGGGTTCATCCCGACCCGCGCGCAGGCCCACATGGACCTCGCGTTCGCGGCCCTCTCGTGCGGGCGCACCGACATCGTCAGCATGATCTGGGGCTTCTCGGGCTACCACTGGAAGTACGAGTGGGCCGGCGTCGGCAACGTCCGCGACTCCGGCCACGACGAGGTCCACCACCGCGCCGGCCCGCGCCGCGAGGATTACTCGCGCATGGCGCGCTGGGATTGGGGCTACATCGCCCGCTTCGTGCAGCGCCTCAAGGACATGCCCGACGGCGCGGGCACGATGCTCGACGACACGCTCGTCCTCGGCATCAGCCACTTCGGGCGGCACCACGAGATGCGCCGCATCCCCGCCGTCCTCTTCGGGAGCGCGAAGGGGCAGCTCCAGACCGGTCGGTATGTCCGCCTGCCGTCCGCGCAGGACAACGACAAGCTGCTCACGTCCGTCGCGCATCTCATGGGCGTGCCCATCGCCGGCATCGGCGACGACACCAGGTGCGGCCCGCTCCCCCAGCTCCACGCCTGAGCTTCACTCGACGCGCACGAGGTCCTTCGGATCGAGCGCGTCGACGAAGGCCTGCGCCGCGCGCTCGACGGCTTCGCGGTCGCTGCCGTCGAAGGTGATCTTCGTGTGGTAGTCCTCGCCGCGCCACTTCAGGTAGCTGCCGATCAGCACCGCAGGGTGGCTCTTCGTCAGGTCCGTGAGCAGCTCGGCGATCGAGGACTCGTCCGACCAGGTGTAGACCGCGCGGCTCACGAAGCCCTCGCCCCCAGCGAGCTCCTCGCGGAGCACGGCGAGCTTCAGCCGAAAGATCTCCGGGACGCCGGGGAGCACGTAGACGTTCTCGAGCGCGAGGGTCGGCCACCAGACCTCGGCGTTCCGTAGGAGCCGGGCCCCCTCCACGACGTGGGCGAGGCGCAGGGCGGCGTCCGTGAGCGGGCGCCCCTTCTCGGCGTGGTACTCGCGCACCATACGCTCGACCTCGGCCGAGCGGACGACCGCGCGGCCGAAGGCGTGCGCGACGGCGTCCACCGTGATGTCGTCGTGCGTGGGGCCGACCCCACCGCTCGTGAAGACGAAGTCATGGGACGCGCGGAGCGCGTTCAGGTCCGTCGCGATCACCTCGAGCTCATCCGGTACGACGACCACCCGCCGGAGCGTGATGCCGAGCTCGAAGAGGAAGCGCGCGAGCACGGCGACGTTCGCCTCCTCGACTTTGCCGGTCAGGACCTCGTTGCCGATGATGAGCGCCGCCGCCGTCCGCATGCCGCTCGTGTACCACGCCGAACGGAGCCCGTGGCGCCGCGCGACCGGCTCAAAAAGAAAGTGACCAGTCGCTTTCTCGTGTCATGCTTCGGGGCATGGCTTCAGCCCCCCGACAGGCGCGCGCGGTCGCGACGCGCGAGCGGCTCGTCCAGGCCGCCTCCGAGCTGCTCGCCGAGCAGGGGTTGCGCGGCACCACCACGACGGCTGTCGCGAGCCGGGCGGGCATGTCCCAAGGCGCGCTCTTCAAGCACTTCCCGACGAAGGTCGAGGTGCTGGCGGGGGGCACCGAGGCGGCGCTCGCCACGCTCGTCGAGGCGTTCCGCGCGGGCCTGCCGCGGCGGCCGCCTGAGAGCGTCGACGAGCGCTTGGCGGTGGGGGTGGACGCGCTCTGGCGCGTCTTTCGGCTGCCCGCGATGCAAGGGATCTTCGAGGTCTACCTCGCGGCCCGCACCGACCCCGAGCTCGCGCGAGCGCTCGAGCCTCTGCTCGCCGCGCACCGCGCGAACATCCACGCCGAGGCCCGCGCGCTCCTGCCCGAGCTCGCCGATCAAGCGCCGGGTGCGCTCGAGGCCGGCGTCGACGCCGTCGTCTACGCGATGCAGGGCGTCGCGCTCGGGCTCTTCTCGAACGACGAGACCCGCGAGCGCGAGCACCTCGCGTTCTTCCGACGCCTCGCGGTGCACGAGCTCGCCGCTGCCCGCGCGGCCGACGACGAGGAGGTCCGCTGATGTCGAGCCTCATCTACTTCGCGATCCCCGCCTTCATCCTGACGCTCGGCCTCGAGGTCTTCTTCGTCACGCGCGCGCAGCGCGAAGGACACCGCGGCTACGAGCTCCGCGACTCGCTCGCGAGCCTCTCGATGGGGCTCGGCAACGTCGGCATCTCGGCGCTCACGAAGGGCGGCTGGGTCTTCCTCTGGGTTTGGCTCTACGAGCACCGGCTCTTCGACCTCCCGCAGGACGCGGCGTGGGTCTGGGTGCTCCTCTTCGTCGCCGAGGACCTCTGCTACTACGTCTTCCACCGCACGAGCCACGAGAGCCGCTTCTTCTGGGCGGCCCACGTGAACCACCACTCGAGCCAGCACTACAACCTCTCGACGGCGCTCCGGCAGACATGGACGGGCCCGCTCATCGGCGGCGTCTTCTGGGCGCCGCTCGCCCTGCTCGGCTTCCACCCCGCGATGATCCTCGTGCAGCAGGCGATCTCGCTGCTCTACCAGTACTGGATCCACGTCGAGTGGCTCGGCAAGCTCGGCCCGCTCGAGTGGGTCTTCAACACGCCCTCCCACCACCGCGTGCACCACGGCCGCAACCCGCTCTACCTCGACCGCAACCACGGCGGCATCCTCATCGTCTGGGACCGGCTCTTCGGCACCTTCGAGGAGGAGCGCGAGGCGCCGGACTACGGCCTCACGAAGAACCTCGACACCTTCAACCCCTTCCGGATCGCGTTCCACGAGTGGGCCGCGATCGGCCGCGACCTCCGCGCCGCGCGCTCCCTCCGCGAGGCGCTCGGCGTCGTCTTCGGCCCGCCCGGTTGGCGCGCCGACGGCACGGGCGAGACGAGCGTCGTCATGCGCGCGCGTCACCTCGAAGCGTCGGCGGGCTCGGTCGACGCCGGCGCCCTCGTGGAGCCCGCGGAGGGCCTCGCGCGCGTGTCGTCCCGCTCGTCGTAGCGAACGTCACCGCGCGTCGGCCCGGCTCGAGGGCCGATGGCACGGGCGAGACGAGCGCCGTCATGCGCGCGCTTCACCTCGAAGTGTCGGCGGGCTCGGGGGACGCCGGCGCCCTCGCGGGGCCCGCGGAGCGCCTCGTGCGCGTGTCGTCCCGCTCGTCGTAGCGCACTTCGCCGCGCCGCAGGCGGATGCCGAGGGACCGACACGGCGAGCCGCGCACACCCGGGATGCGCTCGACCCAGAGGGCCTCGATCACCTCGGCCGAGCCATCGGCCGCGATCCGTCGCCCCATCGCCACGACCACGATCGCGACGTCGAGTGCGCGCGTGGTGCGTCCCCACGTCTGCCCCTCGGCGTCCATGAGCGCGGCCCCGGCCTCGAGGGTGGCGGGACCTCGATACGAGGTCGTGCCGGCGTAGGCGAAGCCGCAACCTCCCGTCCTCCCGTCGCCGTAGTGCGGCAACCTGCGCAGCGGGGCGAGCTCCTCTCGCGGGACCCACCCCTCGATCGTCACCCCCGGCGCGAGCTCTCCGTGGACCCGCAGGCGACCTTCGCGGCCCGCCAAGACGGTGAGCGCCGGCCACTCGGCGCGCGGACGCGCGCCTCGCAGACGGCGCAGGGTGAGCCCTCGCGACGCGTTCGCGCCCACGAAGACGCGGAGCTGATCGCCTCGTACGAGCATCTGCGGGGTCGGCCCCTGGCGGGCGGGGCTCGGGTGGGAGCGCGCGGCGGAGTCGGCGGCGTCGCGGGCATCCGTGACGTCGACGCGCTCGCCGAAGACCAGATCGGCGCAGCCCACCCGCGCCATGAAGGCGGTCGGCCCCGCGACGACGCGCACGTCGGCGCGCCCACCCGCCACGCGACGCGCGCGCACCGCGACCCCGGCGTCCACGCGAACCACGCCGCGCACGGTCGTCTCGCTGCCGAGCGTGAGCGCCACCGACCTCGCGTCCGCGCGCCCCGTGAACGCGATCGGGTCGAGCGCCTCGACCCGCGCGACGCCACCCTCGAGCTGGACCTTCGCCCGCGCCCCCACGAGCGCGAAGCCGAGCTCCGTGCCGTCGGGCTGCACGTCCTCGATGACGCCATCGCCCTCGAGCTCGCACGGGCCGTCGGCCCGCACCGTCGTGGGGGTCGCGACGAGCGCGGCAGCTAGGAGCGAGGTGACGGCGAGGGGCACGGAGAAGGAGAGGAGCGAGGCCACGCCCCTTGGTGTCCTCGCGGCGCGCGAAGTTCCGGGACGCTCGGCGCGCCTCCTCAGCGCCGTGCCGCTCCGGGTGTCCTCAAAGCCTGTGCTTCCGCGACGCGGCGTGCCTGCTCAGCCGAGGCACGCCGCCGCTCATGGGTGTCCTCTTGGCCTGCGCTTCCGCGACGCGGGGTGCCTGCTGACCCGAGGCGCGGCGCCGCTCCGTGGATCCTCAGCCGGCCGGCGCCGGATCCCCGTCGCTAGGATCCCCCGCCGCTAGGATCCCCCGGGATCCCCCGCCGCTAGGATCCGGGATCCCCCGCCGCTAGGATCCACCAATCTTTCGGCACCGCCGCCGCTAGGATCCACCCGCCGCCGCTAGGATCCACCCGCCGCCGCTAGGATCCACCAATCTTTCGGCACCCACCCGCCGCCGCTAGGATCCACCACCCACCCGCCGCCGCTAGGATCCACCAATCTTTCGGCACCCGGCTCGTCGTCGTCGCACATCCCCGCGACGGCGATGAACCCTGGCCACTCCTCGAAGCCGCGGACGAGCCCCGCCTTCTTCGGGTTCTCGAGCACATACCGGACACGCGC
>JAHBWH010000245.1 GCA_019637115.1 Myxococcales bacterium | reverse complement strand
CGCGCCCAAGCCCGTCCCGCCCAAGCCCCTCGCGCCCAAGCCCCTCCCCACCCAACCCCCCCCCCAGCCGCCCCACCGCCGCAAGCACATCCTCCCCCGGCCCCACCACCACCCGCTCCACCGGCTCCACCCCGAGCCAACTCCACCGCCCCTCCGGCGGCGCGTTGGCGTCCAGCCACACGAAGCCCGGCCGCCCTGACATCGCGCTCGCCGCCCGCACGATCCGCGCCTCGTCCCAACCATCACCAAGGGGCTCCACGAGCACCGCGCCCCTTTACCACCGCGCCGCGCGCTTGCCATGGCGAAGCCCCCCGCCCACGCTCCGCCGACGTGTCCGAGCACCTCCGCACGAGAGCGCTCCTCGCCCTGGCGCTCACGAGCGGCTGCGACGACGAGCTCCCCCCGCCCACCATCGAGGTCTGGGTCGTCACCGCCGAGGGAGGCGATCCCTTCGCGGGCCGCCGCTTCGACGCGCTCACGCTCGAGGTCGCGCAGGGCGATCGCCCGCCGGTCCGCATCGAGCGGGCCATCGACGACGACTTCGACCTCTCGATCGCCTTCGACGGCCTGACCGACTCGACCCGCGTCCGCGTCCACCTCGAGGGCCCCGACGACACCCTCCACGGCGCCCCGCCGGCCTTCGTCCCCGTGAGCGCAGGCGGCCTCGTCAACCTCGTCGTCGGCCCCCCCGCGCGCTGCCAGCGTGTCCCCGACGCGCGCTTGCCCACGGGCCGCCGCCAACGCCCCATGGTCCTCGCCGACACCTTCGTGCTCGCGCTCGGCGGCGTCGAAGGCGCCGAGCCCCGCCGCGGTGTCACCAGCGTCGACCTCTTGCGCCAACGCAGCGTCGACGACGTCTCGACGATGGGCGCGCTCCCCGCGCTCGTGGGCGCAGGCGGTGCGGGCGTCGCCGCGGTCTACGGCGCGGGCCGCGTCGCCCTCGCGTCGGAGCTCGGCGCCGTCCGCTACGACCTCGGCGCGCGCGAGGCGCGCGAGCAACCCCTCTCGATCCACGCCGGCGCCGGCCCCACCAGCGTGGCGCTCTCGGTCGGCGACGCCGCCGTGATCATTGGCGGCGAGGCGGCGCGGGCCACGTGGATCACCGCCGACGAGCGCCTGCTCTCGATCGCGCTCGCCGCGCGCCGCGCCTCGGCCGCCGCGGCGGCCATCGGCGGCGTCGCGATCGTCGCGGGCGGTGACGCGCCGGACGCCCCCGCGGCCGAGCTGCTCCGCCCGAGCCGCGACTCCAGCGAGCCCTTCGGCGAGACCGACGGCGTCCGCGTCGGACCAGCCCTCGTGGCAGCCGGAGGCCGCCTCTGGCTCGTCGGTGGCCGCGGCGCGGACGGAGAGCTCCGCGACGACACGATCCTCGTGCTCGGCTGCCCCGACGCCTGCCGCGTCGAGCCCGGTCCGACCTGGGCCGACCCCCGCGAGGGCGCCGTCGCTGCCGGGCCCTACCTCGTCGCGGGCGACCGCATCGACCAGATGGCCCCCGACGGAACGCTCACCGAGATCGCCCGCCTCACCGCGCCACGCCGCGCGCCCCTCGTCGTCCCCTACGAGAGCGGCGTGCTCGCGATCCTCGGCGGCGAAGACGCCGAAGGCACACCCCTCCGAGACATCGAGCTCTGCTTCCCCCCCGAGCTCAACCCACTCTGACGCACGCGCCCACGAGCCGCGCCATCACGTCCTCGTGCGCCGCATCGGCGCCCATCGACGCTGAGTCACGAACAGGCCTCATCCGAGCCTTCCCCTCGCCCTGAGTACAGCGAACCGGAAGTTCGCGACCAGGTGCAAAGAGGCGCCAGTCCAGCAAGGCGTGACGAGGGAGCGGGCTGCTCACCCGTGACTGAGGAGCAACGCAGCTGGACGGGATGGATCTGCCGCACCTGGTCACGAGCTTCGGGGGAGTGAGCCTCCCACCCGTCTCGACCGCTTCGTAGGATGACGAAGCCGCGCGCACGAGAGCGTGCCACGTCGCGTTGACGACGGATCGCGCGCGTTCGATAGTCCTCCGCTACGCGATGGCCCGCCAGCTCGGAAAGTACGAGCTCCTCGACGAGATCGGGCACGGAGGCATGGCCACCGTGTACCGCGCGCTCGACGAGCGCCTCGACCGACACGTCGCCATCAAGATCCTCCACCCGCACCTGCAGAAGGCGGCCGAGGTGCGCGTCCGCTTCGCGCGCGAGGCGAAGAGCGTCGCGAAGCTCGAGCACCCCAACGTCCTCAAGGTCTATGACTACAGCGGCGAGGACGCCGAAGAGAGCTACATCGCGGTCGAGCTCCTGACGGGGCCCACCCTCAAGCGCTTCGCCGAGGACCACGCCGAGATCCCCGCCGAGATCGCGGCCTGCTTCACGCTCCAGATCGCGCGCGCGCTCGCCGCCGCGCACGAGCGCGGCATCATCCATCGCGACGTCAAACCCGAGAACGTGCTCCTCCACGAGGCGCGCCTCGTGAAGCTCACGGACTTCGGCATCGCGCAGATGGTCGACAGCCAGTCGTTCACGGCGACCGGTCAGATCCTCGGCTCACCCGGCCACATGGCCCCCGAGCAGATCGAAGGCGGCGACATCGACGCCCGCACCGACGTCTTCGCCCTCGGCACCGTGCTCTATTACCTCGCCGTCGGCCGCCTGCCCTTCACGGGTCGCAACCCCCACCAGGTCCTCAAGCGCATCGTCGACGGCGACGTGGCCGACCCCCTCCGCGTGCGCCCCTCGATCGGCGCGCCCCTGCGCGAGATCATCCTGCGGGCGCTCGCGCGCGACCCCGCCGCCCGCTACCCGAGCGCCGACGACTTCGCCGCGGCCCTCGTCGCTTTCCTCGCCGACGCCGGCATCGACGACCCCGACGCCGAGCTCACGGCCTACCTCGCCGAGCCGGAGGCCCACGCCGAGCGCCTCCACGCGCAGATCATCCCGCGCCTCGTCGCCAAGGGGCGAGACGCGGTCGCCCGAAAGGATCGGGCGACCGCCATCGCCTGCTTCGACCGCGTCCTCGCGCTCGACGAGCGCCACGAGGAGGTGCTGCGCCTCCTCGACCGGCTGGGCCGCAGCGACCGCCGCCTCCTCTGGACGGGCCTCGCCGCGGCGGCGGTCGCCGCGCTCGTGGCGGGCGTCGTCTTCTGGCCGACCGAAGGAGGCCGCGGCGACGAGCTCGGCGCGCAGACCCTTCGTGCCGAGGACGCAGGCCTCGACGCCACCGCGCTTGTCCTCGCAGACGCCGAGCTCGACGCCTCGGAGCTCTCGGCAGCGCTCGATGCGGGCGACCTCGACGCCGCAGCCGTCACCGACGCGGTGCCGGTCGTCGACGCCGGCGCCGAGCCCCCCGACGTCCGCGACCCGCGCCGCCGCGACGCCGGCCGGCGCGTCGTCGCCACGGGCAACGGCGGAGACCGCCGCGTCGACTTTCAGCCGAGCCCGCAGAACGTCACCATCTCCGTCAACGGCGCCGAGCCGCGCGCCTTCGGCCCCGCCTTCCGCGGCGTCGAGCTCGCCGTCGGACAGGTCCACCGCTTCCGCTTCGAGTCCCCGAGCGGCTGCTGTGAGCCCCTCGAGCGCGAGCTCCGCCTCCCGCCCGGAGACGACCCGCTACCCCTCGTCGCCCGCCTCCCCTTCCGCCCAGCGCGCCTCTACGTCGCCGCGACCCCCGCCGATGTCCACGTCCTCGCAGGACGCGCCGGCGAAGCCCGCGGCCGCACCCGCAGCGTGATCGCGGTCCCGATGGCCTCCGCCGAAGAGACCCGCGAGCTCCGCGTCACCGCCGAGGGCCACGAGCCCTACACGACCCGCGTCACGCTCCGGGCGGGCGAGCTGAGCAACGTCTCCGCCGCGCTCCGCCCGGTCCTCTGAGCCCCCGCCGCGCCACCGAGGTGAGCTCCGGATCGTGCTACGTCGCGCCATGAACCTCGTCCCCCTCGGCCGAGCCGACGCCCACCTGCTCGTGTCGCTCGCGCGGCGCCCCGAGGTCGTCCGCTTCGGAGAGCACACCGCGACCGACGGAGCGGAGGTCTGGGAGCCCTGGCTTGCGCCCGAGCCGCACGGCCGCATCGCGGTCGGAGCTTTTGCGGGCGACGGGAGCCTCAGCTGCGCCGTGCGCCTGACGCCGCTGACGCACCGACGGCGAGTCCACGTCGCGACGCTCGACGTGATCGCACCATGGGACGGCCTCGACGACGACCTCCACGCGGCCCTCGGCGCGGTCATCGACACCGCGGACCGATGGTTGGCGGTTCGTCGAATCGAGGCGCGCGCGCCCGCGGGCCACCCCCGCGTCGCGGGTCTCTTCGCCAGACACGGGTTGGTCCTCGAGGCCACGGAGCGGCAGGCCATCGAGCGTGACGGCGTGCTCCAGGACGAAGTGAGCCTCGCGCGATTGCAGGGCGAGAGTCATTACGCCGGTCCGGTCGCGAGCGCTCCGAGCCCGCCACCGCGACGGCCACCACCGACCGTGGTGACGTTCCGGGCGGTCACGCCCGATGACGCCGTCTCGTGGACGCGAGCGATCTCGCACGAGGCGGTCATCTGGGGGACGTTGCAGCTTCCCTGGCAGCACCCCGAGGTCTGGGCGAAGCGCCATGCGGGCGAGGACGCCCACGTGATCAGCCTCGGCGTCGAGGCAGACGGGGAGCTCGCCGGCGGAGGCGCGCTCGTGCTCCACCCAGCGACACGACGCCGCCACGTCGCGACCCTCGGGATGTTCATCTTCCCTCACCACCACGGCCGCGGCTTGGGAGACCAGCTCGCGGCGGAGCTGTGCGCACGCGCGGCACGGCTCGGTCGCACGCGCGTCGAGCTCCACGTCTTCGACGACAACACGCGCGCCTGTCGCCTCTACGAGCGTGTCGGCTTCGCGCACGAAGGAAGGCGTCGCCTCGCGTGTGTGCGTGACGGCGCCTTCGTCGACGATCTCGCCATGGCCTGGCTCGCACCCCGAGCCGCCTGTCCGTGAAGTGGATCCGCGAGATTTGAGCTGCGACGGGCGTGCTGGAGGTCGAAGCGCACGTTCGCGATCTCGAAGCGAATGACGCGCGGCGCCGCGGACGTCCCGCGCCTTCGCGGCTTCACGACGACTGAAGCTCGCGAACCACGCGGCTTCGGGTCCGGCGCTGCATTCGATCGCAGCATCTTGGCAGCGTTTCAATCCGCGGCGCGGTGAAGCGTGCGATGGCGAGGGTGAAGGTGCTATCGCGGTGGTACATATGTCATTCTCTAGGAGACGGGCCGCGTTGGAGGCGCAAAGGTGTCCACGAGGAGCTGCCGTACATAGTTCGGCTCCGGAGCGCGCTCGTCAGAACGAGCCTTGGATCACGAGCGCGCCCGGCCCCACGCCGATCGAGATCCCGCTCGGTCCCTCCGCGTCGTCGTCGTCGACCTCGTCGGCCTCGACCTCGCCCTCGTCCCACTCGGGCAGCGCGCGGGTGCGGCGCTCGCGCCGGACGGGAACGAAGCGGATCTGTGCGTCGGCGATCCCGGCCACCGCCACCGCGGCGAGGGTGCCGAAGGAGATCTGGTTGAGGATCCGCGCGGCGCGCTCCTGGCGTTCGAAGCGCCCCGCCTCGTTCGGCGGCACGCCCTCGTTCGCCTGGCCGCGGAGCCAGCGGTGCCAGATCCAGGTGCTCACGGTGAACAACG
This sequence comes from Myxococcales bacterium, assembly GCA_019637115.1. Classification (GTDB taxonomy): domain Bacteria; phylum Myxococcota_A; class Polyangia; order Polyangiales; family Houyiibacteriaceae; genus JACKEH01. The sequence goes on along the minus strand of JAHBWH010000245.1, from coordinate 4,616 downwards.
TGAAGATGCCCTGCGTGACGGCGAAGCCCAGGCCGGCCGAGCGGTGGCCGTTCTGGAACTGCCCGATGCCAAAGGGGAGCAGGGCGAGCGCGCGTGACGCGCGGACCTCGACCGTCTCCTCGCGCGCGATGGCTTCGAGCCGGGCGATGCGCGCCTGCTGGCGCATCAACCCCTCGAGCCGTCGCTGCCGGAGGGCCTCGAGCCGGCGTTGGCGCTCGGCCTCCTCGGCCGCCCGGACGGTCTCGAAGCGCTCACGGACCTCTTTGAAGGCGTCGACGACCGCGGCCGCGAAGGCCAAGGGGTCGAGCTGATAGGTCGGATCCTGCCGGAGCAAGAGCATGAACTGCTCGTCGGCGGCCTCCCGACGTCCCAAAAAGAGGTACGTCGCGCCGAGGTATTTGCGGGCCTCCAGCACCAGGACCTCGCTGCTCAGCGCCGGGACCTCGCCCCCGACCATGCCCTCGAGGCGACGCGCCGCGTCGGCGAAGTCGTGGCGCTCGAAGGCCCGTCGGGCCGCCTCGAAGTCGTCGATCTCGTCCGCGTAGGCCGCCCCGGGCACCATCAGCGTGGTGACCAGCGCCAACCAGAACGCTGCGATCGGGGTCCCTCGGGCCATGTGCACGCCACCGCGCGGACCGCGTCGGGGGATCAGCAGGGGGTCGGCGGCCCCGTCGCTCAGCACCCCCGAGCGGAGAGTGACGTGGCTGGTATAGACCTCGCGAGGAGCCCCTGTCACTCGCGAAAACCGTGCCCGTGCCTGCCCGTCCCCTGCCCGACCGTGGCCCGAAGGCCAATCGCGCTCGGCGGGTGGTGCGCTCGGCGCCGTCCCGATCCCAGCGCCAGCCCAGGCTTGCAGCACGCAGTGCCCAGCAGTGCCCACCGGGCCGAGGAGGGTCCTCGACCGCCACAAGAGGTCCAGCAGTCCGGCCGCCCCGCGTCCGACAGCGCCCGCCCATCCCGCCCGCCCGTCCCGAAGTCCACCAAGCCCAGCCCTCCGACCGGGACAGAGCCCCCTCTCGCTCCACGGTTCTCATCCTTGATCCATCGTTTTCCCCCTTTCCCGCTTGACACTCGCGGCCTCGCCGGTATCTTTCGCCTCCCCCGAAACGCCGGGTCCCGAATTTCCCTGTTTTTTCAGGGAGCTTCTCGGAAGAAGCAGCAGCCAACATGCCGACCATCAATCAGCTCGTGCGCAAAGGCCGTGAAAAGGTCCGCACGAAGACCGCCTCCCCGGCGCTCCAGAACTGCCCGCAGAAGCGCGGCGTCTGCGTTCGCGTCTACACGACCACGCCGAAGAAGCCGAACTCGGCGCTCCGCAAGGTCGCCCGCGTGCGTCTCTCGAACCAGCTCGAGGTGACCACCTACATCCCCGGTGAGGGTCACAACCTGCAGGAGCACAGCGTCGTGCTCCTCCGCGGCGGTCGCGTGAAGGACCTCCCGGGCGTTCGCTACCACGTCGTCCGCGGCACCCTCGACGCCACCGGCGCCGCGGGTCCCTCGAACACCAACAAGAAAACCCGTACGCAGGGTCGCTCCAAGTACGGCGTCAAGAAGCCGAAGAGCTGAGCCATGAGCCGTCGTCACTCGTCGAGCAAGCGCCCGATCACCCCGGACGCCAAGTACAAGGACAAGATGGTGGCCAAGTTCACCAACATCCTCATGGAGGGCGGCAAGAAGTCGACCGCCGAGGGGATCTTGTACGGGGCCTTCGACATCATCGAAGAGCGCTACAAGCAGCCGGCCATCGACACCTTCCGCAAGGCGCTCGATCAGGTCAAGCCCAAGGTCGAGGTCAAGAGCCGCCGCGTCGGTGGCGCGACCTACCAGGTCCCGGTCGAGGTCCGCAACGACCGCCGCACCAGCCTCGCGATGCGCTGGCTCGTCAGCTACTCCCGCGCCCGCGGCGAGAAGTCGATGGTCGAGCGCCTCGCCGCCGAGCTCATGGCCGCGAGCCAGGGCAACGGCAACGCGGTCAAGAAGCGCGACGACACCCACAAGATGGCCGACGCCAACAAGGCGTTCGCCCACTACCGCTGGTGAACTGAGAGTCCCAGCCGAGCATCAACCAGAGGGAGAGGTCCCGACCCATCCGAGCGACTCCACCGCGAATCGCAGGAGAGCAGGGAAACCACCCTCGAAGGAGCACTCAACGAGCCCATGCAGAGCCGCACATAGACGAGAGAAGCCAGGAAGACCGTCGGCAATACGCCGCGACTGAGCTCTCTCGAAGCCCTCTCCGAACGATTAGGTGACCCGAGGGTGGTCACCCCGAGGCTCGGAGGGGGTTTCGTGCGTTCAGACGGTTCATTGATGCCCCTAACCTAGGAGACCCCCGTGGCACGCCAGTACCCACTCGAGCGCACTCGGAATATCGGCATCATGGCTCACATTGATGCTGGTAAGACGACGACGACCGAGCGGATCCTGTATTACACGGGGGTCAACTACAAGATCGGTGAGGTCCACGACGGCGCCGCGACCATGGACTACATGGAGCAGGAGCAAGAGCGTGGCATCACGATCACCTCCGCCGCGACGACCTGCTTCTGGACGCCGGCTTCGGGCCCGTTCGCCGAGAACGCGTTCCGGATCAACATCATCGACACCCCGGGGCACGTCGACTTCACGATCGAGGTGGAGCGCTCGCTGCGCGTCCTCGACGGCGCGGTCGCCTGCTTCGACGGCAAAGAGGGCGTCGAGCCGCAGTCCGAGACCGTCTGGCGTCAGGCCGACAAATACAAGGTCCCGCGCATCTGCTTCGTGAACAAGATGGACAAGCCCGGCGCGGACTTCCCGCGGGCCGTCCAGACCATGAAGGATCGCCTCGGCGCCAACGCGCTCCCGATCCAGCTCCCGCTCGGCAGCGAGGGTGAGCACCGCGGCATCATCGACCTCGTCACGATGAAGGCCTACGAGTTCAAGGACGACAAGCTCGGCGCTGAGTGGGAGGTCATCGACATCCCCGCCGAGTTCTCGGACGACGCCGAGCTCGCGCGCATGGCCCTCCTCGAGGCGGTCTCCGAGGTCGACGAGGCGCTGATGGAGCGCTTCCTCTCCGACGACACGAGCTTCTCCGCCGAAGAGATCCAGCGGGCGATCCGCAAGGGCACCCTCAGCCAGAAGTTCGTCCCCGTCCTCTGCGGCTCGGCCTTCAAGAACAAGGGCGTGCAGCAGCTCCTCGACGCCATCGTCAACTACCTCCCCTCGCCGCTCGACGTGCCGCCCACCGAGGGCACGCACCCCAGCGACAAGGAGAAGAAGCTCGTCCGCGAGTCGTCCGACGACGCCCCCTTCGCCGCGCTGGCGTTCAAGATCATCAACGACCCCTTCGTGGGTCAGCTGACCTTCCTTCGCGTCTACAGCGGCACGCTGCAGACGGGCACCGCGGTGCTCAACGCGACCACCGGAAAGCGCGAGCGCATCGGACGCCTCCTGCGCATGCACGCGAACAACCGCGAAGAGGTCAAGGAGGTCCAGGCGGGCAACATCGTCGCCGCCGTGGGCCTCTCGAACGTCACGACGGGCGACACCCTCTGTGACGACAAGCACCCCATCATGCTCGAGCGCATGGAGTTCCCCGATCCGGTGATTTCCGTGGCCATCGAGCCGAAGACCAAGGTCGACTCCAAGAAGCTCGGCGAGGCCCTCTCCAAGCTCCAGAAGGAAGACCCGAGCTTCCGCGCCCACACCGACGAGGAGACCGGCCAGACGATCATCTCCGGGATGGGCGAGCTCCATCTCGAGATCATCGTCGACCGCCTCCGCCGCGAGTGGAAGGTCGAGGCGAACGTGGGCGCGCCGCAGGTCGCGTACCGCGAGACGATCCGCGACTGGGTGAAGGCCGAGGGCAAGCTCAAGAAGCAGACCGGCGGCCGGGGCATGTTCGGTCATTGCTGGATCGAGATGGGCCCCTCCGAGCCTGGCGCGGGCCTCGTCTTCGAGAACAACATCGTCGGCGGCGTGATCCCGAAGGAGTTCATCTCGCCGATCGAGAAGGGCATCTCGGACGCGATGACCCGCGGCGTGCTCGCCGGGTACCCCGTCATCGACTGCCACGTGAAGCTCATCGACGGCAGCTACCACGACGTCGACTCGAGCCAGGCGGCCTTCGAGATCGCCGGCTCGCTCGCCTTCCAAGAGGCGGCGAAGATGGCCGGCATCCACCTCCTCGAGCCGATGATGGCCGTCGAGGTCCGCACGCCCGAGGACTACATGGGCGACGTGATCGGCGACCTCAACTCGCGCCGCGGCGCCGTCAACAGCATGACCGCCATCGGCAACATGCAGGTCATCAAGGCTCAGGTACCGCTCGCGGCCATGTTCGGCTATGCCACGGACCTTCGGTCGAAGACCCAGGGACGCGCGGTCTACACGATGACCTTCGAGAAGTACGCGCCCGTCCCCAGCAACATCTCCGACGAGATCGTCAAGAAGGCCAAGGGCGAGTGAGCCACGGCCGTTAGACCCCCGCACCCGAACCAACACGACTACCCCTCCCGAGGAGGCAGAGAGACACCATGGCCAAAGAAGAGTTCGTCCGCAGCAAGCCGCACATCAACGTCGGGACCATCGGTCACATCGACCATGGCAAGACGACGACGACGGCCGCGATCACC
>JAHBWH010000244.1 GCA_019637115.1 Myxococcales bacterium | reverse complement strand
AAGAGGGCGCGGAGCGCGAGCCCGAGCGCGAACGCGACGACGAAGGCGATCGTGCCGAGGTGCACCATGCGAGCGTCCACGGACGGCGAGCGCAGGGAGAGCGACACGGACGGCGGCGCGTCGACCGAGGGCGGCGTCGGTGACGCGCGACGACGTACCACCCGCGTCGCCGCCTCCCAGCGCCGATCGATCTCGCGCACGCCTCGTTCGACGAGGCCGCGGGGCTCGAGCGCGCCAACCGACGTCGAAGGACCACCGAAGCCCTCCGTCGCGCCGAGACCGGACGCGGACCCGGCGCTCGACCCGGACGCGGATCCGGACGCGGATCCGGAAGCGGACCCGAACCAGGACCTGGACCCGGACGCGGACGCAGATTCGGGCCCGGACGCCGATCCGGAGCCCAGCGCCGTGGGCCCGGATGAAGCGCCGCCCGCACCGTGCGCCGCGCGCGGCGCGCCGCTCGGTGTGCTCGCCGGTACGATGTCCTCGCCCCGATCCACCAGGCGCACGCGGCTCGCCTCGAGCAGCCGCGCCTCTTGGGCCCCGAGCTCGTCGGCGCAGCGCGCCTGCAGGTACGCCTCGAAGGCCGCATTGGACGCCGTGCCCTCCACGTCGACCGAGGCGCTCACGAGCGCCGCCGCCGCTTCGCGCGCGCTCGCGTAGCGCGCTTCGGGATCGCGCGTGAGCGTCCGAGCGAAGAAGGGCCGGAAGCCCGCGAGCTCTTCGGGCAGCTCGGGCATCGGCGCGCTCGCGAGCGCCGTCAGGTACGCCCACCCGGCCCCCTCGAAGGGCGCTCGACCCGTCAGGGCCTCGAAGAGGACGACGCCGACCGACCACAAGCTGGCCCGCACGTGATCAGGGCCCGCCCCGAACGCCCCACGGCTCAGCTCCTCGGGCGCGGCGTAGCGCAAGGCCCGCTCGAGGGCGACTCCGTCGGCGGCGGGGAGCGTCACCAGCCGCGCTCGCCCCGCTGCGTCGATCAGGATCCGCTCCGAGCGCACGTCCGCGCGATACCCCTCGTCGTGCAGGCGGCCGAGGCTGCGGAGCACGTCGAGCACGAGGCAGGCGGCGAAGCAGGGCGCGAGCGGCCCCTCCGCGAGGAGCGCGTGCGCGCGGAGGGCGGGCTCCGCGTCGACGACCAACGCGCGCTCGGGGACGCCCATCCGCGGCGGAGGACGGACGAGCCCCCGCGCTGCGTGCAGCTCGGGGCAGACGACGACCGGACCCGCTGGCAGGTCCGTCGCCTCGATCAGGCCGACGAGCCCCCCGTCAGGCGCCTTGGCAACGTAGACCACCCCCTCGGGATCCTCCCGTAGGACGACCAGCGGCTCGAAAGCCTGAGCGAAACGAGTCATCGATCCATAGGAGCGCCGAGCCCCCGGGATCGGGTCACCGCTCCCCGAAGACGGGCCGACGCGCGCGACGGATCACCGACCTCCGTCGACAGCGTCCGTCGCGCACGATGGCGGCCGCGACGAGAGAACGTGGTCTCGCGAGTGCTTCAACGGGCCGCGAGGCCGCAGGCGCGCTAAGGTGCGCGCCCTCATCGTTCATGGCCGACACTTTCCCCGCGCTCCGCGCCGCCTTCGAAGGCCGCGACGACCTCCTCGACCTCCCGCTCGACGCCATCGCCGACCGGCTCGCCGACGAGCGCGCGGCCGAGCTCCTCCTCGACCTCGCCGAGCACGTCAGCGCGAAGGATCTTCGCGCCCTGGTCGGAAGCGACGAGGCCTCCCGTTTGCTCGCCCGAGGCCTCATCGCCCCCTCGCGTCAGCGTCTGCTCTCGGGGCTGTCGCGGCTCGCACGCGCCGAGGACGGCCTCGTCTGGCGCGCCAAGCCACCCCCGAGCACCCCCGTCGAGCCGCCGCCGCCCGGCAAGGCCGCCCTGGCCGCCTGGGTGAAGAAGCACCGGGTCGAGGCGTGGCTGGGCGCCCCCGCGCGCCTCGTCCGGCCCTTCGTGCAGGTCGCGATCTTCCTCGACGGCGGCGACGGCCTGATCACGGTCCAAGATCTGCTGGAGGGCCGCGGGCCGGTCTCGCGGGTGGCCCGGAACCTGGCCGGCGCGTACGAGAGCGCCGCGCGCACGTTCCTCCGCTACCGCGCGATGCGCGCGCTCAAGCAACGCGAGCGCGAGGAGCGCTGGGCCGAGCGCCCCGCGATCCCCGCGCTCCGCGCCCTCTCCGTGCGCCTGCACGAGGCGCTCGAGACGCTCGACGCCGACACCGAGGCCCCCGTGTTCTTGGTGGGGGACGAGCGCCTCCGCGTCGAGCTCGAGCCGCCCGGCGTGGCGATGAGCTTCCGCGAGGGCCCCCGCGTCATCGACACCCGGATCGGCTTCGCGGGCTACGAGGACGGTCCCGTAGCCCTCGAGGTCACGGGCGGCGAGCCGGAGCGCTCCCCGCAGCTCCGGGCCTTGCTCGAGTGGACGCTCGACGCGGTCCACGACCCCGCGCACGGGCTGCACGCGACCCTCGCCTTCGTCCTCGCGCAGCCGACCTGGACACGCTTCGTCGACGCGCTCGCGGCCAGCCTCGAGGCCGCGCGCGAGGTCGACCCCGACCGCCGCATCGTGTGGCGCGTCGAGGAGGGGGGCCCGCGCGCGCTGCCGAACGTCGTCGCCGCGGTGCAGAAGCGCAGCAAGACCGGGCGCTGGTCGAGCGGCTCGACCGTCGCCGCCGACAAGCTCGAGGCCGAGCTCGTCGGCGAGGCCGATCTGCCCATCGTGGACGCGCTCAGCGGCGTCGAGTCGCTCGACGCGGCCTCGCGCGAGCGCCGCCTCGCACGCGCGCTGCGCCTGCTCGTCGGCCACCCGCGGGTGCAGCTCGACAAGGATCGCTTGGTCGTACGCGAGGTCGCGCCGACGCTCGCGCTCGTCCCCATCGAAGGCGGCGACGCGAGCCGGGTCCGGCTCAGCCTGCGGGTCGGCGAGACCGAGGTCCCCGCCGCGCGCGTGGCCGAGACCGAGCTCTTGACGTCGTTCGAGGGCACCACGCTCTTCATCGCGCCGGTCGAGCCGCGGCTCGCGCGCGTCGCGGAGGCCATCGCGAGCTTCCCCTCGGTGCTCCCCACCGCCGCCCACGATCGCGTGCTGGCGCTGCTCCCACGCCTGCAGCCCGCGGTCGAGCTCGCGATGCCGAGCGCCCTGCGCGGTGAGCCGCGCGAGGCCGACGGCACGCTCGTCGCGCGCCTCGTCCCCGACGAGCAATCGCTCACCCTCGCGCTCCGGGTGCGGCCGCTCGGCGGCGACGGGACCTGGCCCGCGGGCCGGGGCCCCGCGCTCGTCTTCGGCCTCGACGCCGAGGGCAAGCGGGTGCACGCGGCGCGTGACCTCGCGGATGAGAGCAAGCGCGCGCGGGCGCTCCGCGACGAGCTCGAGCGCACGATCGGCGAGCGCCTCGAGCCGGCGACGACCCGCAGCAGCGACCGCTCGCACGACGAGATCTTCCGCCTCGAAGATCTCGAGCGCGCCCTCGGCCTGCTCACGGCGCTCGAAGAGATCGCGAGACGAGGCGGCGTCGTCCTCGAGTGGCCCTCGAAGCGCTGGAAGCAGGTCGGCGTCGCGAGCTCGCTGCGCGTGCGCGTCAAGCGCGCGGGCGCGTGGCTCGGCGTCGACGGCGACGTCGAGGTCGAGGGCAAGAGCGTGCCCCTCTCGGCGCTCCTCTCGGCCGTGCGCGCCGGGCAACGCTACGTGCAGGTCTCACCGGGCCGCTTCGCGGCCATCGAGGAAGACCTCCGCGCGCGCCTCGAGGGAGCGAGCGACGTGCTCTTCGAGGGCGAAGAGGGCCTGACCGCGGGCCTCGCTGCTGCTGCCGAGCTCCGCGAGCTCGCGACCGAGGTCGAGGGCGACGAGTGGCTCGAGCTGCTCGACCGCATGGAGCGCGCGAGCCACGAGGCGCCCAACCCTCCCGCCGGGCTGAACGCTGAGCTGCGCGGCTACCAGCTCGAGGGCTTCCGCTGGCTCTCGCGGCTCTCGAGCTGGGGCGCGGGCGCTTGCCTCGCCGACGAGATGGGCCTCGGCAAGACCGTCCAGGCGCTCGCGGTGCTGCTCGCGCGCAAGGACGAGGGCCCCGCGCTCGTGGTCGCGCCGACCAGCGTCGGCGCGGGCTGGGAGCAGGAGGCGGGCCGCTTCGCGCCCGAGCTCCGCGTCATCGCCTACCGCGGCCCCGGCCGCGGCGTCCTCCTCGAAGGGGTCGGCGCGGGCGACGTGATCGTCACGAGCTACGACATCCTCGCGCGCCACGACGAGGCGCTGATGAAGCTCACCTTCGGCACGATCATCTTCGACGAGGCGCAGGCGCTGAAGAACGCGCGGACGCAGCGCGTGAAGGCCGCGCGCCAGCTGAACGCCAAGTGGAGGCTCGGCCTGACCGGCACCCCGCTCGAGAACCACCTCGGCGAGCTCTGGAGCCTCTTCGCGATCCTCAGCCCGGGCTTCCTCGGGAGCTGGACCCACTTCCAGCGTCGCTACGCGACGCCCATCGAACGAGACGGCGACGCCGAGAAGCGCGCGCAGCTCGCCGAGCGCTTGCGCCCCTTCCTGCTGCGCCGCACGAAGAAGCAGGTCACGCCCGAGCTCCCCCCGCGCATCGAGGTGCTCCGGCCGGTCGAGCTCGGCGACGCCGAGCGCGCGCTCTACGAATCTGCGCGTCGCGAGGCGCTCACGGGCTTGGTCGGCGCCGACGAGGCCGGCGGCAAGCGCCGCTTCGACGTGCTCGCGGCGATGACGCGGCTACGCCTGCTCTCGTGTCACCCACGGCTCGTCGACGCGGCCACGACCGCGCCCTCGGCGAAGCTCACGTCGTTCCTCGAGCTCGTCGAAGAGCTCCGCGAGGACGGCCACCGCGCGCTCGTCTTCAGCCAGTTCACGTCGCTCTTGCGCATCGTCCGCGACGCCCTCGACCTGCGCGGGATCCACTCGCTCTACCTCGACGGGAGCACCCCCGCGAAGAAGCGCGCCGACCTCGTGAAGGCGTGGCAGGACGGCGACGACCCGCTCTTCCTCATCTCGCTCAAGGCGGGCGGCACCGGCCTGAACCTCACCGCCGCCGACACGGTCATCCACCTCGACCCCTGGTGGAACCCCGCCGTCGAAGACCAGGCCTCCGACCGCGCGCACCGCATCGGCCAGGACAAGCCCGTCACGATCGTACGCCTGGTCGTCCAGGAGACGATCGAGGAGTCCGTCCTCGCCCTGCACGGCGAGAAGCGCGCCCTCTTCGAGGGCGTCCTCGAGGGCAGCGGCGACGCCGCGCAGCTGGGCGTCAAGGAGCTCGTCGCGCTCATCCGCGGAGACACCTTCGACACCCCCTGACGCGCGCCGTCGAGCGATCTCGGCTCGTCGCGCTCAGGCGCCTTCGACGCCTCTCGACGCGCGCCGTCGAGCGGCCTCGGCTCGTCGCGCTCATCCGCGCAGACGCCTTCGGCGCCCCTCGACGCGCGCCGTCGAGCGGTCCCGGCTCAATCGACGATCACGCGGAACGGCCGCTGGCCCTCGCGGGGGCCCCAGTAGATCTCGTCGTCGTCTTCCTCGAAGTCCGCTTCTTCCTCGTCGGACTCGAGCTCGTCACGCTGTACCTCTTGCTCGGCGACCTCCTCGTCGGCTCCGACCTCGAAGACCTTCGCGAGCTCGAGCCCGGCGGCCTCGAGGATCGCGTCGACGTCCGCGTCCGACGCGCCCTTGGGGATCGTGAGCTCGTAGAGCTCGTCGCCCGTGAGCTCGCCGAGGTCCTCGGCCCACCGCGCGCGGAGGACCGCGACCACCTTCTCGATCGCGTCCGCGTCGTCGAAGAGGAAGTCGCCGAGCGGGTGCTGGCGAATCCACCCCCGCACGTACGCACGCCGGGCGTCCTCGGCCGCCTCTCGCGTAGCGAAGGTGCGCTTGACGATCTGCTTGTACTCGCCGACGGGCGCGAAGTACTCGTCCGTGTAGAAGAAGCCCTGGTTGCGAATCACGAAGGTGCTCACGAGATCCTCTCGATGTGGTCAGCCGGCGGGTGAGCCGCGCGGTTCTTCTCGATCCGTCGCGCGCCATGGATCGCTCGCGGGGCGCTCGGCGGGGGCGAGGCGCCGTTGTCCATCCAGAGCTCGAAGCGCATGCGCGCGAAGAGCTCGCTCGGAGGGACCCCCGCGGGCGTCGCTCGCGAGGTGTGGGGGAAGACGCGTGGCAGGATCTCCGCGAGGAACCACGTGTTGTGGGTCACGAGGAGCGCCTGGGGGTGACCCGTGACCGCGTAAGGCGAGAGCAAGAGTCGCACGACCTCGTCGTCGCCGAGGTAGGGCCGACGGATCTCCTCGAAGCGGGCCTGCTCGTCGGGCTCGCAGGCGATCGCGCCGGTGAAGTCGGCGAGCGTGGGGAGGTAGAGCCCGCGGAAGTCCGCGAGGACGTGGTCGTGCTCGCAGACGTCCTTGGTGCGCGCCCGCCCACCTCCCGTCAGCGGCACGTGCGGACCGAAGAGCGGAAGGACGACGCGCCGGATCCCCCAGGCGTTGTGGAGGAGGCGGTGGCGGTTGTCCGAGCAGAGCTCCTTGGTGACGTCGAAGAAGGCGTGCAGCGCGTAGAAGTCGTCGGGCTCTCCGCCGTGTCGGCGGGCCGATCGCCGCGCGTGCCGCTCCGGATCCATGCGACGATGGTACGTCGAGACGCGCGCCGCCTTCCTCGCGATCGTCGACCGACGTCGGGCCCGCGCCCGACTCTCCAGGCGAGGAGCTCAGTACAGCGAACCTCCGGGGAGCTGTACTCAGCCGGCCTTCAGGAGCTTCGCCGCCTCGACCGCGCCGTAGGTGAGGATGCCGTCCGCGCCCGCGCGCTTGAACGCGAGCAGGCTCTCGAGCAGCACCTTCTCCCAGGCGAGCCACCCACGCTCGGCCGCGGCGCGGTGCATCGCGTACTCGCCGCTCACTTGATAGACGAGCGTCGGCAGGCCGAAGGCCTCCTTCACGCGGTAGACGATGTCGAGGTAGGGCAGGCCGGGCTTCACCATCACCATGTCCGCCCCCTCGTCGACGTCGAGCGCCACCTCGCGCAGCGCCTCGTCACCGTTGGCCGGGTCCATCTGGTAGGTGCGCTTGTCACCCGAGCCGAGGTTCGCGGCCGATCCGACCGCGTCGCGGAAGGGGCCGTAGTACGCGCTCGCGTACTTCGCCGCGTAGCTCAGCAGCTGCACGTCGGTATGGCCAGCGGCGTCGAGCGCGTCGCGGATCGCGCCGATGCGGCCGTCCATCATGTCCGAGGGCGCGATCACGTGGCAGCCGGCCGCCGCCTGGTTGAGGGACTGCTTCACGAGCGCCTCGACGGTCTCGTCGTTGACGACGTAGCCGTCGCGCACGAGTCCGTCCTGGCCGTGCGTCGTGTACGGATCGAGCGCGACGTCGCAGACGATGCCCATCGAGGGCACCGCCTCGGCGAGGGCGCGGGTCGCCCGACAGACGAGGTTCTCGGGGTTCCACGCCTCCTCGCCCCCCTCGCTCTTGCGCTCGAGCGGGGTCACGGGGAAGAGCGCGATCGCGGGGATGCCGAGCTCGGCCGCCTCCTGCGCCGCCTCGACCAAGAGGTCGACGCTGAGGCGGAAGACGCCAGGCATCGATCCGATGGGCTCGCGCTCGCCCTTCCCTTCTCGGACAAACACCGGCCACACGAAGTCGGCGGCGGAGAGCGCGTGCTCACGGACGAGGCGGCGGGACCACTCGGTCCGGCGGGTGCGGCGCGGGCGGGTGCGAGGGAAAGCGGGCATCCGTCGATCCATACCCGCGCGCGCACGCTCACGAAAGCACTTCTGCGCTTCAGGGGGCGTTCGGAAAGCCCCCGCGGCTGCGGGAGCAAGCTCCCTCCGCCTTCACCCCAGAACGCGCGCCTCCAGCGCCTCTTCAGGGAGGCGCCCGCAAACACGGCGCGAGCGTTCGCTGGGTCGTCCTGCGCTGGTCGCGCGAGGCGCGAGCGTTCGCTGGGTCGTCCTGCGCTGGTCGCGCGAGGCCCCGCTCAGTCACGCGCGAGCTCGAAGATCCACCGATCGCGCCGCTCGTCGCGGCCGCGGGGGTGCAGTCGCACCAGCTCGCCGAGGCGGCAGACGACGGTCCCGTCCGAGGCCTTGCGGAGGGCCGTTCCCCCCTCGACCACGTCGAGGCCGACGTTGTGCTGCTTGCGCAGGTGCACGAGGTAGACCTTCACGTCCACCGGCGGCGACTCGAGGACGACGTGCACCTTCACGCCGTCGAAACCCATCACGGTCCCGCGGAACCCCTCGGGCGGCGCGCGGGTCACGAGCTCGTCGATCGCGAGGCGTAGGCTCTCGCTCGCGAGCGCGCGCTGGTGGCCCTTCGCGCGGTTCGCCGCGTCGACCACCGCGAGCCGGAGCGCTTCGTCGGCGACGCCGTCGCGTCGCAACCACTCGAGCAGCTCGTGGTGCAGGAAGACCCCGACGATCTCGCGCATCGGCGAGCTGAAGCGCGCGTAGACCTCCGCGCCGATGCCAAAGTGCCGGTCTGGCTCGGTCGTGAAGAAGGAGCGCGAGCTCAAGAGCACCGCCTGCCGGTGGATCGCGCTCGCGAGGCGCCCCTCGTCGCCAGTGTCCGGCAACCGATCGAGGAACGACGCGAGCGTCTCGGCGCCGCCCGGCGCCCAGGTCCAGCGGCTCGCGTCGAGCCCATGCCCCTTCGCGAGGCTCGCGAGCATCACCGCGAACGACGAGTAGCGCTCGGGATCCGGCGCGGGATGCACGCGGTAGATCCCCTCCACGTGCGTCATGCCGGCGTCGCGGAGCAGCTTCGCGCCCTCGACGTTGCAGAGCAGCGAGAGCTGCTCGTTGTATCGCTCGACGAGCCGACGAGGTGACTCGCGCACCACGAAGTCGGCGCCATCGAGCGAGAGGTCGAGCTCCGCGCGGCGATAGCGGAGCACGCCGCGCTCTTCCGCGAGCAGGACGCGTCGCTCACCGACCACCTTCAGCGCGCAGAGGCTCTCGTCGATCCCGCGCTCGACGTGATCGAAGCCGGGGCCACCCTCGTAGAACCCTTGCACGCCCTCCCAGGCGAGCTTCGCGCGGCTCCGGATCCGCGCGCGGTAGACCTCCGTGTGCACACAGAAGCCACGCGCGTCGAGCCGCATGTCGAAGACGACGCTCCGCCGCTTCACGCCGGGGTTGAGGCTGACGAGCCCCTCCGAGAGCGCGCGGGGCAGCATCGGCACCGAGAGCCCGGGCAGGTAGTAGGAGGCGCCGCGCGCGAGCGCCTCGGCGAAGAGCGCGCTGCCCGGCGGGACGTAGTGCGCCGCGTCGGCCAGCGCGTAGAGGACGTGATGCCCCTCACCTTCGCGCGAGACGTAGACAGCCTGGTCGAGGTCCCGCGAGCCTTCCCCGTCGATGGTGACGAAGGGCAACGACTCGAGATCGACGAGCTCGGGGTGGTCGACCTCGGGGTCGCGCTCCCAGCGCGCGACCTCCGCCTCGACCTCGGGCGGGAAGGCCACCGAGACGCCGTGGTCGCCCGCGAGACGGTGCATCCGCGCCAGCGCGGTGCCCGGAGCCGCGAGCAGGCGCTCGACGCTGCCCCCGCGCGCGAGCACGATCGCGCCGACCGGCGCCTCCCCCTCGAGCGGAGCCCGCTCGCCGCCGAGCAACGCCCGACCCACGCCGAGCTCCTCGACCTCGACGACCTTGGCTACGGCGCTCGACTCGATCACGTCCGCGAGCGTAGCAGCCGATGGACGGACCCTCCGAGCCATTCGCCGTCGAGCGCGGTGCCGGAGCGCGGCCAGTGCGCCCACGAACGCGAAGACGCCCGGTGCCAGAGCGCGGCGCCCACGAACGCGAAGACGCCCGGTGCCGAAGCGCCGGGCGTCTTGCGAGGAGAGCGTCCTCTCGGACGCTCAATCGAACGCAGGTGTGCTCACCAGCGGTCGCGGCCACCGCCGCCGCCGCCGCCACCGCGACCCCCGAGCCGACCACACCCAAGCGCGCCGCCCGCCGCAAGGCCACCGCCGACACCGAGGCCGAGGCTCCGCCCGTCCCCGCCGCCGTCGAAGGCGGCGTCGAGTTCGAGCCCCGCCCCGAAGCCGAGCCAATCGACGAGTAGCGCCATCTCTCAACGCATATCACAGGTGGGGCTGTCGTGAGACAGCCCCGCTCGTCTCCTTTCCCCCTTCACCCTTCACCCTTCTCCCTTCCTCATTTGAAACCGCGCCCCACACCCGGTAGACTACCCCCACGAGAAAAGCGCAGACGCCGCCGACCAACGCGGCAACAGGGGGAGACGGGCGATGGCGACAATGGACGTGCGAATGGAAGCGGTCGTGCGCGGGGCCGACGACGAGACGCTGGGCCGCGTCTGGGGCATGATCATCAAGCAGGAGGGGCGCGACACCGTCCTGACCCACCTGATGATCGAAGGCGGCGCGTTCGAGCGCGA
>JAHBWH010000243.1 GCA_019637115.1 Myxococcales bacterium | reverse complement strand
CCACCGGCGGGCACCGAGCCGCTCGCGCCCTTCCTGCGCAAGACGGCCGAGGCGCTCCTCGCGGCTGCGCGCCCGCTCGCCGTCACCGACCCCGAGGGCGTGCGGCTCTGGATCACGGCGCTCTTCCTGGACCTCGATCGGCTCCCGGACACCAGCGAAGGCCAGCGGACGTACATCCCGGCGCCCCGCTCCATCGTGCTCGAGGAGCTCCGCGCGGCCGCCGGCGACCCCGAGCGGCTGGCGCGCACCGCGCGCGGCGCGGCCGAGCACGCGCCCTTCGCGTTCGAGCTGCACCGCCGCTACCACGACGCGCTCGAGGCCCTCGGCGCGAAGGACGCCGCCGCGGTGCTGCGCGGGGCGCTGCGGGCGCTCGTCGCGCGTCTGCCGGGCCTCACCGAGCTGGCGTTCCAAGACGGCACGGCCTTCGCGGATGCGTCGATCCGGAGCTGGATCGGCGAGGCCGCGCCAGCGCGCGTGTCCTCGGGCGACGCGACGAGCGCAGAGGACGACGAGCCCGTCGGCGACGACGTCCCGAGCGCGCTGCGCCTCCTCGGAGAGCGCGCGGAGCGCGCCCGCGGCCGCCGCCGGTTCACGCTCCGCCGCCGCATCGCCGAGCTCTACGTGCAGGGGCGCCGCCCAGCGCTCGCCGCCGCGATCTACGCCGACCTCCTGGCCGAGGCCGACGCGCTCGCCCTCGCGGCCTGGGACCCCGAGCCCCTCGCCGACGTGCTCGCCGGCTACGTGCGCGCGCTCCGCGAGCTCAGCGCGAGCCCCGACGCGCCCCCCGCGCCCCACCAGCCGGACGAGATCCTAGCCCGCCTCGCGACCCTCGACCCGAGCGCCGCCTTCGCGCTCGCGTGAAGCGTCGTCGGCCCGCCGCTTGGTATCGGCCCGTAGCCACGCGCGCAGAGGCGGGCACCACGTGCGCAGACGTGGCACCGGGCCGACGCGCGCTCGTCGTGATCGGCGCGCATCACCCGCTCCTCGTGGCGCGGTCCGTGGGCCGACGAGCGCGTTTACGCGAGGGGAGGCGACGCGATCAGTACTGGATGCTCGCGGCCATCTCGTCGAGCGCCATGAAGCGGGGGATGCCTTGACCCGCGAGGCCTGCGTCGACCGCGCGGAGCTGCTCGAAGAAGGCGTTCCGCGCCGCGCGGAGGGCGTTGGTCTCGAAGCCGTACTTCACGTCGACCAGGCGCGTCACCGTCGTCGGCGCGAAGAACATCCGGTGGGCGAGGTGTGATTTGAAGAGGTCGACCTTCTTCGAGAGGGCGCGGCGATCGAGGGTGGCGCCGGGACCGGTCGGCGCGGGGACGCGGAGCCGGAAGCACTTCCACTCGACGGGGATGTCGGTCGCGAAGTTCAGGTGGTCGGTCGAGTGCACGACCGTGAGGTCCCAGAGCATCACCGCGAGCGCGAACGCGAGCTTCTCGCGCGAGCGCTCCCGCTCTGCCGCGTCGACGTGGCGGAAGGGGAGGAGCGGGAACGTCTCGATCCAGGTCTGGATCCAGCGCGCCCACTCCTCGCAGTAGCCCATCTCGTCGTCCTCGATCGTCGCGACGACCGCCGTGGTGAAGGCGTGGAAGGGCTCGAAGTATGCGCGGAGGAACGCGCCGTACTTCGTCGGCGGGAGCGGGAGCTCGTCGCGCGAGGACGGGTACTGGTACGCGGGGTAGGCCGAGTTGTCCGGGATGCCCTTGTAGCCGGCCATGAAGAAGGACATCAGGCCCGCGCTCGCGGCGGCGGTGAAGGGGTCGTAGAGCGTTCGACGCGACTCGCTGATCACGGAGCTGGACGATTGAAGCACGGCGTTGTCGAGCACGAGCGAGAAGCGCAGGTGCGGGATGAGCAGGCGGAAGAGCACGTGGTGCGTAGGGATCGAGCCCTTCGTCACCGCGTTGATGGTGTCGTAGGGGAAGTGGACGTTCGGGTGCTCGGTGAAGAGCGTCGCGTAGCTGCAGCCCTGCAGGACGAAGTACTTCGCGAGCTGCCAAGCGTCGCCATCCGTCGGCCGCAGGACCGCGCGGGCCGCGCCCACCGCGATGGCGAGGACCTCGAAGGTCTCGGCGGTCGGGCTCGCGCGACGCAGCAGGGTCACCGTCGGCGAGACGTACATGCCGTCGTAGGGCTTCACCTCGCCGATCGGCGCGAAGTCCATCTTGTAATAGACGGCGCCGTCGGTGGGATCGTAGGCGCCCGCGAAGGTCGCCACGTCGGGCGGATCCAGCGGGGCGAGGAAGCGCGAATAGAGGCCGCGGGTCAGCCCGTCGGCCATCGCGGCGTCGTCGATCGCGGGGAGCTCCCGGAAGCGCAAGGCGCGAAACGCGGCGGCCGGGGAACAGAGGAAGACGTCGCGCATGTAGCGAAGCCCGATGTGCCACTGCCAGTCGAGCTTCTCTTGCCACGGAAGGTGGAGGACCTCCGGCGCCGTCCCGAGCGGTTCGGTCGGAGACGGTTGTGGCCAAGGGCCTTTCCGTTGGTAGAGGAATTGCTTTGATTGTGGATTTCCTCGTCGTCCCGCGTTGCCCAAGAACATGAGGGCGATGATGCCGAACGCGGACGCCAACGAACAAGCCTGGAGTCGTGGTGAAGGCGCAGCGAAGCGTCGCGCGCGACCGTAGGCTGCGTTCTGCCAAGCCCGCCACCAGCGCGCGGCCACCAGTTCTGCTGTACCAAGCGCGAGGTTCTGGGATACGCTCACGTCGTGGCGAGCGTTGGGCGGGGGAAGGGTAGCCTCCTCATTCACACGAAGGACTACGTCCTTCAGAAGCATGGCGAGTCGGGCTGGCGCGACATCCTCGCGGCGAGCACAGCGGCCGATCGCGAGGTGCTGGAGAGCATCCTGCTCGTCGGCGGCTGGTACCCGATCGGCGTCGCGAACCGCCTCGTGGATCGCGTCTGCCACGTGATGCACCGCGGGTCGGCGGACGACGAGATGGCTCGAGTCTCCGCGTTCATCGCCGACCGCGATCTCAGCAGCATCTACAAGATGGTGCTCAGCTGGGGCTCTCCCGGCTTCCTCGTGAAGCGGACGGGCTCGCTCTGGAATCGTTACTTCGACGTCGGCGCCCTCACGCCGACCCAGGTCGAAGAGAACCTCTGGCGGCTGAGGCTCGCGATGCCCGTCGGTGACGATCGGGCGCCCAACCGTCTCTTCTGCGGGCCCGGTTGCCCGGCGTGGATCGAGATGGGCCTCCGGCTGACCGGCGCGGATCGCGCCTCCGTGAGACACGTCGCGTGTCGATACGACAACGGCGAGGCCTGCGAGTACGAGGTCCGCTGGTAGCGCCCGCCGCTCGAGGAGGCACGTTGCCGCCGCGCGAACGACCCGCTCACGCGGCCCCGGCTCGACCGACTCGCACGTGAACGCGCTCGAAGAGCGCTTCGCTCGGCCCCGCTCCGAGGGAACGCGTCGCTCAACCCCGCTTCGAGCGGAGCGCGGTGATCACGCCGGAGACGCCGACGCCGAGGCAGAGCGCGACGTGCGCCCACATCAGCGGCCCGAACCGGTCGGTCGCGAGGACGAGGCGCAGGTTCTGGAGGCCCCAGACCCCATAGACGAAGCCAGTAGCCCAGGCCATCGCGGTCTTGGGGCGGCCCTCGTCCCAAGTGCGCGCGGAGAGGGCGACGATCCCGACGAACGAGCAGCTGACGCCATGCCAATACATCCAGTCGGCGCCGTGCGTCCCGAGCGTGTACGGGTCACGGACGAAGAGCCCCACCACGGCGTGCGTGAACGCCGAGCTGAAGATGAGCGCGGAGAGCGCGAGCCCATAGGCGCCAGCGAACGCGAAGTGCATGCGAGACGATACGCCGTGGCGATTCGAGCGGGAACTTTCCGCCATGCCTGGCCGGTGCTCCGCGCGGCGCGAGCGTCACCGGAAGACGTGGGTCAGCTGCAGGGCGCCGCTCCCAGGCGGAAACGCGACACCCGACACCTCCCGAGCGAGGCAGCTCTCACGACCAGTCGGGGTGGCGACGTTCGTGACCTTGCCCTTCGGGTTGATGGTGAGCGTCGCAGAGAAGGGTTGGCCGCCCGAACACCGAGCCGTGATCGCACCTCCCAGCGAAGAGAGCTGTGTGCGCGCCTGTTCCGTGCGCGTGACGAGCGGTCTCATCGCGTCCGTGGTCGCCGGGAGCGCCTCGCTGGCGCTCGTACAAACGCGGCTCTGGCATGTGTACCGCATCGCTCGGTCGCAGCCGTAGGCCTCGTAGTTGTGGCCAGCGTAGCGCTGGACGGCGATTCGATGGTCCGGACAATCGAGCTGCAACGTCGACTGTCGTCGGACTTCCCCAGCCCAAGTCGTGGGGGCGCAAGCGGCTATCAGAAGAGACGTCGCGATGATGAAGCGGTTCACGCAGTGTCCACTAGCGAACTCTTCCACATTCTACAAGGTGCCATGGGTGCCTCTCGTGGAGGTCCTCAGCGCGAGGTGCGGCGCGGGGCGATCGTGAGGGTGGTGCCGGGGCGGCTCGCGCTCGCCCACGGGCGCGCGGCGTCCCACGCGGCGAGGGCGGGGCCGACGCGCTCGCCTGCGCCGAGCCAGCGGAGGCGGAGCGGCAGGCGGCGCACCTCACCGGAGGCGAGGGGGTGGAGAGCGATGACGAGCGCGCCGTCGGGGCCCTCGCTCACCTCGCGCACGCCCGCGGTCCGCGTGAGCGCTGCGCGTGCGCCGGGGTCGAGGGTCGAGGCGGCGGGGAGCCGCACGAGCAGCCGTGGTTCTTCGGACGCCGTCTTCGCTTCCACCACGAGCTCGAGCGCGGCGGGGCGGTCGGCGCGACCGGGGTGTCCCTCGACCGTGAGCGCGAAGGGCGCGTCGGCGTCGGGGATCGCGTCGTCGTAGCGGGCCTCGAAGCGCGCGAGCGCGCGCGCGCCGCGGACGGCGACCTCCGCGCGCCACCGACCCTCGAGCGGTACCTGCGCGAGCCCACCGGTGAGCGCGACGGGCGCGCCATCGACGAGCAGCTCGACGTCCTCCGCGGCGCCGAGCGCGCCGCTCGCCGACGCCGCGAGCCACCAGAACGCGAGCTCGCCAGGCTCGCGCAGGCCGAGCCAGGCGCGCGGCGCCGCGATCGCGAGCGCGCGATCCCGCAGCGCGGCGTCTCCCGCGTGGTGCGCCGCGATCGCCAGCGCGACGGTCGCCGTGAGCGCGTCGCGTGGGTCGGTCGCTGCGGCAGAGGCGTCCTCGGTGAAGCCGCGATCGTCGAAGCGCCGCGCCGCGCGCGCCAAGAGGAGCCGGCCGCTCTCGTCGCGCGGGTCGGCGGAGAGCAGCGCCGCCGCCGCGCGCGCGAGCACGAGGGGCTCGTCGGCGTGCGTGCGCGTGGTGTCGCGCAGGACCTCGCGGAGGCGCTCGACGGTGGTGTCGCGCTCCTCCCAGGGGGGCGGCGCGGTCGGGGCGAGCGCGACGAGCAACGCGGCGGCGCGCTTCGGCTGCGTCTCGGGCTCGATGGCGAGGGCGCGGGCGGCGACGCCGCGGTCGCTGAGGCCGAGGCGCGCGACGGACGCGCAGGCGCGCGCGAGCGCGTCCCGTGGGTCGTGCGCGAGCGCGTCGCGGACCTCGCGCGACGGAGTGTCGCCCGAGAGCACCGCGGCCCAGGCGACGAGCGCGGGCGCGCGCGGCGCCCAGGCGCGCACGAGCGGGTCGCGATGGAGGCGGCCGGGCGCCGTGACCACGAGGCGCGCGCGGGCGTTGGTGGCGCCTTCGGGCGTGGGGACGTCGAGCGACCAAGGCGCGCCTTCGCGCAAGAGCGCGCCGCCTCGTCGGTCTCGCGTGGCGCGATTCGGCTCGTCGCGCCTGAACGTGTGCTCGACGGTCGCGTGCACGCGCCCTCCGGCGTCCACCGCGCGTAGCACGACGCGACCCGCTGGCTGGGTGGCGCGCAGGCGCGTCGGCCATGTGACCCGTGTCCCCGCCGCCGCGTCGCGGGCGCCGCCCGTGGCCTCGACCTCGGCGCCCTCCGCCTCGATCTCGAGCCGCAGCCCGGTGAGGTCGCGGAGCGCGACGAAGTCCAGCCGCTGGCGGAGCGGCGCGCTCGGCCAGCGCGAGGGGAGCTCGCTGACGAAGCGCACGTCGCCGCCGCGCGCGAGCGCGGCGCGCGTGACGAGCTGGTCCTCCGCGAGGCTTCGCCCCTCGGAGCCTCCTCCGGGGCCCCCTCCCGCTCGTTCGAAGGTGGCTCGCTCGAAGGTGAGCACGACGTAGCGGCCGGGGGCGTCGGGGAGGCGCCACTCGTCGAGCGCGCCGACGAACGCGTCCGTGGCGCGCCCCGCGGGCCTCGGATCGAGCGGGTCGTCGAGGAGCGCGGCGTCGCGGGTGTCGAGGATGGCGAAGCGCAGCGCGGACGGCACGTCGTCCCACGTCGGCGGCGGCGCGACCTCGACGCCACCCCGCGCGTCCTCGTCGAAGATGGTGGAGAGCTCGGCGACCGTCGCGCGCGCGAGCGCGACGCCCTGGAGCCGGACGAGCAGGCCGTCCTCGTCGACCGCGCTCGCGTAGAGGCCGCCGCTCGGCAGCACGCGCGCGATCGGATCCCAGACGTCGTCGGCGGTGCCCGCGCGGCCGTCCGGCCCCGGCGCGACGAGCTCGTACCCGGCGACCGGCGTGAAGAGACGGAAGCGAGGGCTCGCGCTCGCTCGCAGCGCGAGGGCGTGGCCCCATCCGTCGCGGAGATCGGCCTCCTGCACGAGGCCCTCGTCGAGCATCGCGACGAGCCAGCTCTCCACCTCGCCGCGGCGCGCGAAGCGGAGATCGAGGCCGCGCTCGTGGACGAAGCCGCGCAGCGCGACGAGCACGCGGAGCAGTCGCGCGCGCGTGACGCGGCGCGCGACGCGATCGAAGGTCAGGGCCGGGTCGGCGGCCTCGAGGCTGTCGAGCGAGAGCGGGAGGCCGCCGAGGTCGCGGGCGCCCTCGGCGCCGAGCGGCTGAGCGCTCACCGCGCGCTCGAGCACCGCGCGGTTGAAGCGCCAGCGAGGGCCCTCGCGGACCGCGACTGCGGTGAGGTCTCCCTCGCCGCTCGCGTCTCGGACCTCGGCCTCGATCGCGCGGAGAACGAGCGCGAGCCGGCCCGTCCGGTACACCGCGCGCTGCCGCCAGGCGTCACGGAGGACGCCGCGCGTCACTGCGTCCTCGACGGCGGGGAGGAAGATCTCGCGCCCGCCTCTCCAGACCGCCGGCGCCGCGTCGTCGCTCGGTGTGCTCGCGGCGGCGCGCGCGGCATGCTCGAGCGGCGTGCGGGGCGCGCTCGCGCGGAGCGACGCAGCGGCCGCAGGCGGGAGCGCGATGACGAGCGTCTCCACGCCGCTGCCGCTGCTGCTGCCACTGCCGCTGCCACTGCCGCTGCCACTGCCGCTGCCGCTGCCGCTGCCACTGGCGCTGCCGCTGCCGCTGCCGCTGTCGCCGCTGACGCTGCCGCTCCTACCGCTCGCCCTGCTGGCGTGGCCGGCGCCGCTGGGGTCGCCGTCACGGTCCGTGTCTCCTGAGCTCGAGCCCCGCGTCCGAGGCTGGATCGCCCGCCACGCTGCCCGCCGGGACGCCGTCGCGGGTCAGCGCGCGCGCCCGGACGTAGCGGAACGGATGCAGACCCGCAGCCGTGAGCGTCGCGGTGGACTCGGTGGGCGCGAGCACGCGCTCGGCGATCGGGACGAACGCGCCGCCGCGGCGCTCGAGCAAGGTGAGCGCGACGGGCATCGCGCGGGCATCGGCGCGCCGTACGACATCGACGCGCGCCCCGCCGTCGGTGTGCGTCGCGCGCGCGCGGACGACCCCGTCGGGGTCGAGGGGCAGGCAGAGCGCCTGAGTCGCGCGCCCGTCGCCTTCCAGCGCGAGCCGCGCCTCGATCGCGGTGCCGCCGCCGCAGGCGTCGGGCGCGTCGAGGTCGCCCGGCGCGAAGGGGAGCGTGAGGTCGAGGGCCGCGACGCCCGCGGCGTCCGTCGTCGCCCGCGCGGTCTGATCGCCGAGCCGGAGGGTGAGCACACGCTGGGCGAGCGGCGCGCCGTCCGGGCCGACGGCGCGGGCGAAGACACGCGACGGAACGCCGAGGAGGAGCGCGCCCCCCTCGACGACCGCGCGCAGGGTGGGGCGTCCGTTCGTCACGCGGACCGCGGCGGCGGCGTCCGCGCGGGCGAGGCCGGGGATGAGCACGGAGAAGCGCAGCTCGCCGTCGCCAAGGCGCGCGGGCGCGCGGGCGCGCAGCGTCGCGAGGCCTCGAGCGTCGGTGGTCGCGCGCTCGGGCTCGTCGCCCTCGACGGCGGGGCCTTCGATGGTGGCGCCCGCGACGCCGACGCCGCGCGCGTCGCGGACGAAGACGTCGACTTCGACGACCTCGCGCGGTCCGAGCAGATCGCGCCGCGCCTTCGCCCGCAGATCGAGCGTCGCGGGGGCCGGCTCGCGGAGCGTCAGCGGCAGCGAGGCCTCGACCTCGGCAGGCGCCTCGTCCCCGCTCGGGCGATGTCGCGCGACGATCCGGAGCGGCGCGGCCGCCGCGCGCGGGGCCTCGAGCACGGCGTGGAAGCGCCCGTCCTCGCTCGTACGTATGGCGAGCGGCGGGCCGACGAGGCGCGAGCCCTCGAAGACGCCCATCGAGACGCGCTCGCCCGAGAGCCCCGCGCCGAGGCCGTCGGTCAATCGCCCGAGGACGCCGACGCGCTCCTCGGCGCCGACGCCTGCCCCGGTCGTGAGCTGCGGGGCCTCGAGTGAGAGCTGCCTCGACCGGTCGACCTCGACCCCGATCGAGAAGCGGCGGCTCATGCGCGAGCGGTCGACCCGCAGATCGAGGTAGAGGGTGAAGCGGCCGGGGAGGGTCGCGGGGATCTCGACCTCGACCGCGCCGCGGCCGCGCTCGTCGAGCGTCAGCTCGGCGACCGGGCGGCTCGGCTCGTAGCTCGCGAAGACCTGCAGCGTCGCCCCGCGGGCGGCGCGGAGATCGCGATCGCGGAAGATCTCGTGCCCGACGACGAACCACCGCGCGCGCTCCCCCGGGCGCACGCGGAGGGGCCCCTCGAGGTCGAGCTCGAGCCCGCTGAGCGGGCCGGGTGGTAGCGCGCGCCGGAGGACGGTCTGCGCGTCGCCGGGGCTCGGCGCGGGGACGGTGGCGAGCGCGAGGGCGGAGGCGAGCATGAGCGACGAAGCGCGCACGGGAGGGCTCTTTCGGGTCGAGGGCAGGCGGGGAAGGCGGCTCACGGGCGATCTCCTCGGGCGCGTGGCGCGGCGGGGGCTGCCGTGTCGGGGCCGACGAGCACGGCGCGCGGCACGATCACGGTGCGGACGTCGGGGCGCTCCGCGGACCACGCGCTCACGCCGAGGCCCTCGAGCGCGCCGCTCGTGCCCCAACGGATCGCGAGCGGGATCTGCGCGCTGCGGCCGGGGAGCAGCGCTGGCAGGGGGACGGTCAGCACGCCGCCGTCGGCGCGGGCGGAGTGGCCGCCGTGCGTCGGCGTCGCCGCGAGCTCGGCCCCCGCGGGGAGCGCGATCTCGACCATCGGTCGCGAGAGCACGCGCGGTCGCCGGTTGCGCACGTGCAAGACCACGTGCGTCGGTCGGTCCGGGGCCGCGCGGAGCGGCGCGTCGGCCGACGCGAAGAGCGAGCGCCCCTCGGCGTCGCGCCACTCGACCTCGAGCGGGCCGCGTGGGTCCGCCGCCCACGGGACGCGGAGGTCGGCCGTCACGGTCACCCGCAGCGCGCTGGCGGCCGCGGCGCGCACGACGATCTCGTGCGCGCGCCCCGGCTCGACCTCGGGCAACGACGAGACCGCCATCCCTGGCGTGCCCTCGCCGCCGAGGACGAGCTCGTGAGGTCGCCCGTCCACCTGCGCCACCACGCGCGGGTCGTCGCCACCCGTGGCGACGAGGGCGAGCGCGGCGGCGGCGAGGCCGAGGCCGTCGGCGCCGAGCGGCGCGCGCGTTGGCGGGAGCGCGCTCGCCTCGAAGGCCCATCGCGTGAGCGTACGGACCAGCGGGTAGGCCTCGCGCCGGCGTTCGTCGCCGATGCGGGCGAGCGCGAGCAGCGCGGTCGGTACGACGTTCTGAGAGCCCGTGGTCGGCGACCGCGCTTGCAGCCACTCGGCGTCGTCGAGCTTCGCGAGGTGACGCGCGGCGCGGCGCTCGGCCTCACGCGCGGCGCGGCGCTCGCCGGTCCAAGCGAGCGCGGCGGCGACGGCGGCGTGCAGCGCAGGATCGTCGCTCTGGCTCGCGGCCGCCTCCTCGAGGCCGGCGCGGAAGGTCTCGGCGAGCCGCCGCGCCACCTGCCTGGAGCGACGTCGGTCCGGACGCGGCGCGGCGCGGAGCGTGGGCGCGAGCGCCAGAAGCGCGATCGCGTGGCGTTCGTCGAGCGCCTGGCCCTCTCGCGGCGTGATCGCCGAGAGCGCCGCCTCCAGCACCTCGTCGGAGAGCTCCGGCGCGCTCCAGAGGACCGCCGCGGCGCGCGCGCGAACGTGCGGCATGGGCGAGCGCAGCGCGCTCCGCGCGTGGAGTCGTGCGGCCTCGTCGGG
>JAHBWH010000242.1 GCA_019637115.1 Myxococcales bacterium | reverse complement strand
ACCACGGTCGCGCGGGCACGACCGAGCGGGAGGATCGCGTCGGCACCGGCCTCGAGGGCCTCGGCGCCCGAGCCGCTCGACGCGAGGAGCGCGACCTCGTCCCCGCCGTCGGCCATCCGCAGGGCGCGCAGCAGCGCGAGCGCCTCGGGGCCGCCGACCGCCACTGCGTGGGGCGGGTCGTGCGCGAGAGCGCCGAGCATCGCGGAGGGGTCGGCGAGGTCGCGGGCGCGGACGCCGACGGCCTCGAGGGCCGCGCTCAGCCCCGGCGTGCCGTGGCAGTCGACCCGGAGCGGCTCGGGGCTCAGTCCGTCGAGGCGTGCGAGCGCGCGGTAGAGCACGCGGTCGTCGACGGGGTGCGCGATGAAGAGGTCGGCGCCCGCCGCCATCGCCTCGCGCCGCGCACTCCAGCCGTCCTCGAGGCCGAGGATGGCGACGGGGAGTCCCGGGCGGCGCTGGCGGAGGTGCGCGATGACGCGCGCGGTGCCGGAGTCGTTGCAGAAGGGCGAGGCGACGAAGGCGCCGTCGATGGCGTCGAGATCGAGCGGTTGCTCGTACGCGCGGACGTCGACGCGCGAGCTCTCGACCATGGGCTCGAGGCCGAGCGCCTCGAACGAGGAGGCGTGCGTGAAGAGCGCGAGCGAGTCTCCGAGCGCCGAGGCGACGTACTCGCCCAGCGCAGGGTCGTCGTCGATGACGAGCACGCGCGGGCCGAGCAGACGCGAGCGCTCGGGCGCGACGCGCGGTGGGCGAGTCGGCTCGTCGGCGAGTGGAAGAGAAGCGTCGAGCGCGGCCCCGAGGCCCGACGCGGGGAGGGTGATCGCGACGGTCGCGGCGAGCGCGGTGCGATCGCTCGCCAGCACCGCGAGCGCGCGGTCGAAGGTCGGCCAGTCGGGCGTCTGTCGCGCGTCGATGTCGCGGAGCGTGCGCTCGAGCAGGCTCGCGGCCTCCCCGACACGCACGAAACCGAAGCTCGGCGCCGTCCCGGCGAGGTCGTGCACCGCTTGGATCGCGGCCTCTCGGTCGTGCGTGACCTCTGGGTGCCGCCGAACCTTCTGGCACGCGCCGACCGCGACCCGCAGGCGCGCGGGGAGCTCTTCCGCATATCGCGCGCGCAGCGAGGGGAGGACCATGTCGACGGCGGTCGCGGCGGGCGCCGGGTCCGCGGCGGTCACGTCGTCGAAGAGGTTGTCGAGCGAGACCTCCTCGGAGAGCCGCTCGCCAGCGGACTCGTAGGTCTCCGCGGAGAGACCTGACTCTTCTCGTTCGAAGAGGGTCACCTCGAGGTCGACCTCCGAGGGGACCCGGATCCGCGTGCGGGTCTGCGGCGCGAGGCGCGCGACGCGCCGCGCGAAGTCGGTCGGAGACACGGGCTTGTACACGACCTCCGCGCAGCCGAGGTCTTGCTTGAGCCGTTTGTACGAGTCGAGGTCGCGGAAGAAGGCGGAGACGAAGACGACGGGCACCGTCACGAGCTCGCGCCGCACGGCCTCGATCCAGCGCATCCCGTTGGTGTCGGGGAGAAGGCCGTCGACGACGAGCACGTCGGGGACGTGCTCGCGTACCATCCGCAGCGCCTCGCGGCCCTTCGACGCTTCGAGGACGTCGAGCCCCTGCGCTTCGAGCGCGGGTCGTACCAGCGCGCGGAACGCGGCGTCGTCGTCCAGGATGAGGACGCTGGGGCTCACCGGGGGGATGGTGGTGGGTGGGGGGGCTCGGATCAAGCGTCGGCTCGTTGACGGGCGGGGCCGTCGGCTCCATGCCCCGCGCATGGCACGAACGCGGGTCTCCGGGCGGGTCGAGGTCGGCGAGCGAACGTGCGGCCTTCCCGCGCGTGTATGGGATCCCACGTCGCGCACCTTCCGCCGTCGCCCGGTGGTTCCCGGGCCCCTCCACCGTGGCGTGGTGGATTCCGGATCCCTCCGCCGTGGCGCTGCCCTCACCGCGCTGCTCGCGCTCGCCGGTTGTGGGGGCGCGCAAGCGCCCGTCGCCGTCGGCCAGCGCGCGCCCGCGTTCGAGGCGGCGACCCAGACGGGCGAAGCGATCAGCCTGGCCTCGCTCCGAGGTCGCCCGGTGGTCTTGTACTTCTACCCGCGGGACGCGACACCAGGCTGCACCGCCGAGGCGTGCGCGTTCCGAGACGCGTGGGACCGGCTGCAGGCGCGCGGCGCCATCGTCCTGGGCGTGAGCACGGACGACATCGAGTCGCACCGCGCGTTCGCGGAGGAGCACGCGCTCCCCTTCGCGCTCTTGGCCGACACCGATGAAGCCATCGCGAGGGCCTACGGCGTCCCCGTCCGTCTCGGCTACGCCAAGCGAATGACTTTCTTGATCGACGCCCAGGGCATCCTGCGGCGCGTCTTCGAGGACGTGGACCCTGCCGTGCACGTCGACGAGGTGCTGGCGGCGCTGGCGGAGCTGTAGAGAAGCCTCGCGGAGCTCGGCGCTCGACGAGCGACGACGTGGTCACCACGATCGAGCGGCGCAGTCCATGGCAGCTGCGCGCCGAGAGCGCGAGGGCGAGCGGTGCGATGTCGGGCTCGTGCAGCGACGAGCGACGACGTCACACGGCCGAGCAGCGCAGTCCATGGCAGCTGGGTGCCGGGAGCGCCGACCGCCGAGCGATGTGATGTCGGGCTCGCGCAGCGACGAGCAAATCGGGCGGGGTTGCGGTCAGAGCTTCCCGAGGAGCGCCTCGAGCCTCAGTTTCGGGACCATGAGGATCGCCTCGGCGAAGATCGCGCGGCTCATCTTGCTCTGCCCGACTCGGCGGTCGACGAAGATGATCGGCACCTCCGCGACGCGGAAGCCCTTGCGGATGGCGCGATAGGTCAGCTCGACCTGGAAGGAGTAGCCCTCCGAGCGCACCGCCTCGAGATCGATCTGCTCGAGCACCTCGCGGCGAAAGCCCTTGTAGCCGCTCGTCAGATCGCGCACCCCGAGCCCGAGGAGCATGCGGCTGTAGAGGCTGCCACCCTTGCTGAGCACGTGGCGCCCGAGCCCCCACCCCTCGACGCCGCCGCCCGCGACGTTGCGCGAGCCGATGACCACGTCCGCGCCGCGCTCGAACGCCTCGAGGAAGTCGGGCAGGTACCGCGGGTCGTGGCTGAGGTCCGTGTCCATCTCGAAGATGAGGTCGTAGCCCTCCGCGATCCCATAGCGAAACGCGTCGAGGTAGGCGCTGCCGAGGCCCATCTTCCCGGGGCGGTGCAGGACCTTCACCCGCCTGTCGACCTTCGCGATCTGCTCCGCGAGCGCTCCGGTCCCATCGGGGGAGGCGTCGTCGACGACGAGCGCGTTCGCTTCGGGCAGCACGTCGAAGACGCCGTCCAGGAAGGACGCGAGGTTCTCGCGCTCGTTGTAGGTCGGAGTGACGATCAGGACTCGGGGCTTCATCGGGCGGGCACCCCATAGCACCCCTTCGGAGCGGCCGAAATGCCCTTCGAGTCTTTCCGCCGTCCGCGGGGAGCCTTCACCCCGACCCGTCGCGTGGGGCGCTGGTCATTGGATGACGCAGAAGGTCTGCGGGTTGAGCGCGACGAGCTCCCCCTCCGCGGTCCACAGCTCGCGCTGCTCGTAGAGGAAGCCAGCCGCGACCTGGAGTGTGCGCGCGCGATAATAGAGGGGGGCGTCGGCCGCGAGGTGCTCCGCGGCAGGCGTCGTGTGCAGCGCGTAGCCAATCGTGCTCGAAGGGCGTGGCGCGGCGGCGGGCGTGAAGAAGGAGGGCCAATAACAGTCGACCAGCGCCGCGACCTCCGCCACGCCGAGTCGCGCGAGCGGCGCGCGGGGCCGCACCCACCCCTCGACCACGGGCTCGCGCGATGCCCCCGCGAACGGGAACGGGCCGGTGAGCCGGTACTCGAAGTGTCGAGTGAAGGGGGGCGAGGAGGGGAGCTCGGGGACGACCGGAGCCGAATCGAAGGGGGTGATCGTCGGAGGCTCGGGCTGCCACGCCAGCTCGACGGGGCGCGCCTTGCCGAAGAGGCCGCTCGCGCGCGCTCGCACCTCGCCGTCCTGCACCAAGTGCGCCTCGTGCGAGCTCACGCCGCTCCCACGTCGGAAGGTCGTCAGCCGCAGGGTCGTCGGCCCCGACATCACGGGGCTCGGGATCTCGGCCGAGAGCGCCCGCAGCGGTCGCGTCGCGTCGTCCTCGAGCGCCTCGAGCGCGCGAATCATCAAGCCGACGACGAGGCCGCCGTAAGCGCCGCGGCCCTGCTGCCACCCTTCGGGCACGTTCGCGGCGAAGGTGTGCTCGTCCACGCGCTCGACGCGCGTCGCTTCTGCGAAGGTCATGACCACGGCGGGTCGGTCGTCTCGCGCTCCGAAGGGTTACGTCCCTCGCCACAGCCGTCGCGGGATGTCGGGAGGCCGGTGCGCTGGGCCCCGATCCGACCAGCACGCGGCGCTTCTTGACGCGGGCGGGTGGGGACTCGACTCCGCAGTCCCCCGGCAGCCCCCGATCTTTCACGGGATCTTGGGTGCGCTTGTGCGGTCCATCACTTGCATGTGAGCATCGATCACGATGAGCCCTGGCGACCCTCGACCCTGGCTGCGGGCCGTTCTCGCGGTGTCCCTCGCCGCTTGCTCGGGCAGCATCGGGGATCCCGGGCCGGACGGCCGGGACCCCCGCGCGCCGCGGCCGCAAGAGCCGCTCGAGTTCTCTCCCGCCCCGGCGACCCTGCACCGGCTGACGCGCGTCGAGTACGAGAGCACCCTGCGCGACCTCCTCCCCGCGGGGACGCCGATCCCCGACGACCTCGAGGTCGACACGCCGCTCCACGGCTTCACGACCATCGGCGGGTCGGAGCTGACGATCTCGCCACGCGCCGCCGAGCAATACGAGGCCGCGGCCCGCCTCGTCGCCGACCACGTCTTCGCGGACCCGACCCGTCGGGACGCGTTCGTCGGCTGCGCCATCGAGTCGGCGGGCGACGCCTGCACGCGCGGCTTCCTCGAGCGCTTCGGCCGTCTCGCGTGGCGACGCACGCTCGCGCCGGGCGAGGTCGACGCGCTCGTCGCGCTCACCGCGACACTCGGCGCCCGCCTGCGCGACCCCCACCGCGCGGCGAGCTTCGCGCTGCAGGCAATCTTGCAGTCGCCGCACTTTCTCTTCCGCGTCGAGATCGGCGAGCCCGACCCAGGCGACCCGACCCGGCGCCGCTACACCAGCGTCGAGATGGCCGCGCGGCTCTCGTACTTCCTGTGGGGCACGACGCCCGACGCCGCGCTGCTCGACGCCGCCGAGCGCGGTGAGCTCGTCACCGACGAGGGCCTGCGGCGCGAGCTCGGGCGTCTCTTCGCCGATCCCCGCGCGGCGGGTGCGATGGGGCGTTTCTTCGCGGAGCACATGAGCCTCGACCGCTTGCCGGCGGTCAGCAAGGACCCCGAGGCGTACCCGCAGCTCACGCCCGAGCTCCTGCGCACGATGGGCCGCGAGCTGGAGATCCTCTTCGCGGAGCACGCGCTCACCGACGGCGACGTCCGGGCGATCTTCGACACCGACGTGGCCTACGTGGACCCCGCGCTCGCCGACGTCTACGGCGTCACGGCCGGGGCGCCCGACCCCGCGCACGGTCTCTCGCGTGTCACCCTGCCGGCCTCGAGCGAGCGCGGGGGCCTGCTCGGCCGCGCGGGCTTCCTCGCGCTCTGGTCGCACGCGACGCTCACCTCCCCCACCAACCGCGGCCGCTTCGTGCGCATGAACCTGCTCTGCGAGGACGTGCCGCCGCCGCCCCCAGGCGTCGACACCTCGCTCGAGCACGACCCCGAGGGCGGACCGCGCACGATGCGAGAGCGACTCGACCGCCACCGCACGGATCCCGTCTGCGCAGGTTGCCACGACAAGATGGACCCGATCGGCTTTGCCTTCGAGCGCTTCGGCCCGCTCGGCGAGTGGCGCGACGCCGACGAGGGGTTGCCGATCGACACCGTGACCGAGGTCGATGGAGCGCCGATCGCGAACGCCGCGGACCTCGGGCGCTTCCTCGCCGAGGACGAGCGCGTGGCCGCGTGCCTCTCGCGCCGGCTCTACCGCTTCGCCACCGGTCACCTCGAGGAGCTCGGCGAGGAGATCGTCGTCCAAGAGCTGGGCGACCGCTTCGTCGCGGACGCCCACCGCTTCCGCCGCCTCGTCGAGGCGCTCGTGCTCAGCGACGGCTTCCGCTACGCGGCCCTCGACCCCGAGGCGGCATGCGCGCCGGGCTCGCGCCGCGCGTGCACGACCACCTGCGGTGAGGGGCAGCAGAGCTGCTCGTCGACGGGCAGCTGGGGCTCGTGTGACGCGCCCACGCCGCGCGCGGAAGAGTGCAACGGCCGCGACGACGACTGCGACGGAACGATCGACGAGGGGCTCGTCCGGAGCTGCGACGGGATCTGCGGCGGGACGCAGCGCTGCGAGGCTGGGGGCTGGGGCGCGTGCGCGAACGACACGCCGCCCGTGGAGATCTGCAACGGGATGGACGACGACTGCGACGGCCGAGTCGACGAGGGCCTCGGCACCCGCACGCTGACGTCGAGCTTCCGCGAGCTCAGCGGCCACCACGCCCTCTGCGACGGCGCCACGCAGCGCCGCGGCGTGAACTGCAACAGCGCCGTCCATCGGCTCTGTCAGGTCGGCGGGTGCAGCCAGAGCGGCTTCGGTCCGGTGGAGAACGGCGGCGACGTCGCCGCCATCACCTGCGTCGAGGGCGAGACGCGCGTCGCGAGCTTCGCCGCGCTCTCGGGCCACCACGGCCCCTGCAACGGGACGGGCGAGGTGATGGGGCCGAACTGCAACGCGGCGATCCACCGTTGGTGCGGCGCGCAGGGGCTGACGACCGGGTTCGGCCCCGTGGAGCTTCCGGGCGACGGGACCGCGCACGTCACCTGCGTGCCGACCGCGACCACGCACTCGATCACGTACGGCGCGCTCTCGGCGCACCACGGCGGCTGCCACTCGGGCACGCGCATCGGCCCCGACTGCGACGCGGCGATTCATCGCTGGTGCCGCGCGAGCGGCGCCATCAGCGGCTTCGGCCCCCTCGAGAACTCCGGCGAGAACGTCGCCGTCGCGTGCGTGAGGTGATGCGATGAGGCGCATGAAGCGACGAACGTTTCTTCGTGGGGTGCTCGGCGGCGCGGGCGCGGTGGCGGTCGGCCTCCCAGCGCTCGACGCGATGCTCGACACGAACGGGCGCGCGTTCGGTCAGGAGGCGATCCCGGATCGCTTTGGGCTCTGGTTCTTCGGCAACGGCGTCAAACCGGACCGCTGGGTGCCGGCGAACGAAGGCGCCGGCTGGACGCCGAGCCCCCAGCTCCAGCCGCTCACCGGCGTGCGCGACTGGGTCAGCGTCGTCAGCGGCTCGGAGATCAAGACGGCGACTCACCCGCACCACAGCGGCATGACCGGCGTGCTCACGGGCATGCGCTACCACCAGAACGGCACGACCCGGGACACCATCGTCTCGACCTTCGCGGGGCCGAGCGTCGACATGATCGCCGCCGCGCACTTCGAGGGCACGACGCCCTTCCGCTCGCTCGAGGTCGGCGTCACGCGCTTCCGCGGGACGGACGAGGGGACGACCTTCCAGCACCTGAGCCACAACGGCCCCAACAACGTCAACCCGAGCGAGTACTCGCCGAGCCGCCTACACGCGCGCCTCTTCGGCATGCCGCTCGAGACCGAGGTCGAGCTCGCGCGCCGCAGCGTGCTCGACGCCGTGATGGGTCAGGTGCGCGACCTCCAGGGTCGCGTCGGCGCGCGCGATCGCGTCCGTCTCGAGCAGCACTTCGAGAGCATCCGCACGCTCGAGCAGCGCCTCGCCGCGGGGAGCGCCGCCTGCACCACGCCCGAGAACCCCGGCGACTTCCCCGACGTCGAGGGGCGCGAGCAGATCGAGCAGCAGAACCGCGCGATGAGCGACCTGCTCGTCACCGCGATCGCCTGCGATCTGACGCGCGCGTGGAGCGTCCTCTTCGCGCCGGCGGGCAGCGGCGTCATCGTCTGGCCGGTCGGCGCGCGCAACAGCCTGCACCAGATCTGCCACGATGAGCCGAACCCGCAGCCGACGGTGCACAACGCGGTCGTCTTCACGATGCAGCAGCTCGCGTATTTCCTCGAGCGTCTGCGCGACACGCCCGAGGGCGACGGCAACCTGCTCGACCACTCGTCGATCCTGATCACGAGCGAGCTGACGGACGGCTGGAACCACTCGAACCGCGACTTCCCCCTCTTGGTCGCGGGCCGCGGCAATGGGCGCCTGCGCGGCGGCGTGCACTATCGCTCGCGCACCAGCGAGAACACCTCGCACGGGGTGCTGACGGCCCTCCGCGGCGCGGGCCTCCCGCTCGAGAGCTTCGGCGCCGAGGCGGGCTACGTGACGACGTCGATCGGCGCGCTCGAGGGCTGACACGCCCCGCGCAGGATGGGCGTCGAGTCTGGGCGCGGACGAGGTCGGCTCGTGCGGGTCAGCGCGCGAGCGCGGCCCGTGGGTTCCGTACAGCGTGGCGCTCATCGCATGCGCACGCGGAATCCGACGGTCGGGCTCGTGAGCGCCGTGGCGTTCGGCTGGAGCGCGCCGAGCACGAAGTGGTCGATGCCGGCGACGATCTGTGCGCGCGGGCGAATGGAGACGCCGAGCTCGGCCCGAAAGCTCGCCAGGAGCTGCTCGCCCGCGGCGCGGCCGAAGGTCCCGTCCATGTGGAGCGTCGCGCGCCGGCCGCGGAGGCCCAACCCGAGCGATCCGTCGAAGCCCGCGCGGGCGTCCTCCAAGCGCGGGTCGCGGAGCATGCGGGCGCCGACGCCAGCGCGGACGAAGAAGACGCCGACCTCGACGAAGCGCACGCTCGCGCCGACACGTCCGAGGACCATCTGGTCGTGCTCTCCGCGGAAGCTGGCGATGGAGAAGTCGAGGTCGATGAGGTTGCGGGTCTCGAGGCGCCCCGAGAACCCGAAGCGACGACCTCCGCCGAAGGGCACCCCGACGTCGAGGCCGAAGTGGCCGCGAATTCGGAGCGCGTCGCCCTGGGATTCGTCGACGTACTCGTCGAGCCGCAGTCGCTCGAGGCCCGTGTCGTGCTGGACGACGACCCGCACCTGGTTGACGGGGGCCGGCGGAGGATCGTCGGGCACGGTGAGGATCACGGGCGCGGGCGGCGACTGCACCGCGTCCGGCGCGACGACCTCCGCGGCGCTCGTGTCTCCGAGGTCGTCGCCGTCCGACTCGGGCGCGGGCGGGCTCGACACGGGTGGCGCCGCGTCGGGGGGCGCGGTCCCGATGATCAGCGTGGCGCCGTCGCGGATCACGAGGCTCGCGCCGTCACGGATGACGATGCCTCCGCGGACCCGAGCCACGCCGCCTTCGCCCGAGAGCTCGGCGTGCACGCCTCCCTCGAGGATCAGCACGGCCTCGTCTCGTGTGTCTTCGGCCAGCGCCTTGGCTCCGAGACAGAGCCACGCGAGGACCGTCATCCTGAGTGAGCGTGTTCCCATGCGAACCATGCTGCACACGCGAGCGCACGGCGACCGTCAAGTCGTGTGAAGATTTGCCGGCGAGCGTGAATACGCCGGGAGACTCCGGGAAGAGAGCCTCGCGGGAGCGTTGGGAACGAAGCCTCACCAGAGCGTCCGGGAACGGGGCTTCGCGGGAGCTACAGCGCGAGTCTCCGTTCGTCGCCACCGTTGACGCGCGGCGCCGCGGACGTCCCTCGCTAGCATCTTGGCAGCGTTTCAACCCGCGGCGGGGCGAACGCGTACCCAGAGGAGCGTTCGCTGGGGCACGCGGAGAACGACGACGACCGCGGCGGCTTCAGCGCACGAAGAAGATCGGCTGCGTCAGGCCGAACGGGCGGCGGCCCGGGAAGACGGGCGCGAGGTCCGAGTCGCCCTTCGCGTGGAAGAGCACCCAGCTCCCACCCGTGATGTCGATGTCGTCGTCGAAGCGCACGACGTCGGTGGTCTCGTCGAGCGTGATCGTCTCGGCGAGCGCGCCATCGATCCAGACCTCGAGCACGTCGACGTCCACCCACGAGGCAGCTTGCACCCGCACGCGGACGGTCTCGGTCGCCATCGCGCCCGTGACCTCCTGGCCGGGCCCGACCCCGCCACGCGCCTCGGCGTCGACGTAGACGCCGCCGCTGATCGTGAACCGGCCGTTCGCCGTCGCGTCGCGCACCGCGTTCTCGCCGCCCCCTGCGCGGAGCGTCTCGGGATCGTCGACCCCGAGGTGCAGGCAGGTGCGCGGATAGCCGACCGGCGAGCCGCGCATGAGGTTGTGCGAGTCCGACGAGCCGACGCCCCAGACCCGGCGCCCGGTACGGAGGAACGAGAACCAGTCGTTCACGATGTTCATCGACTGCTCGAAGTTGGCGTCGTTGAAGACCTCGATCGCGCCGAAGCCCTCGTCCCAATACTCAGGGCGCCCGACCGAGCCCGTCGTATTGTCGTAGCTCACCGCGCTGAAGTACCCGCCGATGGCGGCCGAGCGCGGGTGGTTGACGATCAGGAGCGGCGCCTCGGGCCGCTCGCGGACCTCTTGGAAGACCTCGGGCGGGAGCCGATCGGCCCACGGGATCGCGCCGCGGTTGAGCTCGTCGGGGCGTGGCGTCAGCGGTACGACCCCGAAGTGGCCCCACGCGAAGGTCGTGAGCTCGAGCGAGGTCACGCCGAAGACGTGCTGCTGCAAGCCCTCTTCGAGCACGAGGTCGTCCCACGAGTTGACCCACTCGTGCTCGGAGCGGCACGGAATCTCGAGCCCGTCGGCGGCTGCGGTGTGGAGCTTGAACCGCGCGGGATC
>JAHBWH010000241.1 GCA_019637115.1 Myxococcales bacterium | reverse complement strand
TCCACGACGCAAACCAACCGACGCTTGCCTCGGTCGCCGGAGCCCGAGGCGGAGCCCGAGTCGCTCGCGCACGCCGTGACGCCGCTCGCGTCGGTGCCGCCCCCCTCGTCGGACGACGGCGGCCGTCCGAGTCATTGGGCCCGGGTCCGCGCGCCGCTCCTGCGCGTGGCGAAGGTCGCGGCGGTGCTCGTCGGCGTCGCGGGCGCGATCGCGGTCGGGCGCCTGACGCGCGACTACGTGCGGACCTCCCCCGCGTTCGCGATCCGCGCGCTCGAGGTGGCCGGCGCGGAGCGCCTCGACGAGGAGACGGTGCTGCGGGCCGCCGGCTTGCGCGAAGGGATGAACGTCTTCGAGCTCGCGCCCGAGGACGTCCGCGCGCGCCTCGAGCGGCACCCCTGGATCGCGCGCGCCGAGGTGGAGCGCCGCCTTCCGGGCACGTTCCGGCTGCGCGTCGAGGAGCACACCCCGAGCCTCCTGCTCTCGGTCGGGGAGGAACTCTACCTCGTCGATGACGCCGGCAGCGTCTTCAAGGAGCTCACGCCGGGCGATCCCGTCGACCTCCCCATCGTCACGGGCGTGGATCGCGCGCGCTTCGTCCGCGACCGCGCGTGGCGCAGCGCGTTGCTCCTCGAGGCCGTCGCGCTCCTCCACGACTGGCGCGCGGCCGGCCTGTGGCGCCGCGAGCCCATCTCGGAGATCCGCGTCGAGCCGAACGACGGTCTGACGCTGCACGTCGGCGAGGACGCGATGCAGGTCCGGCTCGGCCGCGCGCCCTTCTCACCGAAACTCCGCAAGCTCCGGCGTGTCCTCGACCGCCTCGACGCCGAGCAGTCGCGCGCCGACTACGTGCACCTCGACAACGTCCGCCGCCCCGACCGCGTGGTCGTGCGGCTGCGCGACGACGCCGCGGCGAGCGACACCTGAAAAGAAGCTTGGCCGATTTCGCAAGCCGCCCTACCGGACGGCGCGCAGCGAGCGAAGCGAGCGTAGCTCGTGGGAGGGGGCCCCGCGGGGCTTCATGCCCCGTGGGGGAGGGGCTGGCGACAGCCCCTCATAGGAAGCTGAGTACAGGCGCTCGACCGTTGCGCGGGCGGCTACTCAGCCGTCCGTGAGCAGCGCCGCGAGCTCCCGGCCGGTGCGCGTGATGTCTCCCGCGCCAAGCGTGAGCACGACGTCGCCCGGGCGGAGGCGCTTGCGGATCACCTCGGCGAGGTCGCTGCGCTTCGGCACGTGGCTCACGTCGCGGTGGCCGTGGGCGCGCACCGCGGCGACGAGGCTCGCCGAGTCGGCGCCTTCGATCGGCGCCTCTCCGGCCGCGTAGACGTCGCTCACGAGCAAGACGTCGGCGCGGTTGAACGCGCGGACGAGCTCGTCGAAGAGGTGGTGGGTGCGCGAGTAGCGGTGCGGCTGGAAGGCGACGACGAGCCGGCGGCCGTAGGCGCGCTGCGCGGCCTCCAGCGTCACCGTGATCTCGGCGGGGTGGTGCGCGTAGTCGTCGACGATGACGACGGGCGGCCCCTCCCCGAGCGCGTGCTCAGCGACGATCGTGAAGCGGCGTTGGACACCGCCGAAGCTCGAGAGCGCGGCCCGGAGGGCGTCGTGCGGCACGCGGAGCTCGTCGGCCACCGCGATGGTCGCCAGCGCGTTGAGCACGTTGTGCATGCCCGGCATCCGCACCTCGAAGGTGCCGAGCTCTTCGCCGCGGCGCACGAGCTCGAACTCGACGCTCAACCCCTTCACCCGGGGGTTCTTCGCGCGGTAATCCGCCTGCGCGGCCAGGCCGTAGGTCGCCACGCGCTTCTCGATGCGCGGCAGGATGTCCTGCACGTTCGGGTGGTCGAGGCACGCGACGACGAGCCCGTAGAAGGGCACGCGGTTGGCGAACGCGACGAAGGCGCGCTTGACCTCATCGAGGTTGCCGTAGTGATCGAGGTGCTCGGGATCGATGTTCGTGATGACCGCGATCGCCGGGGTCAGGTGCAAGAAGGAGCCGTCGCTCTCGTCGGCCTCGGCGACCAGCAGGTCACCCGCGCCGCGCGCCGCGCCGCTGCCGAGCGCGTTGAGCTTGCCGCCGATGACGACGGTGGGGTCGAGTCCGGCGTCGCGGAGCACCGTGGCGACCAGCGAGGTCGTCGTCGTCTTGCCGTGCGAGCCCGCGATCCCGATGCCGTCCTTCAGGCGCATCAGCTCGCCGAGCATCTCGGCGCGAGGGATGACGGGGATGGCGCGAGCCCGCGCCTCGACGAGCTCGGGGTTGTCCCGCGGCACCGCCGACGAGAAGACGACGACGTCAGCGCCCTCGACGTGCGAAGGCGCGTGCCCCTCGAAGAAGGTCGCGCCCTTCTCGACGAGCCGCTTCGCGTAGTCGTTGAGGCGGAGGTCGGAGCCGGACACGGCGAACCCCGCGTCGAGCAGCACCTCCGCGATGCCGCTCATCCCCACGCCGCCGAGCCCGACGAAATGAATCGATCGAATACGTCCGCGAAACACACGTCCTCCCGCAGCTCGGAGCCCTCGCCGTCCAAGAGCAGCGCACCACCCTCGCCGGGCGGACGGTACTACCGCGCCCACGCTCCCCCGTCCACCGCGCCGCCGAGTCCGTGCCCGTGCTCGTGCCCCGTGTTTGTGTCCGCTCCGGGTCCGAGCGTGTCCAGCGCCGAGACCGCGTTGGGGACCGTCAAGTCCACGTCCGCGTCCACGACGTCCACGTCCACGTCCACGTCCACGTCCACGTCCACGTCCACGTCCACGACGTCCACGTCCACGTGCTCGTGCGCGTCGACGTCCGCGTCCACGTCCACGTCCACGACGTCCACGTCGTCCACGTCCACGTACGTCCACGTCCACGTACGTCCACGTCCACGTCCACGTCCACGACGTCCACGTCCACGTACGTCCACGTCCACGACGTGGACGTGGACGGGCACGCACGTACCAGCGGTGTTGTGGAGTCGGACACGGAACGAAGCCGGACATGGAGCCGAGTCCGCGTCCGTCCGCGTCCGTCCGCGTCCGCCCGACGGCTTGTCGACCCACCTGCGAAGCGCAGCGCCTCAGCGCGGAGCGGGCAAGCCCAGCTCTCGTTCCGGAAGACCGCCGCACCCTCGACACGGGACGTCGCCATCTCGCGCGCGTTGGACCCTGCGAGCGCTGTCGTGCGCGCAGCGCACGACGGCGCTCGCCTCCGACCCTACTTCGCGTCCACCCGAGTCCGCGTCGGAGTCCGAGTCCGACCGGCCCGCGTCGGAGTCAGAACTGCAGCCCGACGCCGCCCAACGTGCCCGAGGGCGCGTCATCGCGGAGGGCGAAGTAAAGCCCGACGCCCGCGCCTGCAGCCGCCGCGACTACCACGAGCAACCCAATCCACCACTTCGACCGGCGCGCCTCCTGCGGTTGCCCGGGGCCGTCGGTCAACGGCACCGCGCGATCGGACGCGCCCGCGGGCGGCACCACGATGACCAGCGGCTCGGCCTCGTCGCCGATCTGCGCCAGCGGCGTCCCCGAGGGCGCGAGCGCGAGCACGAAGTACTCGATGCGCTGCTCCTCCTGCGGTCCACCCACGAGCGGCAGACGCCCTCGCGCGATCTCGCCGTCCGCGTTCAGTACGAGGTTCGCGAAGCGGGGCGAGCCGCCCGTGCGGTACGCGATGCGCACCTCCTGCACGGCCTCCAGCCCCTCGGTGACGCGCACCTCGACCAGCGGAGACTCCCGCCCCGCGAGCGTCGGGACCTCGTGCGTCATCCGCACGTCGATCGTCGCCGGCAGCCGCTCGCGCGCGCGCTGGAAGGCCCCCTGTACGAGCGGGCTCGCGTCGCCGTCGCTCAGGCGATGACCTGGATCGCGACGGTAGAGCTCGCGCAGCGTCGCGTCCGCCGCCTGCTGGTCGCGGTTGGCCACGTGGGCGATCGCGAGCACCTCGAGGCCCAGCGCCCGCTCGCTCGCGCCGAGATCCTCGCGCTCGAGGAAGCGCCGCGCCGCCATGATCGCGTCGTCGTAGCGCGCGTAGAGGATCTGCTCGCGGATCTCCGCGAGTGAGATCGCGGCCGACTGAGCCTGGGCACCCGAGCCGACGAGCCAAGGGAGCGAGAGCGAGACGAGGATGACGACGAGAGCGCGCTTCACGGCGACGACGGTAGCCGACTCGCCGAGACGGAGCCACCAACCGGGGCTCCGTCCCGGCGCGCGGTC
The DNA here is from genome assembly GCA_019637115.1 of Myxococcales bacterium. Taxonomy (GTDB): domain Bacteria; phylum Myxococcota_A; class Polyangia; order Polyangiales; family Houyiibacteriaceae; genus JACKEH01. The sequence continues at coordinate 6,614 of JAHBWH010000241.1, read as the reverse complement.
AGATCCCGAAGCTGGCGCACATGCCACGTCGGCAGAGCTGTCGAGGCGGGCACGCCATGCCGCACCCCCCGCAATGGCTCACGTCCGTGCTCGTGTTGACGCACGAGCCGTCGCAGAGGGTCTGGCCGCGCGCACACCGGCACGTCCCGGCGTCACAGGTGCCGCCGAGCCCGCAGTTGTTCCCGCACCCGCCGCAGTGGAGCGTGCTCGTGTTCGGATCGACGCAGAGGAAGTTGCAGCGGATCTGACCGGCAGGACACGCCCCCACGCACGTCCCAGAGACGCATGACTCGCCCCGGCCACATACGCGCCCGCACGCGCCGCAGTTCGCCGGGTCGGTCAGCACGTCGGCGCAGCCGGACGGGCACGGTACGCCCGACGCGCAGAGGCAGACGCCCCCCGTGCAGACCTGGCCGCCGGTGCACGCGAACCCACAGCGGCCGCAGTTCTCTTCGTCCGACGACGTGTCGACGCAGGCGCCTCCACAAGCCGTCAGCCGCCCACAATCCGACGTGCACGTGCCGGCGTTGCAGAGCTCGCCGCGCGCGCAGACGTTTCCGCAACGGCCGCAGTTGAAGGCGTCGCGGCCGGTGTTCGTGCAGCGTCCGTCGCAGAGCGACTGCTCGCCGGGGCAGACGCAGGTGCTCTCGACGCAGTCCTGGTCGCGCGGGCAAGGGTTGTCGCACGCCCCGCAATTCGCGGCGTCGCGCGTGGTGTCGACGCAGCCGCCGGCGCACTCGGTGGTCCCGACGCGGCAGCCCTCGACACAGTCTCCGCCGCTGCACACCTCGGCCTCGCCGCATGCGTCGCCGCACGCCCCGCAATGCGAGGGGTTGCTCAGGACGTCGACGCACTCGTCGCTGCACTCGCGCAGGCCGCTGCCGCACGCGCACGCGCCCTCCACGCAGGAGAAGCCATCGCCGCAGCGCTCGCCACACGCCCCGCAGTTCTCGTCGTCGCTCTGCGTGTCGATGCAGGACGCCCCACAGACCGTGAGGCCCTCGCCGCACTCGTCGGCGCAGACGCCGACGTTGCAGACCTCCTCCGCCTCACAGGCGACGTCGCAGCCGCCACAGTTCGCCGGGTCGGTGCGCGGGCGAACGCACGCGTCGTCACAGAGGATCTCGAGGCGGCCACACGCGATGCCGCCGCCGCCGTCGGGTGACGCCGCGTCGACCCCGCCGCCGTCCTCGCGAGCCGCGTCCAACTCACCGGCGTCGACGCCGGGCGGCCCGTCGTCGTCGTCACCGCAGCCCATCACGAGCACCACTGAGAGCCACGCAGCCCACCACACCCGAGACGAACGCCTCATATCACCTCCGCAGCGCGGGCCGGGGTGCGAGCGCGGCCCGCGATCCCTCGGCCCGCAGTCCCGTTCAGATCCGCGTCACGCAAGCACCGCGGCGGCACTGCGCGAGCCGTGAGCACACGTTCCCGCAGCGGCCGCAGTGGTTTCGGTCCGTGTCGGTGTCGACGCAGGCGCCGTCGCAGAGCGTGAGGCCCGCCTCGCACATGCACGCGCCGTCGACACAGGTCCCTTCGCCACACGAGATCCCGCACCCGCCGCAGTTCGACGAATCGGTGCTCGGGTTGACGCAGGTGCGGCCGCAGAGGATCTGGCCGTCGGCGCAGAGCGCGAAGGTGCAAGTTCCCGCGACGCAGCGCTCGAGGCGGCCGCACGGCATCTCGCACCCGCCGCAGTTCGCTGGATCGGTCTGCGTGTTCGTGCAGCCGCTGCGGCAGAGCACCTCGTCCGTGCCACAGACGCAGGCTCCTCCGACGCACGTCCGGCCGCCGGTGCACGTCCGGCCGCAGGCGCCGCAGTGCATGTCGCTCGTGTCGGTGTCGACGCACGTGCCGGCGCACTCCGTCAGGGCACCGCAGTCGGCGCGGCAGGTCCCATCGGTGCACACCTCGCCCCGGAGGCAGCGCCTCCCGCAGGCGCCGCAGTGGGCCGAGCTGGTGCTCGTGTCCACGCAGCTCCCGGAGCACTCGGTCAGACCTCGCTCGCAGATGCAGGTGCTGCGGATGCACGTGCGCCCCGCGGCGCACGGGCTGTCGCAGCCGCCGCAATGCGCGGGGTCCGTCGTCGTGTCGACGCACGCGCCGTCGCACTCCGTCGTCCCCGTCCCACACTCGTCGAGGCAGGACCCGAGGCTGCAGACCTCGCCAGCCTCGCACGCTCCATCGCACTCGCCGCAGTGGGTGGGGTTGGAGAGCAGGTCGACGCACGCGCCGTCGCAGGCGACCTGTCCCGCCGGGCACGCGCACTCGCCATCGACGCACGACTGACCTCGCCCGCAGGCCCGATCGCACCCGCCACAGTGGAAGCGGTCGCTGTCGGTGTCGATGCACGCGAGGTCGCACGCCGTCAGGCCGTCGCCGCACCCCTCGACACACGCGCCGACGCTGCAGAGCTCGCCCTCCTCGCACTCGAAGCCGCAGCCCCCGCAGTTCGCGGGATCGGTGCGCAGGTTCACGCAGGCGTCCGTGCACGGGATCTCGGGCGCCTCGCAGCTCAACACCGGACCACCGTCCGGGGAGCCGCCGTCGGCGGGCCCAGCGTCCTCGTCGTCACCGCCGTCCCGAGCGGCGTCCACCGGCCCGCCGTCCGGGAGGTCCCCCGCGTCCTCGGGAGGGACGACGTCGTCGTCGCCGCATCCTGCCGACACCATCACCACCGCGACCGTCCAGATCGCGACGAACCGCGACGAAGCCAAACGCGCGAGCGTTCCCGTTCCGAGCATCTCCCACCTCCAGCCGGGGAGCATACCGAACGAGGCTCGCGATGTGTACCTTCGTGCGGTCGTTCACTCCCAGGCGAAGGCGCCGTCGAAGACGAGGGGTCGCCGCGCCGCGGGGTACACGCTGCGCCGGAAGCCCGGCTCGTAGTAGCGCTCCCCCCGCAGCGACGCGCGCTGGGGCGGCTCGTCGTCCTCTTCGTCCTCCTCTTCGTCGCGCGACGGCTCGATGGGAGCCGCGACGACGGGGACGCTCGGGCGGACGGCCTCGTCCCAGCCGAGCCACTCGCAGAGGTCGTCGACGATGCTGGCCGCCGCGTCCGGTCGGCCGCGGCGACGAGCGGCCTCCGCCATCGCGCGACGGGCGCTCGGGTCGGCGAGCATCGGCGCGAGCGCCTCGGCGAGCGACTCGGGCGTAAGCGCGTCCTGTGCGATCGCGATCGCGGCCCCCGCCGCCGCGAGCGCCCCGGCGTTCTTCGTCTGGTGGTCGTCCGCCGCGAAGGGGAAGGGGATCAGGATCGAGGGCCGGCCGATCGCCTGCAGCTCGGCGAGCGTCGTCGCGCCCGCGCGCGCGATGACGAAGGCCGCGCTGGTGTAGGCGTGCGCCATGTCGTCGATGAAGGGCACGACCTCGGCCTCGAGGCCGAGCTCGCGGTAGCGGGCCGCGACCTCGTCGCGCATCGCCGCGCCGGTCTGGTGGAGGATCGAGAGCCCGAGCGCCTTCAGCGTCGGCGCGAGCTTGGCCAGCCCCGCCGGGACCGTCTCGTTGAGCGCCTTCGCGCCCTGCGAGCCGCCGAGCACCAGGATCCTCTCCGCGCGCGCCTCGAAGCCCATGGGGTCCGCGCTCGCGCGCCGCGCCCAGGCCGCGAGGTCGGCGCGCACGGGGTTGCCGACGACGCGCGCCTTCTTCCCGAAGACCTCGCGTGTCTCCTCGAAGGAGACGTACGCCCGGCCGACCACCTTCGCGAGCATCTTGTTCGTGAGCCCCACGTGCGCGTTCTGCTCCAGCAGCGCCGTGGGCACGCCCATCGCGGCCGCCGCCGCGAGCACGGGACCCGAAGCGTAGCCGCCGACACCGAGCACGAGCTCGGCCTGATGCGCCCGCACCACCGCCGCGGCGCGGCTTATCGCCCGTGGCAGCTTGCCGAGGCTGCCAAAGAGCGCGCCCACGCTCTGCCCCTTCAGCGGCGCCACCTCGAGGAGCTCGAGCTTCTCGCCCCGCTCTGGGATGACGCGCGCCTCGATCCCGCGGGCGGTGCCCACGAAGAGCGGGTCGACGTCGAGCCGCCGACGCAGCTCCTCGAGGACCGCGATGCCCGGAAAGAGGTGACCGCCCGTACCACCCCCAGCCACGAGAATTCGCCTGCTCATGTCGTCCCTCCGCGCACCCGGTTTCGTTTCGCACCCGCTCCGAGGACACCGGCCGGTGCCTCGCCGGCGGCTTCGCCTTGCCGCCGGTTCCGTCGCGTCGCCCCGCGACGGGTAGTCGTCGATGCCGCCTCCGGCGGCGAGAACGCGGCGGGCTCGGCCCCCGCGCGAGAGGCGAGCGCGCTCGCCAAGTTCGGATCGGCGTCGGCCAGCTCACCGCCCACCTCGTCGCCCCCCTCCACCGCGCGCGCACGGCTCACGTTGAGGAGGATGCCGACGGCGGCGCAGTTCACGAGCAGCGCGGACCCGCCATAGCTGAGGAAGGGCAGCACGAGCCCCTTGGTCGGGAGCATGCCCATCGCGACGGCCAGGTTCGTGAACGCCTGCGCGCCGAGGAAGAACGTGATGCCGACCGCGATGTAGGTGCCGTATTCGTTGGCGGCGTGTGTCGCGATGCGCAGGCCTCGCGCGACGATCAGCGCGTAGACCGCGATGAGCGCGAGGATGCCCACGAAGCCGAGCTCCTCGCCGATGATCGCGCTGATGAAGTCGGTGTGCGCCTCGGGGAGGTAGAAGAGCTTCTGCTTGCTGTCGCCGAGGCCGACGCCGGTCGGTCCGCCGGCGCCGAAGCTCATCAGCGACTCCGCGATCTGGTAGCCGACGCCGTAGCGGTGCGCGAAAGGATCGAGGAAGGCCTGGATCCGATCCATGCGGTAGGCGCGCGAGGTGATGAGCCAATAGCCGAGCGGGAGCGCGACGACGACGCTCGCGAAGAGGTAACCCGGGCGCGCGCCGGCCGTGAAGAGCAGCACGAAGGTGAGCAGCGCGATCATGACGGAGCTGCCGAAGTCCGGCTGCTTGAGGCAGAGGAGCATCAGCAGGCCCGCGACGAGCACGTGCGGGAGGAAGCCAATCTGGAACGAGCGGATCTGCGCGCCCTTCTTCGAGAGCGAGTAGGCGAGCCAGAGGATGAGCGCCAACTTCGCGATCTCGGCCGGCTGCACGTTGACCGGGCCGATCGGGATCCAACGCGCCGCGCCGCCCGCGCTCCGGCCGAGGCCGACGAGCACGGCCACGAGCAGCACCACGGCGACCCCGAGGATCGGATAGGTCAGCGGGCGGTAGCGGTGGTAGTCGAAGCGCGCGATGGCGAGCATCGCGCCGACCCCGAGGATCGCGAACGCGCCCTGCCGGATCAGGAAGTGGAAGGGTGTGCCGTAGCGCTGCTCGGCGAAGACGGAGCTGGCGCTGAAGACCATGACGACGCCAAAGCCGACGAGCGCGACGATGGCCGCCGTCAGGATCGGGTCCGCGGGGCCGATGACCTTCGGGATGTCCTGACCGAAGCGCGCGAAGAGCGAGCGCTTCGGCGCGCTCGCGCTCGGGGCGGCCGGGAGCGGCAGGGTGGTGGCGCGCCTCATGACGACACCTCCGCGAGCGCGTGCACGAGCGCGCCAAAGCGCTCGCCGCGCTCGGCGTACGAGCGGAACATGTCGAAGCTCGAGCAGGCCGGCGCCAGGACCACGGCGTCGCCCGGCTGGGCCAAGGCGGCCGCCCGCGTCACGGCGTCCTCGAAGCTCGTGGCGCGCTCGAAGGGGAAGCGATCACCGAGCGCCTCCTCGATGAGCGGCGCGGCCTCGCCCAGGGTGACGACGACGCGGCCCACCGCGCTCAGCGGCGCGAGCATCGGCGCGTACGCGCCGCCCTTGTCCTTGCCGCCCGCGAGCAGCACGACGCGACCCGTGAAGGTCGGATCGGCGGCGAAGCCGTCCAGCGCGGCGACCGTCGCGCCGACGTTGGTCGCCTTCGAGTCGTCGTAGAAGCGCACGCCGCCACGCTCGCGGACGAAGGCCATCCGATGTGGCAGCCCCGCGAAGCCCTCGAGCGCCTCGCGGATGGGCGTCGGCTCGATGCCCGCGAGGCGCGCCGCGAGCATCGCCGCGCAGGCGTTCGCGAGGTTGTGGCCGCCGCGGATCTTCAGGGAGGCGGCGGGGAGCTCGAGGCCGCTCGCGGCGTCGCGGAGCGTGACCGTGCCGCCAGCGTCGAGGTGGATGGCGGTCTCGCCCGGGTGTCCGAGCAGCCCGAAGCGGTGCAGCTTCGCCGCCCCGACGCGCGCGAGCGACGCGCAGACCTCGTCGCCCGCGGGCACGACGGCGTGGTCGACGCCGCGCTGACCGTGGAAGATCCGCCCCTTCGCGGCGGCGTAGTCGGCCATCGTCGCGTAGCGGTCGAGGTGATCCTCGGTGACGTTCAGGAGCACCGCCACGTTCGCGCGGAAGCGCTCGACGCGCTCGAGCTGGAAGGAGCTCAGCTCCACGACCACGAGCCCATCCGGCCCCGCCGCGTCCGTGTGCGCGACGTCGACGAGCGGGATCCCGAGGTTCCCGCCGACGAAGGTCGGGCGCCCGCTCTTCGCCGCCATCGCGCCGACGAGGCTCGTCACCGTGCTCTTGCCGTTCGTCCCGGTGATCGCGATCACCGTCGCCCCGCGCAAGAAGAAGCTCG
>JAHBWH010000240.1 GCA_019637115.1 Myxococcales bacterium | reverse complement strand
ATCCCTCCCGCGCCGCATCTCGGCAGCGTTTCAACTCCCGCGAGGGGGTGAACGCGTACGCCGACCCGAGCGCTCCGCTGGGCAAGGATCGCCCGGCGCCTCGTGGCGCCACAGAGGGCGACTCGAGCATCCATCGACGTGACGGCCACGCGGCGATCGCGAGCCATCCGACCTGCTTTTGTCACCGTGCGACCGCCGTGGCTGTAAACGTCGTTCGCTGCGCGTGATCCGCCCGTGGGCACGCTTGCTGCTTCGTGGGGCTGCGCCATGACCGCTCGACCTCTCTGGCCGACTCTGTCGACCCCACTCGTCCTCGTCAGCCTCCTCGCTTGCGCCGCCCCGACCGACCTCGAGAAGGGGCCTGGCGACGAGGCCGAGATCGATCTCGACGAGCCCTCCGCCGACAGCCTCAGGAGCCCGCTCTTGCACGGCGAGCTGGTCTTCGGCGCCGCGAACGCCGCCAGGATCGGGCCGCAGCGCTACCACGCGTGGGAGTTCTCGCTCACGGGCGACGCCGAGGTGGTCCTGTGGACCGGACCGGCCGCGGAGGACGGGCCGATCGTCGACACGGTGCTCGCGCTCTATCGCCGCCGCCCGAACCGGCAGTGGGGCGCCGCGATCGCGCGCAACGACGACCACGGCGGCACCCTCTGGTCGCGGGTCGAGGTGGTCGACGGTGCGGGCGAGTACCGGGCCATCGTGCGGGGCTACTCGGTGCGCACCGAGGGCCCCTTTGCCCTCTTCGGGGCCTGCGAGGGCCCCGGCTGCCCGAGCTCACCGGAGCCGGAGCCAGAGCCGGAGCCAGAGCCGGAGCCGGGCGCGTGTCACCCCGCGTTCGTGGAAGCCATCCGCGGGTGCCACGCGGACTGGCTGGCCGACCCCGACTTCGACCCGTGGACGACGAGTGGCGCGGAGCTGATGGCGCAATGCGCCGACGTCGAGGTCGTCGCGCCGGCGTGGGACGCGCTCTGCCTCTCGCCGGGGGCGCCCACCGCGATCTGCGGTGAGGATCTCGAGGCGTTCGCGTCGGACCACCTCGCGAGCTGTCGCCATGAGCTCGTCGGCGAGGTCCTCGACGGAACCTGCATCTTCGGTACGCACTACAGGCAGATCTTCGGCGCCGAGGTGCCGCTCGTCGTCCGATGGCAGCGCACCCTCCGCGCGGGAGACACGCTCGACGCGTCCGAGCGCGCGCAGGTGATCCGCGCCGTGCGGGAGACCGCCTACGACGACGTCGCGACGGTGGAGGAGGCGTTCGGCGTCGTCGACGAGGGCGTGATCCACCAGACGTCGCTCTGGGACGCGAGCGGTCGGCGCGCGTTCTTGGCGTACGAGCTCGGCGCAGGCGACAACTCGTTCGGCGCGATCTTCCCGCTCGGTTCCGCGGCGCCGGCCGCGCGCATCGTCGACGGCGATCTCTACGACTGCGCCGTGACGTGGGGACCCGAGCGGCGTCGCTGCGCCGAGCGCGAGCCGTGCGCGGAGGGGCTCTTCTGCAACGGCGCCGACGGCGCGGGCGTCGGGCGGTGCCTCGCGCGCGCGGCGGCGGACGCTTCGGACCTCGGCGCGACCTGCGCGGCGGACGACGAGTGCAGCGAGAGCCTCGTCTGCGCGGGGGCGTCGCTCGGCCACGAGGGGCTCTGCAACCCGGCGTGGATGCGCGGGCGCTTCGTGTCGGAGCCCGACCTGGCGATCCCCGACGCCAACGCCGCGGGCGCGAGCGCGACCCTTCGCGTCCAGGGCCTGGCGACGGTCTCGACCGATGTGCGCGTCGATCTCTTCATCGTGCACCCGCGGATCTCGGACCTCCGCGTCGTGCTGCGCAACCCCGAGGGGACCGAGGGCGTCGTGTTCGAAGGTGATCGCAGCGGGAGCGAGCTCTTCCTGCGCGGCGTGCCCGTGCGGGGTTTCCCTGGGGACGAACGGGTCAACGGCGACTGGACGCTCCACGTCACCGACGCCGTCCGCGGGAGCGTCGGCGTGATCCGGAGCGTCGGTCTCGAGCTGACGAGCCGCTGGGACTGAAACAAGGCTCGTCGGAGGGGGGCCCGCGGGGCTTCGTCGCACCGCGCTGTCGTGCGGTTGCGACTGCCTCGCGGAGTCCGAGTCCGAATCGAAGCCGAGGCCGAATCCGGGTCCGCGGCGTCCGGGCTCTCGGATCGAGCGCCGGAGCCCCCTTGAAGTGTCGCGCGCGGACGTGGGCGCGAGGCGCGTGACGCTCTGGGGGGCCCCGGCGGGGAGTGTCTACCGCTTTCTGCGGGCACCTCGCCTCCACCAAACGAGGTAGTACTTGGGGAAAAACGACACTCACATTACCGTGGGAGCGGATCCTTGGCCGATTTGCCGTTCCGTGTCCGCGTCGCCCTCGAAGTCGGTCCTCGGAGCCGGTCGTCGGAGCCATCGAGGGCGGCCGCCCAACCCGCCCGACCGACTTCAGCTCAGCTGAACCTCGATCACCCGGTCCGGCTCCGCCCGCCGGGTCGACACCTCGAGCGCAGCGCGCTCCGCGCCCGCGCGGATCTCGAGCTTCAGCGACTCGGCCTGCTTGGGCCAGTGCACCATGCACAACCCGCTCGCCGTCACCTGTCGTTTGCTCAGCGGCCGCCCGCCAGGCTCGAACGTGCCGACCATCTCGACCTGCTCGACGAAGCGACCCTGCCCGTCACGGACCCGGAACATCGCCGGGAAGTGGGGGCGTGGCTTCGAGCCGAAGCGGGTGCGGAACCACTCGACCATCTCCATCACCACCATCGATGCACCGCTGCAGATTTTCATTCATGGCACACGATTGACAAGCATGGATTCGCACCTCGCCCGCCAGTCGGGCGGGCGTGGTGGGGCCGGCGAGGCGTCGCGGGGCGTTCTCCTCGATGCGAAGAGAGCGCGGAGGCCACGCCCGAGCCGAGCGCCAAGGCGGCTCCGAGAGACCCCTCCCAGCCGAGTGGTTCGACGAGCGCCCCGCGCCTCCGCGTGACCGCCTCCGCGATCGCGCGATCGTTTGCCCGAGCCGTGCCCGATCGCCCGCCAGAGTGCCCGGGCGCGCCCGGCCCGCTGAGGTCGTCAGGCGAGATCGACCGGCGTCGCCGGGAAGTGATCCGACGCGCCCGCCGCTGCGTGGAGCAGCCGCATCGCCGACAGGAGCTCGGCCTCGCGCCACGGCCGACCGACGAGCTGCACCCCGACCGGGAGCCCCGCGCTCTCGGCCTCGATCTGCGCCGCGCGTTTGTCGAGGCGATCGCGCAGGCTCGTCCGCTGGAGCTCGTCTGGACGAACGCGGGTCACGGGCACCACGCCCGCGGGGCGATCGAGGAGGTTGTAGCGGGCGGAGCTCGCGAAGCCGAGGGTGAAGTCGTGCGACATCCCGATCGGACCGGCCGTCGTCGCGAAGGCGGGGGCGAGGACGACGTCGACGCCCGCGAGGCTCCACGCCTGCTCCTCCTCGAGCTGCAGCTCCGCGCGGCGCGCGCAGATCTGCCAATACTCCTTCACGCGTTTCTCGCCGATCGCGTCCAGCAGCATCTGGACCCGCTGCTCGCCCATCAGCCCGAGCGCCTTGCCGAGCCCGCGCCGCGCTTGGGTCGGCATCTTCGCGAGCCGCCCGAGCGTCTTCAGGGGCTCGACGAAGGGCTCTCCCGCGAGGGCGTCCATCACGGTGGCGCTCCCGTCGGCGGTCACGCCTTGGAAGTAGAGCGCGACGAGCTCCTCGACGTTCGGCGGCGAGAAGCGCACGACCTCGCAGCCGGCGGCCTCGAAGAGCGCGGCGGCCTCGCGGACCGCGCGGCGCACCGAGGCGGCCGGCTTGAGGAAGCCGTCGTCCTCGTAGAAGCCCACGCGCAGGCGGCGAGCGTCGATCGTCCCGGGCTCGCCGAGCGCGATCGGCGGTACGCGCGGATCGAAGGGCGAGTGGGCGGGGGTGTCGAGCGCCCGCATCAAGAAGATCAGGTCGTCGACCGTGCGGGCCATCGGCCCGGTCTGCGATTGTACGAGCTCCTGACCGGGGAGCAGCCCGTGGCTGCCGCGGTTCGACCACCGGTGTCGCGTCGGTTTCAGGCCGCACAGGCCGCAGAAGGACGCGGGGACTCGGATCGAGCCCCCGATGTCGGTCCCGACGCCGAAGACGCTCGCGCCGCTCGCGATGGCGGCCGCCTCGCCGCCGCTCGACCCGCCGGGCCCGTGCCCGTGACGCCAAGGGTTGTGGGTCGTCCCAAAGAGCGCGTTGGTCGTCTCCATCGGCGCGAGCAGGGTCTGCGGGACGTTGGTCTTGCCGAGGATCACGGCGCCGGCCGCGCGCAAGAGGCGGACGACCACGGCGTCCTCGCCAGCGATGTGGCCGCTCCGCGCGCGCAGGCCGATGGTCGTGGGCAGGCCCTCGACGTCGATGTTCTCCTTGATGGTGACCGGCAGCCCGTGCAGCGGGCCGAGCGACTCGCCACGCGCCCTGGCCTCGTCGGCTCGCCGCGCCTCCTCGAGCGCGCTCTGCCGGAGCTGGTGCGCAAACGCGCCCACCTTGGGCTCCACTCGATCGGCGCGTGCGTGAAGCGCCTCGACGATCGCGACCGAGGTGGTCTCGCCCCGGTGGAGAAGCTGCTCGAGCTCGACGGCGGAGCGGGCGTGGAGAGGGCGGGTCATCGCGCCGCAATTACGGGGTCGGATGCCCCGGGGTCAAGCATGCTTCTTTGTTCGCTGTGTGCTTCGCGCTCGTTCACGAGGCGGGGAGTGGGCACGTTGTTTGTTCGCTGCGCGCTTCGCGCTTCGCTCACGGAGGCGGGGAGTGGGCTCCCCGCACCCCTCCTTCCTCGCGCACCTCCCTGCGCTTCGCTTCGGTCGCTGCGCTGCGGGTCTCTCGGGGGCTTCGCCCCCGGCCGACGGGCCTCCCCGTGGTCTTCTGCACGCGTGAGTGGGCTCCCCGCGCCCTCTTCGTCGCGCACGTCCCCGCGCTTCGCTCCGGTCGCTGCGCTGCGGGTCTCTCGGGGGCTTCGCCCCCGGCCGACACGGGCCTCCCCGTCTTCTTCTGCGTACGCGAGTGGGGGCCTCGTACGCTTCTCCAAGCGCGCCATCTTGTTCGCTGCGCGCGGAGGTCTGGTCACGCGCGGCGGCCGACGAGCTTCTTCAGCTCGACGACGACGAAGACCGCCGCGCCCGCGGCCGTGAGGTAGAGCCACCAGAACCACTCCAGCGGCGCCGAGTGGAAGAGGCGGTTCATGACGGGCACGTAGGTGAAGAGGAGCTGCGCGACGAGCATCACGAGCGCGCCGAGCCAGACGTAGGGGTTGGTGAAGAGCCCGAGCTTCCAGAGCGGCAGCCGCAAGCTGCGGCAGGCGAAGAGATACGCGACCTCGATCACGACGATCGTGTTCACCGCGACGGTGCGCGCCTTCTCCAGCGCCTCGGGCTCCTCGTGGAGAACGTACTCGAAGAGGCCGAACGCGGACCCCGCGATGAGCACGGAGACCAGGAGCGTGCGCAGGCCGAGGCCGAGGCTGAGGATCGGCTCGTTCACGTCCCGCGGCGGGCGGTCCATGAGGCCAGGCTCCTTGGGCTCGAAGACCAGCGCGATCCCGAGGAGGACCGCCGTCGCCATGTTCACCCAGAGGATCTGCACCGGGAGGATCGGGAGCGCGGCGCCCGTGAGCACCGCGGCCAAGAGCACGAGCCCCTCACCGCCGTTGGTCGGCAGGGTCCAGGTGATGAACTTCACGAGGTTGTCGTAGACCCCGCGCCCCTCCTCCACGGCGGCGGCGATCGTGGCGAAGTCGTCGTCCGTGAGGATCATCGCGGACGCGCCACGCGCGACGTCGGTGCCGCCCTTGCCCATCGCGACGCCGATGTCGGCCTGCTCGAGCGCGGGCGCGTCGTTGACGCCGTCGCCGGTCATCGCGACGACGTGACCGCGCTTCTGGAGCGCACGCACGAGGAGGAGCTTCTGCTCGGGCGCCACGCGCGCGAAGACCGCGACGTCCTCCGCCACCTCGGCGACCCGCTCGAGGGCCTCTTCGCTCGTCGGCGCGTCGGTCGGTGCCTCGCCCCCTTCGGTGCCGCGCGCGAGCTCGGCGAGCTCGACGCCCGTGATCGCGCGCAGCGACCCGTCCTCCGCGCGCGCGCCCTCGAGGCCAATCTGCGCGGCGATCGCCGAGGCCGTCACCGCGTGGTCGCCCGTGATCATCTTCACCTGGATGCCCGCGCCCTGACACGCGGCGACCGCCGATCTCGCCGCCGCGCGCGGAGGATCGATCATGCCGACCAAGCCGAGGAAGACGAGGTCCTTCACGGCGTCCCGCGAGAGCGCGCCCTCGGGCTGAGCGAGCCGTCGGTAGGCGAGGCAGAGCACACGCAGACCTTCCGCGCCGAGCGCCTCCACCTTCGCTTCGATCGCGTCGCGGTCGAAAGCGGCGTCGCTCTCGGCCCGAACGCAGCGCTTCAGCAGCGCCTCGGACGAGCCCTTGACGAAGAGCAGCGGGGTCTCGTCGCCGTCGCCGTGCAGCGACGCCATGTACATGTGCTGGGAGGCGAAGGGGATCTCGTCGAGGCGGGGGTGCGCGTCGACCAGCTCGGAGAGCCCCGCCTTCTCGGCCGCGACGAGGAGCGCGGCCTCGGTCGGGTCGCCCTCGACCTTCACCTCGTCGCCCTCGCGCAGGACGCGCGTGTCGTTGCAGAGGGCGCCGCAGCGCAGCGCGAGGGCGAGCACCGGCTCGCGCTCGACGTCCTCTACGCGCTCACCAGGGGGCTCGCCCTCACCATTGGCCCGACCGTCACCCTCTCCGACGCGACGGATTGCGCCCTCGGGCGCATAGCCGACGCCCTCGAGGACGTAGTCTCCGCTCGGCGTCCACAGGCGCGTGACCGTCATCTGGTTCTCGGTGAGCGTCCCGGTCTTGTCCGAGCAGATCACCGTCGTGCTGCCGAGCGTCTCGACCGCGGGGAGCCGACGGATGAGCGCGCGCCGGCGGGCCATGTGCGAGACGCCGACCGCGAGGAGCACCGTCACGGCGGCGGGGAGGCCCTCGGGGATCGCGCCGACCGCGAGCGCCACCGCGGCGTTGAAGGTGTCCGAGAGCGCCGCGCCGCGGACCGACTCGACCGCGAAGAGGCCGCCCGCGACGCCCAGGATGATCCAGACGAGCACCTTCGAGAGCGAGGCGATCCGTCGCGTGAGCGGCGTCGCGATCTCGGTCGCGGTCGCGATCATGCTCGCGATGCGGCCCGTCTCGGCGCGGTCGCCCGTCGCCACGACGACGCCGGTGCCCGCGCCGAAGGTCACCGCGGTCCCCGCGAAGGCCATGTTCGAGCGATCGCCGACGCCTGCCTCGGCGTCCACGGCGTCGGTCGACTTCATCACTGGCACGGACTCACCCGTCAGGGCGGCCTCGTCGGTCTGGAGGTCGCGCGAGCGCAAGAGCCGCACGTCGGCGGGCACGGCGTCTCCCGCCTGCAGCACCACGACGTCGCCGACGACGAGCGCCTCGCTCCGAACGCGGCGTGTCTGGCCGCCGCGGATGACGCTCGCCTCCGTCACGACCATCGCGTCGAGCGCGGCGATGGCCTGCTCGGCGCGGTGCTCTTGGAAGAAGCCGATGAGGGCGTTCACCAGCACGACCGCGCCGATGACGATCGCGTCGACCACGTCGCCGAGCGCGAACGAGACGAAGGCCGCGACGATGAGGATGACGATGAGCGGCTGGACGAACTGATCCAGCAAGCGTCGAAGCGTCGACTTGCCACCCCGCGCCGTCATCTTGTTCGGGCCGTCGCGCTCGAGGCGCCTCTCGGCCTCCTCCGGAGCGAGGCCGGACTTCGGATCGACGCCGAGGTCTTCGAGGACCTCCGCGGTGGTCATAGCGTGCCAGGTCTTCACGGGTGGGATGTAGCAGATGTCGCGAGCCGTACGGTGGTTACGAAGCTTTCACCTTGCGGGCCGCGTGGCCCGACGCATCTTCGGACGCCGTGAGCGCATCGAACGACTCCACCCGCCGAACCGAGGGCCTCGAGGCGCGTCCGCGCGCGGCGCTGGTCGGTGTGCAGCTCCCCGGCGTGAGCGACGCGGAGCATGCCTCGTCGCTCGACGAGCTCGAGCGACTCGTCACCACCCTGGGCATGACCGCCGTCGCGCGCGTGACCCAGAAGCGCGAGCGGCTCGGGACGGGGGCGGTCCTCGGCGAGGGCAAGCTCCTGGAGCTCGCGAGCCACACCGGGGGCACCGGCGTCGTCGACCGGAGCGTGCCGCGCAAGAAGCGTCGCATCGACGCCGACGACGTCGATCTGGAGGAGCTCGAGGAGGAGCTCGACCTCTTCGGCGACCCCTCGGACTCGGAGGTCGGAGCCCCTTCCACGCTCGCGCCGGCCGAGCGAGCGACGGTGGTCGTGGTCGACCACGAGCTGAGCCCACGCCAGGCGCGCAACCTCGAGAAGGCGGCCGGCACGGAGGTGCTCGACCGCACCTCGGTGATCTTGGCGATCTTCCAGCGCCACGCGCGCACGCGCGAGGCCAAGCTCCAGGTCGAGATCGCGCGCCTCGCCTACGACGCGCCGCGCCTGCGCGAAGGCGGCGGCGGTGGGGATCGACAGCGCGGCGGCATCGGCGGGAAGGGCGCTGGCGAGTCTGCGCTCGAGCTCGACCGGCGGCGCATCCGTGACCGCATCGCCGAGCTGCGGCGCGAGCTCGCGAGCATCTCGCAGGAGGACGCGGTGCGCCGCGCGCGCCGGGTCGAGCGCGGCGACACGGTGGCGCTCGTCGGCTACACCAACGCGGGCAAGTCGTCGTGGTTTCGGCGGCTGACGCAGGGCGAGGTCTATGTGGCCGACGAGCTCTTCGCGACGCTCGACACGACGGTGCGTCGCCTCCAGCCGCAGACGCGCCCGCCCGTGCTCGTCTCCGACACCGTCGGCTTCATCAAGAAGCTCCCGCACGATCTGGTGGCGTCCTTCCGCAGCACCCTCGACGAGGCCCGCGAGGCGAGCCTGCTCTTGCACGTGGTCGACGCGTCCGACGCTGCGTGGCGCGAGCAGCTCCAGGTGACGCGCGACGTGCTCGCCGAGATCGGCGTGGTCGCGGGCGACCTCCAGGCGGAGCGCCCGTCGCTCGTGCTGCTCAACAAGGTCGATCAGCTCGACGACGCGACCAAGGAGGCGCTCCGGGCCGAGATGCCCGAGGCGATGCTCGTGAGCGCGCGCGACGACGAGAGCGTCGCCGAGGTCCACGCGCGCGTCGTCGCCTTCTTCGAGGCGTCGATGGAGGAGGCCGAGCTCTTCGTGCCGTGGAAGCAGCACGGCGTCGTGAGCGCGGTCCACGAGAGCGCGCGTGTGCTGTCCGAGGAGCACGGCGAGGAGGGGACCACCCTTCGGGTGCGCGCCCCCAGCCTCGTGCTCGGCCGGCTGCGCGCGCAGCTCGTCTGACTCGCGCGTGCCACCGCCTCGCGCTACCACCTCGCGTGCCCGCCTCCGCGCCCCGAGCGCTCTTCGTCCCTCCCCCTCGCGACGACTCGCCGACGCGTGTCCCCGCGGTCGCGCACTTCATCTGGTTCGGCGCCCGCTTCCCTTGGGTCAACGCGCTCGCGATCCGCAGCGCGATGCGGCTCGGCGGCTTCTCGCGCGTCGTCCTCCACGCCGATCGCCCCTTCGAGGCGCTCGAGGGTCACGAGGCGCTCCTAGACCTCCCCTCGGAGGGCGCTGCCTTCGAGGCGCGCGAGCTCGCGCCGGAGTCGCTCTTCGCCGAGGTCGAGCGCGTGACCGCCTCCCGCGGGGTGCCCGTGCGTCTCGGCCCGATCTGGGCCGAGCTCGACAAGCCCGCCGCGCGCGCCAACGTCGTTCGCGCCGCCATCTTGCTGACCGAGGGCGGCGTCTACCTCGACACGGACACCATCACCGTCCGCTCGCTGCGGCCGCTCCTCGAGGCGCACGGCGCGTTCTGCGGCCTCGAGCACATCGCCCTCCCGGGGGCGGTGGCGCGGTCGCGCTCCCCGGTCGCGTGGGCTGGTGTCGGCATGCGCATGGGCGCCCGCGACCTCCTCCGTCGGCTGCCGGGGGGATGGCGGCACTTCCGAGCCATCGAGCGCTTCTACCCCGCGGCGGCGAACAACGCGGTCCTCGGCGCGGCCGCCGCCCACCCCTTCGTCGCCGACCTCGTCGGGGCCATGACCACCACCCCTGCGGCGCGCCGCACGGTGCGCTTCGCCCTCGGCACGCACCTCCTCCAGGAGCGCCTCGCGCTCGCGCCCCCCGGTCAGATCGAGGCGCTGCCCCCGAGGACGTTTTACCCCTTCGGCCCCGAGATCTCCGAGCATTGGTTCCGCGATCTCGGCCCTCGCGTCGACATCGAAGGCGCGGTGCGCGAGGCGCTCGCCCCCGAGACCTTCGTGGTGCACTGGTACGCCTCGGTCCGCACGGCAGCGATCGTCCCGCAGATCGAGCCCGCGTGGGTCGCGCAGCACCGCGACCGGCAGCTCTTCAGCGCCATCGCCAGCCGCGCGCTCGGGCTGGACGCGCGCTGAGCGCGCCCGAGTCCGTGCCCGTGCCCGTGCCCGTGGTCCGGGGTCCGGGGTTCGGGGTCCGGGTCCGAGTCTTCGGAAGAACCGCCTCGCTGTTCCCCCGCGGAATCTCGAAGGACGTTTATGCTCGCGTACGCGTACGCGCACGCGCACGCGCATGTGGACGCGCACGTGGACGTGGACGTGGACGTGAACGTGGACGGGCACGTGCATGTACCGACAGCGTCGGGGAGTTGGACACAGAGCTGAACCCGAACACGGAGCCCTGTTCTGGTGCGCGGCGCGTTCTGGTGCGCGGCGCGTTCTGGTGCGCGGCGCGTTCTGGTGCGCGGCGCGTTCTGGTGCGCGGCGCGTTCTGGTGCGCGGCGCGTTCTGGTGCGCGCCGCCGACTCGACGGCCTGTCGACCCACCTGCGAAGCGCAGCGCGTTCGCGCGGAGCGGGCAACCCCATCCTCCGTTCCGGAAGGCCGCCGCACCCTCGACAC
>JAHBWH010000024.1 GCA_019637115.1 Myxococcales bacterium | reverse complement strand
CTGCGCCGAGGGGAAGATCTCTTGGAGCTTCGCCGCGACCTCGGTCGCGTTGGCGTGGAAGATGGGCTCGATCCAGATCTGCTCGCCGGTGCGCGCGACGTCGATCGACTCGATGAGGCGCAGCATGCGCTGGATCTGCGTGCCGGTGTCCGTGATGATCAGCGTGTTGGTCGGCGCGTAGGCGGTGACCGCGCCCGCCGCGGACTTGAAGCGCGTCAAGAGCTGCGCGAGGTCCTCGGCGCTCACGTTCTCGACGCGGTGGAGGCGCGTGAGGTAGCGGTCCTGGTTGGGCGTCGGCGAGCCCCCCGTGTAGAGCGGGATCGGCTGGTTCTCGATGTTCGCGCTCTCGGCGATCTTGAGGTAGCGCCCCGCGGGCACGATCGTCAGGCCGTTGACCTCGAGGATCGAGAGGAAGGCGTTGTACGCCTCCGAGACCGAGACCTTCGTCGGGGCGAGGACGGTGGCCTTGATGCTCCGGATCTTCTGCGGGACGATGAAGCGCTTGCCGGTCAGGTTCGAGATGAGCCGGACGAGGTCGGGGAGGTCGGCGTCCTCGAGGTTGAAGGTCACGCGGGTCCGCGGTGAGACCGGCTCGTAGTCGACCCCCGTCTCGAACTGCGGCAGCGAGCCGGTCCCGGGCGCGCGGGGGCCAGACGGCTCGTCGCCGCCCGCGGGCGTCGGGACCGGGCGTCGCGCGTCTCCCAGGCGCGGGGTCCGCACGGTCGTCGCGCCGGTGCCGGGGCGGACTTGCACCGTGGGCCGCTCTTCGGACGGCTCGGGCTCCTGGGCGCCGGCGCCGCCGAGCGTCAGGCCCAGCACCATGAAGGTCGCTGCGGCGGAGAGGAGGGTGAGGGCGTGCTGAGGCTTCATCGGATGTTGTAGTCGATCGTCGTCGGCTGTCCGCGCCGGACGATGGAGAGGGTGAGGTGGTCGGCGGTGCGGAGCCGCGCGTACGCCTCGAGGGCGCTGTCGGGGCTCGCCATGTCGTAGCCGTTGATGGTGCGCAGCATGTCGCCGTTCTGGACGCCGAGGCGGCCGAGCAGGCTGTTGCGACGGATGCCGTAGAGCTTGACGCCGACGGTGCGGCCGCCCTCTTCGTGGGGGATGACGCGCGCCGTGCGCATCAGCTCGGCCTGGTTCTCGAGGACGCGGTCGACGAGCGAGCGATCGATGTTGAAGTTCGTGTCGCTGATCCGCTGGATGCCCGCTTCCATGTCGTCGCCGCCGATGCCGTCCGAGTCCTGGCTCGGCGGCTCGGCGACCTCGGCGGGCGCGGCGGCGACGCGCGGGGCGACCGGCTCCTCGTCGCCGAACATCTTGATCTGGCAGCCGCCGCCGCTCGAGGGCGCCATGAACACGCGGTTGCTCGAGATGTGGACGACCTCTCGGCCGTCGACGCTCTGGCCGCGCCGGTAGAGCATCGCTTTGCCGCTCGTGCCGACGATCGCGGCGAAGGACCAGTCTGGGTTCGCCGGGTTCATCACCGCCGCGACGAGCCGGACGCTGCCCTCGCAGGTCGGCGGGTTCGACCAGTCGACCAGGCTCGGATCCGTCGTCGGGCCGACCTCGACGTCATCGGAGGGCGTGTCGGACGCCGTCCGGGGCGCGTCGACGATCGAGCCCTGTTCGTGGTCGAAGATGTTGCGGCGGAGGATGTTCGTGTCGTCCCGACGCTCCCGGCCCGTGACCGCGGCCGCGACGCCGGAGCGCGGGCTCGCGGACGTGGGCTCGATCTCGAGCAGGGCCGACGCGAGCAGGCCGGTGGTCCCTTGGGCGAGGAAGAACGCCGTCGACGCGAGCGACGAGAGGACGATGGCGATGGCGATGTGTTTGGGGCTTCCCACGAGTGTTTCCGGCGACTTCGACGCAGGGGTTCGACCCTGGTGTCAGCAACGAGCGTGCCTAGCCCCTGATGCCCCGTCGTTCCAGCAGAATCCCCGAAAAACATGGAAGAAGTCGTCGCGGGCGGGGAGCGATGACGCCGAGCCGTCGACACGATGGCAAGCACACGCGGGTGGACACGGGGCCGGGTGACAAATTGGCAACCGGGGTCATTGGTCCGTCCCCACCTTCCGGTAGATCGTGCGGGCGCTGATCCCGAGGAGCTGCGCGGCGAGCTGCTTGTCGCCCGCGGTGTGCTCCAAGGTGCGGTGCAGGACCCGGCGCTCGATCTCGGCGAGCGGCGTCCCGAGCGGGAAGCTCATCGACTCGTCGGTGCGACGCTCGGCGCGCCCCACCGCCTCGGGGAGGTCCTCGAGCTCGAGGGTCTCGCCCTTCGCGAGCACGACCGCCCGCTCGATCGCGTTCTCGAGCTCGCGGACGTTGCCGGGCCAGTCGTAGGCGACGAGCTTGTCCAGCGCTGCGCGGCTCGGGACGAGCGGCTCGCGCGCGTTCTTGCGCGCGTAGAGGGCGAGGAAGTGGTCTGCGAGCAGCGGGATGTCGTCGCGGCGGTCTCGCAG
The DNA here is from genome assembly GCA_019637115.1 of Myxococcales bacterium. Lineage (GTDB taxonomy): Bacteria > Myxococcota_A > Polyangia > Polyangiales > Houyiibacteriaceae > JACKEH01. The sequence goes on along the minus strand of JAHBWH010000024.1, from coordinate 62,760 downwards.
CGGCGGGCTCGTGACGGCGATGACGTTCAAGCGGTAGTAGAGGTCCTCGCGGAACTCACCCGCTTCGACCGCGGCCCGCAGGTCGCGGTTGGTGGCCGCGATGAGGCGGAAGCTCGCCTTCGTCGTCCGACCGCCGAGCGGCTCGTACTCGCCCTCCTGCAGCACGCGCAGGAGCTTCACCTGCACGGCGGGGCTCAGCTCCCCGATCTCGTCGAGGAAGAGCGTTCCCCCCGCCGCCTGCGCGATCCGGCCCTCTCGACGGGTGACCGCGCCCGTGAACGACCCGCGCTCGTGCCCGAAGAGCTCGGACTCGACGATGGTCTCCGGCAGCGCTGCCAGATTGACGCCGACGAAGGCGCCGGACACGCCCGAGCGGTCGTGAATGTGTCGCGCGAGCAGCTCCTTGCCCGTGCCGCTCTCGCCGAGCACGAGGACCGTGGCCGTCGAGGGCGCGGCCTGTGACGCGATGTCGAGCGCGCGCCGGAGGGCGGGGCTCGACCCGACGAGCGCGCGCGGCCCGCTCGAGCGGCGGAGCGCCGTCAGCTCCTTTTTCAGCGTGCGGTTCTCCGCGACCAGCGCGTGACGCTCGGCCGCCTTTCGCACCGTCTTGACGATGTTCAGGCGCTTGAGGGGCTTCTCGACGAAGTCGTAGGCCCCCTCGCGCATCGCCTCCACCGCGGTCTCGATCGTGCCGTACGCCGTCATGAGCACGACCTCGGTGTCGGGGGCGACGGTGCGGAGCGCCTTCACGAGGTCGATCCCGCTCATCTGCGGCATCATCAGATCCGTCAGCACGACGTCGACCCGGTGCTGTCGGCAGAGATCGAGCGCCTCGCGCGCCGAGCCCGCGGTGAGCGCGCGCAGGCCCTCCTTCTGGAAGATCTTGCGGAGCGAGACGAGGTTGGACTCCTCGTCGTCGACGATCACGACGGTGATCTCGGTGGTGGACATGTTGTGACTATCTGTCGGTCGAGGATGACAAGGTGTCAACGCGGTGGGGGTGCGGGGCGGAATTTCCAAGGGTTTCGTCATGGGCGCTCGCTCTCGTGGCAACGCTCCAGCACGAACCGAGCCAGTCGCTGCTCCCCTCGGATTCCTTCGCGGAGCCCCTCGACGGGCCGCGCGGCTACGAGCGGCTACGAGCGGAAGAGGTGCGCGCCCTCGGGGCTCGAGAGCTCCCAGAGCACCGCGCCCGCCTCGCTCTGTGGGTGTCGCCACACGCGCAGGGTCGCGCCGAGGTCGAAGTCGAGGCGGAGCTCGTCGCCGCGCGCCCTGACGAGGGTCAGGGCCTGACCCGAGAGCCGCTGCGCCGCCCGCTCGATGGTCCCCGCGCCGTGCTCGTCGGTCGCGTCGGTCTCGCCCTCGAAGGCGAGCTCGAAGCGGCAGTCGACGAGCGCCAAGCGCCATCGCCCACGCGGCGCGACCACGCGCCGGCGCGTCCCATCCCGCCCCACCGTCTCGTCGATCTCGAGCGTCGGCTCCCCGACCTCGAACGAGAGCAGCTCTTCGCGGCCGACGCGCGCCCCCCAGACGTACCGACCGCGGAGGGGCTGGAACGCGGACTCGACCTCGGCGACGGTCATGGAGGGCACGGGCGAAGGGTGACCTCGCCGGGGATCGGCGCAAGCCACGCCGCCTCCGAGACCGTCATCCGAGACCGTCATCCGAGACCGTCGTCCGAGACCGTCGTCCGGCGTGTCAGCTCAGTCGCGCTCGATGCGCAGCGTGAGGCGCACGTCGCGCTCGCGAGGCTGGCAGTCGTCGCCGACGCACTCGAAGGTCGTCACCGTCGCCCGCACCACGCCGACCCCGCTCTCTTTGGCGACGATCGGGATGGGGAAGCGCAGCGGGCGCGCCCGCGGATCTGCCGCGTCGGCCCGCGTGAGCCGCCCACGCACCACCTCGACCGCGGTGCCCTCGTGGGTCGGCGTGACGAGGACCGGCACGTCCGGCGGGACGTCGGCGACGAGGACGATGCGCGCGATCTCCGACCACGAGGCGGGGGGGGAGCCTCAGCTCGAGGGCGACCGCCGCGCCGCGCGCGCCGAACGAGACGAGGGCGAGGGCGAGGAGCGCGCGCGTCGTGGTACGCGCCGCGGCCGCGCGTCGTGGCGCGCCGCGGTCGCGCGCGTCGTGGCGCGCCGCGGCCGCGCGTGTCGTTGCGCCGTTCGCGCGCCCCGGTCGGTCACCGCGGCGTGACGCGAACGCGACGATTCGTGCATGGGGGCGCCGCGCGATCCGTCAGTCCGCATAGGGGACGACCTCGTAGGGTTTGCGGCTCCCGAACCAGCGCATCAGCCGCGTCCGTGGCTTCCCCTCGTCGTCGTAGTCGATCACGGCGTAGGTGAGCCCGCTGTCCTGACCGAGGTGGTGCAGGTCGAGGTTGATCATCTTCACCCACGTCCCCGTGTTCACGAGCGTCTTGCCGTTGGGGAGCTGCAGGTAGCGGGGCCCGTGGCTGTGCCCGATGATCAGCGTGTGCGCGCCGCGCATGCGCGTCAGCTCGCGGATCGCGTGCTCGTCGTAGCCGCCCGTGAGCGAGATGACCTCGTCCCGCAGCAGCTCGGGCACCTTGCGGATGCGATCGCGCCACGCGCTGATCTTGAAGACGCGGTGCCGGAGGAAGTTCTTCGTCGACAGCCAGAGGAAGCGGATGACGAAGGCCGGGTCGAGGAAGAGCGAGGCGATCATGAAGCGCCCGAGCGGCTGGATCCGGTCGATGTGGCTCCGGAAGGTCTTCATCGGGTTCATGACCTCGAGGATCCAGATGGAGCCCCAGGGCAGCGAGAGGATCTCGCGCCCGTCCGGCAGCGTGTGGGTCATGTTGCGGTAGTCGACCTTGTGGATGCGCTCGAGCTGGTGTCCGTGCCGGATCTGGATCCCGTCCGGCAAATAATAGGTGTCGGTCTGGGTCACGAAGCGCACGCGATCCGCCGCCTCGGGGGCGATGTAGCGCCGGAGGAGCTCCTGCGGACCGGGGAACCACATGTCGAGGTCGTGGTTGCCAGGCAGGTACGTGATGCGGTTGTGGGGGCGCGCCATGAAGTCCTTGAGCGCGCGGACCGCCACTGGGTGCCCATCGAGGCATTGGCGCAGCTTCTCGGTGGCGATGGCGTCGGTGATCTCGACGGGCCACACGCCGCCGATCCGGATCTTCAGCAGGTCGAAGATGTCGCCGTTGAGGATGAGCTCGATGCTCTCGTCCACGCCCGTCTTCGCGAGGTAGTGCGAGATGAGCTCCGCGAAGCGGTCGTCGTGGAAGAAGTCCTCGTACGGGTTGAGCTCCCCCGGCCGGCTGCCGCTGCCGAGGTGCAAGTCGCTGATGACGAGGCGGAGGAGCTTCACGGGGGCGAAGGGGCAGGATGCCGACTACGAGGACGGATAGCACGGGGCGATGAGCCGCGGGCCTTTCGAGCGAAACGCGGCCGACCAGGTCGCCGAACCTCCGCGCGAGGAGGGCTCAGGCTCCGCTTGACGCCAGGACCCTTGCCCCGATACTTGACTCTACCGCCCGTGCGGGGTCGGGGCACGCCCCTGCGGGGCGCGAAGGGGAGCCATGACGAGCGCAATTCGAGTCGGAGGAGCGGGCCACAGGGGGGCGTGGGCGTCGGTCGCCCTCCTGTTGACCGTCGGGTGCTCGGACATCGTCACCTTGACCCCGCCTCCCTCACCACGCGCTGCCGCCGCGGACGCGGGGCGGGACACGGGGCGCGACTTCCCGGACTCGGGGCTCGGCGACGAGCTGCTCGTCGTTCGCGTCTCGCCGAACCACGGCCCCTTCATTGGCGGCAACGACGCGATCGTCCGCGGCGCGGGCTTCACGGAGGACGCGGAGGTCTGGGTCGGTGGTCGCCTCGTCCAGCCCGCCGACACCACCTGGATCGACGCCAGCCGCCTCGGCATCGTCCTGCCCGCAGGCGAACCTGGCCCGGCGGACGTCACGGTCCGCGCAGGCGAGCGCGAGGCGACCCTCGCGAGTGGCTACACCTACGACGCCTTCTACCTCGAGCCGACCCGCGGCTCGTCGTCGGGGGGGACCTTCGTGACCATCACGGGGCAGGGCACCGGGTTCGCCGAGGGCGACGTCTTCCTCTTCGAGGGCGTGCCTTGCACTGGGGTCGAGGTCGTGAGCGAGAACGTCGTGACCTGCCGCGCGCCCGCGGGCGTCGTCGGTTTCGCGGACGTGACGTGGCTGCGCGGCGAGGACGGCGCGCTCGTGACCTTGGAGGAGGCGTTCGAGTATTACGAGAGCTCCGACCCCTTCGACGGCGGGCTCGGCGGGGGGCCCCTGCTCGGCACGTTGAACGTGACGGTGCTGGACGCCATGACCGGCATGGCGGTCCCCGAGGCCTTCGTCATCCTCGGTGAGGACCTCACCACCGAGCACCAGGGGCTCACCGGCTTGACGGGGCAGATCACCTTCAGCGGCCCCGACGTGGTGCCCCCCGCGACGGTGCACGCCGCCAAGCATTGCTACGAGAAGACGTCGTTCGTCGCGTTCGACGCGCGCGACGTCACCATCTTCCTCGTGCCTTGGCAGGATCCCGCCTGCGGGGAGGGCGAGGGGAACCCGCCGACGGGGCGCGGCCGCCAAGGCTCGTTCGTCCACGGCGAGCTCGTCTTCCTCGGGCCGGCCGAGTTCGGCCCGAACCCGTGGGAGATCCTCCCGCCCGAGCGCGAGGGGTGGGTCCGCGTCGCCTACGTCTACGCGACGCAGCCGTGCCCGGGCGACAGCATCTATTGCGTCAACCCCGACCCTTCGCTCGGCGGAGGCGTCTCCCGGATTCGCGAGGAGCGGCCGGGGTCGCGAGGCTTCCCCTACCGCATCTTCGTCCGACCCGGCGCGATGGCCGTCTACGCGATCGCGGGTCTCGAGAACGTCGCCTCGCGAGACTTCCGACCGTACGCCATGGGCGTCGCGCGAAACGTCGTCGTCGGCCCCGGCGAAGAGCGTCGTGACGTCGACATCGTGATGAACATCCCCCTCGACCACCAGCTCGACGTCCGGCTCGAGAGCCTGCCCGGGCCCGGTCGCAACGGCCCCGACCGCTTCGTCGTGCAGGCCGACATCGATCTCGGGGGCGAGGGGCTCATCGTTCGGCGCGTCAACAACGCGCGCATCGACGTGGCGACCCAGCGAACGGCCACGCGGCCGGTGCGGTTCTACTCGCAGCCCTCGATGTTCGGCGCGTTGGCCGACGGTCGTTACCGCGTCGAGGCGTCGTGGGTGACGGGCGACTTCCAGGACGATCCGTCCACGCACGTCGTGCGCAACGGCGTCCGCGACGTCCACCGAGACGTGATCCTCGACGGCTGGGTGGGGATCCCCGTGCCCACCGCGCCGGCGTTCGGCGAGCGGATCCCGAGCAGCCGGGTGCTGCGGTGGCAGGCGGACGGCGGGTTGACGCCGACCTTCTACCTCGTCCTGATGTACGGGAGCGACGGCAACCCCGCGTGGCGCCACTTCGTCCCCGGCACGATCACCGAGGCGCCGATCCCGAACCTGCAGTCGATCCCCGAGATCAACGACATCCCGACCGGGTTCGTGACCTGGGCCATCTACGCCGTGCGCATCCCCGGCCGCGACTTCAACGAGATCACCTATGGCGACCTCGACCAGAACCGCTGGAGCGCTTGGGCCCTCGACATCTTCACGGCCCAGCGGTGAGCGCCGGGCCACCCGCGGAGTCGTCCTCGCGCCGCCGACCTCTCGGCGCGCGGCGGGACGCTCCGATCCTCGTGGGCCCCGCCGCCCGCTGCTACGCTGAGACCCGCTCATGAAACGTTCTTCGCTTCTCCTCGCGCTAGCTGCCCTGGCGGCCTGCGACAGCGGCACTCCGGGACGCCTCGACGCCACCGTCGATGCGAGCCCCTTCGTCGACGGAGGGTTCGTCTGCTGGACCCTCGAGTCGCGCGGCTGCATCGGCAGCGTCTGGCATACCTGCGTGGAGAACGGCGAGTTCCTCTCGACGCGGACGGAGGACTGCGCCGCTCAGCGGGGCCCCGACGAGCGGCCGCTGCTCTGCGTGATGGACCTCGGCTGCGTCGTCTGCGACCCCGGTCGGCGAGGCTGCCGCGGGCAGGACGTCGTACTCTGCGACGAGACGGGCAACGACTACGAGCTCATCGAGACCTGCGAGCTCTCCGAGGGGAACGTCTGCCGCGAGGGCTTCTGTCGGAACCTCTGCGAGCTGGCCATCGAGGACCGCAGCTACCAGGGCTGCGAGTTCTACGCGGCAGACCTCGACAACGCGTCGCTGGGGCGCGGGCGCGACGCCTCTGCACAGCAATACGCCATCGTCGTCTCGAACCCGAGCCCGCTCCCGACGGAGGTGATCGTCGAGGTGAACGACGCCGCCTACGGCGACGAGCCGATGATCCGCGAGGTGCGCCGGGTCACGCTCGCTCCCGGCGACCTCGAGACGCTGAACCTCCCGCGGCGCGAGGTCGACGGCTCGAGCAGCAACCGCGTCTGCGCCAGTCCGACCGCGGCGTGCCCGGTGGGCGAGTCCTGCGTCTGCAGCGCGGGGGGCGCGCCGCCGTGCTTCTGCCGCAACTCGCCGACCGCGACGGGCATGAACGACGGGACCCACACCGCGCTCAGCGCGGCGGCCTATCGGGTCCGCTCCCAGTTCCCGATCATCGCCTATCAGTTCAACCCGCTCTCGAACGCCGGCGTCTTCTCGAACGACGCCTCGCTGCTCTTCCCGACCAGCGCCATCGGCAGCCGCTACACCGTCGTCGGGTGGCCGCAGACGATCGCGGACGGTGACTGTGATCCGCGGGTCGATCCGACCTGCGCGGACCGGGACTTCGACACCTCACGCGACGACGAGGATCTCCGCGCGTTCTTGACCATCCTCGGTGGCGCGGACGCCTCCAACGTCACCGTCACGCTCGGGCCGAACGTCGTGCGTGTCGTCGGCAACCCGGCGGCGGGCATCGCGGAGGGCCGGCCGGGCTCGGTGATCGAGACCGTGCTGCGCCCCTTCGACGTCCTGAACCTCGAGACCCAGGGCTTCAACGCGGACTTCACGGGCACACGCGTCGACGCGACCGCGCCCGTGTCGGTCTTCGTCGGCAGCGAGGCGTCGGACGCCCCGCGCTTCGACACCTACGCGACCCGCCAGTGCTGCGCCGACCACCTCGAGGAGCAGCTCTTCAGCGACGACGTGCTCGGCGCGAGCTTCATGATCGCGCGGATGCCGCGGCGCACGGCGGCGCTGAACGCGGCCTTCACCAACCCCGCGGTGGACAGCGTCGCGGTCGTCGACGAGCCGGAGTACGTCCGCGTCCTCGCGGTGGCGCCCGGGACGACCGTGCTCACGACGACGTTGCCGCCGCCCTGGGATCGCTTCGAGCTCTCGCAATACGAGGACGTCATCATCACCGCGAACCAGGACTTCTTGCTGAGCAGCATGAACAACGTCCCGGTGGCGGTGCTCCAGACCATCGCCTCGCAGCAGGTCACGGGCATCCCGAGCTACTACCCGGGCGGCGATCCCTCGATCATCGCGGTCCCGCCGATCGAGCAATACCGTCAGGAGTACGTCTTCCTGACGCCGACGCTCTACGCCTTCGACTTCGTGATCATCACGGCCGACGCCGACACGCGCGTGATCCTCGACGGCGTGCCGATGACCGAGCTCTTCGAGCGATCGCCCGTCGTCGACCCGACCAAGCCCGCGCTCTGCACGCGTTCGGCCGCGGACGGGATCGAGCGCATGCCGGGGGATCCGCCGCCGCGGCAGGTGATCTACCGCTGTCAGTTCTCGTTCCCCGAGGTCGGTCGGCTCTGCGACATCGAGCGCGATCCGGAGTGTGACGACAACGACGGCGGCGGCGGCCGGAGCCGAGACAACGTCCGCGAGGGAGTCCAGAACGACGGCCCGCATACCATCGTGGCGGACGCCCCGGTGGGCATCACCGTCTACGGCTTCGACGCCTTCGTGAGCTACGCCTACGCCGGCGGCTTGAACCTCAAGCCCATCCCGCGCTGACTTTTTTTGTTCGCTGCGCGCTTCGCGCTTCGCTCACGAGGCGGGGAGTGGGCTCCCCGCACCCCTCCGCCTTGGACGCTTCCCTGCGCTCCGCTCCGGTCAGCGTCCTACGGCTCTCTCTCGGGGGCTTCGCCCCCGGCCGAGGGGCCTCCCGTTCGGCTTCGCGCGCTTCGCGCGCATCCGCTCGCCCTGCGGGCGAGGTTGTTGGCGTGTGCGCTTCGCTCACGAGCTCTCTTTGCGGGGGAGGGCTTGACGTGGAATGACTCGGCGGTCGTGGCCAAGAACAAGACCAAGCCCGCGCCGGGCCGCATGGATCCGAACGCTGCCCTCGAGCAGCTCGAGATGCCCAAGATGAACTGGAAGGTGATCGCGCAGATTGGCGTCGCGGTCGCCGTCCTCTGGGTGCTCGCGGGGATGCTGAGCGTCTGGGTCGGGATCTGGGGTTTCGTCGTCGCGGGCGTGCTGACCGCGGTCGTCCTCGGCTTCGCGCTCTACGTCTGGCGCCTGATGCGCAAGTCGACCGCGATCGTCGAGATCCTCAAGGGCGCGCAGGGCGACGAGGGGCGCAAGGCCGCGATCGCCGCGCTCTCCGACAAGGGCGCGAACGACGTGATGGCCGCCGTGGCGCAGGCGCAGCTCGTCGCCCAGGAGGACCCCAAGGAGGCCATCCGCATCCTCGAGGGCATCGACCTCAAGAAGGCGCCGAAGATCCTCCAGAACGACGTGCGCTCTCAGCTCGCGCTCATGTATCTGCTGCAGAACCGGACGTCCGAGGCGCGGCCCCTGGTCGACGAGATCAAGCTCGACGGGCAGGCGCAGCCCAAGCAGAAGGCGCTCTACGCCGCCGTGATGGCCGAGTGCTGGGCGCGGACCGGCAAGGAGGACGAGGCCGTCAAGGTCCTCGAGGACTACTCCCCCGACGACCCGGCCTACGGTGAGATTCAGGCTTTCCTCTGGCGCGCGCAGGTCTTCACCTGGCTGAAGGTGAAGAAGAAGGGCCGCGCCCGGACCGCGATGATGCGCTTGGCCAAGATCGACCCGAACCAGCTCGGGGCCTTCCTGCAGAAGGGCGCGCACCCGGATCTGAAGCGGCTCGCCACCGAGGTCCTCCAGCGCGAGGGCTACGTGCCGAATAAGCCGCAGATGAAGATCATGCGCTGACGCGACGCGCAGGCGTCGGCCGCGAGTCGACGTGCGGATCAGGCATCCACGCGGCGGCCCGAGCGGCCAAGTCGGGACGAGCTCGGGGAGCGAGCGGCTCAGCGGCTCAGGCGACCACGAGGTGCGAGCGGCTCAGGCGGCTACGATGAGCTCGGAGAGCGAGCGGCTCAGGCGACCACGAGGGTCGCGGCGAGCTCGGAGAGCGAGCGGCTCAGGCGACCGCGAGGCTCAGGCGACCGCGAGGGCCGCGGCGAGCTCGGCGAGCGACGGGCGCGCGCTCGCGTCGCGGCGCGTGCACGCCGCGGCGAGCTCGCTCCAGAGCTCTGGCGCGTCGAGGGTCGCTTCGCTGATCTCGCGCAACGTCACGCCGAGCGCGAAGACGTCCATCGAGGGCGCGGCGGGGGCGTTCGCGCGTTGCTCGGGTGACATATACTGAAGCGTCCCCTCGCCGAGCGCGCCCGGGCGTCCCTCTCCGATCCGCAGCGCCAAGCCGAAGTCGGTGAGCACGACGCGGTCGCAGTCGCGGAGCAACAGGTTCGACGGCTTGATGTCCTGGTGGACGAAGCCCGCAGCGTGCACGAAGCCGAGGGCGTCGACGAAGGTCGACAGCCACCGCTGCGCCCGCGCGACGGGGATGGGCCCGCGGCCGAGCTCGCGGCGGATCGCGCCCCCGCCGACCAGCTCCATCGCGATCGCGCCGAGCGGCGGATCGAGGTCGAAGACGCGGACGACACCTGGGTGCTCGAGCCGGGCGGGGGTGCGCGCCTCGATGAGCAGGCGCTCGCGCTCGACGCGACCGCGGCCGTGGTAGACCTTCAGCGCCACCCGCCGCCGGAGGCGGATGTCGAACGCCGCGAAGACCGTCCCCGCGCCGCCGCGCCCGAGCTCGCTCTCCACGCGATAACGCCCGCGCGCCATCGCGCCCTCGGTCGCGAGCGTCGCGCCCGCGAGCGCCTCCGGTCGCCCCGCGGCGCGCTCTCGGAGCCGCTGCGCGCGCTCGCGGGCGCGCGGGAAGTCCAGGTCGTGCGCGAGCACGCGCTCGTAGAGGATGCGGGCCTCTTCGTCTCGGGACGCGCGCTCGGCGATCTCGGCGGAGAGCACGAGCGCCGGAAGCGGCGCGCCGGTGGAGGCGACGAGCGGGGCGAGCAGCGCCGCCGCGCCCTCGTCGTCGCCGCGCGACGCGAGCGTCTCGGCGACCCGCAGCGCGAGGGGCACGGTCGCGGGGCCTTCGAAGCGGTCGAGCAGCCGCCGGGCGAGGTCGAGCGCCCGCGCCGCGCGCCCTTCGCCGAGGAGCTGCTCGAAGAGCGCGACGGCCTGCGAGGCGTCCGGGACCTCGGTCCCCTCGGCCAACGTGGCGAGCCGCTCCTCCGGGGTGCGCCGTCGGGGCGGCGGGGGCTTCTTCGGCTCCTCGGCAGGAGCGGGCGGAGAGGGGGGGGCGGCGGCCTCTCGGCGCCGGCGGAACCGCTTCCAGATCACGCGACCTCCCTCCCCTCGCCCTCGAAGGGGCCCTCGAAGGGGAGCGGGCCTCCGCGCGCGGCGATGATCACACGACCTCCATCGCGTGGCCCTCGAACGTGATCCGGTCCTCGCGCAAGAGGACGATCGGCGCCGCGACGCGTTGCTCGCCGAGGTGGAGCGCCCGCCCGGCGGGCGGGTAGAGGGTCGCGTTCCCGTCGGGGAAGGCGACCGTCGCGTCGAGCCCGGGGACCGGCAGTGTGCCCACGCCGAGGAGCGCGACGAGGTCTCGGTCGAGGCCGCGCTCGACGACGAGGCGCATCCCCGCTCCTTCCGGGATGACGCGCACCTCGACGTCATCGCCGAGGCCGATCGTCGTCTCCCCGTCCGCGAGGAGCTCGCCAGCGATGGGGAGGCCGCGGACGAGGGTGCCGTTGCGGCTGCCGAGGTCGCGGATCCGCACGCCTTCGGGGGTGCGCTCGAGCTCCGTGTGCCGCCGCGAGACGCTGGTCCCGCGCACGATCACGTCGGCGTCCCGGCCGAGGACGGCGCTGGCGCGGCCGATGAAGTGCACGTCGCGACCGTCGACCCGCAGCACCACGCGGCGCCCGGTGAGCCAGCGCGCCTCGAGGCGCCGCGCGAGGTCCGCGAGGGACCGATCGTCCGGCGCGAGCTTCGTCGCCTCGCGGAGCGCGTCGCGGGCCTCGACCCGCGCGCCCACCGCCATCGACATCTCGTAGTCCGAGACGAGGTGTCGCAGGCGCCGCTCGCGACGCGCGGCCTCCGTCCCCTCGTCCAGCAGCGCCTCGAGCCGCTCGACCTCGCCGGCCTTCTGCAGGCAGCGCGCGAGGTCTTCGCGGCGACCGAGCAGCTCCCAGGCGGTCGCGGCCTCGAGCGGGCGGTCGACGCGCTCGAGGGTCTCGGCGGCCTCCTCGAGACGCCGCCGATCGTCGGCGCCGTGCGCGCCCCTTCGCTGCGCCTCGTCGAGGATGGCGAGGCCGACGCGGGACTCGACGTCGTCGCGGCGCGGGTGCCCCTCGGGGAGCCAGCGGAGGGCGTCCCGATAGGCGGCGAGGCGCTCGTCGAGCGTGCGCGCGCGGGCGGCGTGGAAGAGGAGGGCCTTGGCGGCCTCCTCCGGGGCGTCGGCCTCGGCGTAAAACGCGGCCGCTTCTCGGTAGTCTCCGCGCCCCTCGGCTCGGCGGGCGCGCCGGAACGCGGTGGAGAAGAGGCGCCGCATCGTGCTCACCGGCGGGAATCTACCGGGCCCCGCGCGGTGTGCCAACGCCGCCTGGCCGCGCGCTCGTCATCCCTCGCTGGCCGCGGCATCGGACAGGATCTCGTCGGAGGCGCCGCCTCGCCTCGTGGGGGCGAGCGTGGCGGCCCAACGGGTCGTGGGCGCCTCACGCCACGCCACGCGGGCGGCGGCGCGAGCGCGACGGGGCCTGGGTCCCTCGTCGCGCCGAGACCGCGCGCACCTCATGGCTCGCGACGCCCACCCAGGACGGCGCCGACGTGGTGTATGCTTCCGCTCGCATCACACTCGGCCCCTGGGCGCTGACCCGGGGTCGACCCCCGCCGCCAAGGACCTCGACCACATGAGCAATCGCCTCGGAGAGCTACTCGTTCGTTCCCGCCGGATCAGCCTCGAGCAGCTTCGCGTCGCGCAGGACACCCAGAAGAAGGACGGCGTGAGTCTCGGCTACGCGCTCGCCAAGATGGGCTTCATCTCCGACCAGGAGATCACCGAGTTCCTAAGCCAGCAGTACCGCGTGCAGGCCATCGATCTCTCCGAGTACGAGATCGACCCCGACGTCCTGAAGCTCATCACCCAGGAGGTCTGCGAGCGGCACAAGATCATCCCCGTCTCGCGCGCGGGCGCGTCGCTCATCGTGGCGATGGCCGACCCCTCGAACCTCCACGCCATCGACGACATCAAGTTCCTCACGGGCTACAACGTCGAGCCCGTCGTCAGCTCCGAGGCGGCGATCCAGAAGGCGATCGAGCGGTACTATCAGGCGCCGGAGATCGACTACGACGACATCATGGAGGGGTTCGAGGAGGGCGACATCGAGGTCGCCGGCGACGACGACGACGTCAACCTCATCGACCTCGAGCGCCAATCCGGGGACGCCCCGGTCGTCCGGCTCTGCAACGCCATCCTGCTCAATGCGATCAAGAAGGGCGCGTCGGACATCCACGTCGAGCCCTACGAGAAGACGCTCCGCGTCCGGTACCGCATCGACGGAGTGCTCCACGAGGAGATGGCGCCGCCGTCGAAGATGAAGAACGCGCTCGCGTCGCGCCTCAAGATCATGGCCTCGCTCGACATCGCCGAGCGCCGCTTGCCCCAGGACGGCCGCATCAAGCTGAAGCTCGGCAAGGGCCGCGAGATGGACTTCCGCGTCTCCGCGCTGCCGACGCTCTGGGGCGAGAAGATCGTCCTGCGCCTCCTCGACAAGTCGAACCTGCAGCTCGACATGCTCAAGCTCGGCTTCGAAGCGAAGGCGCTCGCCGACTTCAAATACGCGATCCATCAACCCTACGGGATGGTCCTCGTGACCGGCCCGACCGGCTCGGGTAAGACGACGACGCTCTACTCCGCGCTCTCCGAGCTGAACGACAGCGAGACGAACATCAGCACCGCCGAGGATCCGGTCGAGTTCAACCTCACGGGCATCAACCAGGTCCAGATGCACGAGGACATCGGCCTGAACTTCGCGGCGGCGCTGCGCTCGTTCCTGCGCCAGGACCCCGACATCATCATGGTCGGCGAGGTTCGCGACTTCGAGACGGCCGAGATCGCGGTCAAGGCCGCGCTCACCGGCCACCTCGTCCTCTCGACCCTGCACACGAACGACGCGCCGTCGACCGTCACGCGCCTCTTGAACATGGGCGTCGAGCCCTTCCTCGTGACGGCGTCGCTCAACCTCGTCGTGGCGCAGCGCCTCGCGCGGAAGATCTGCGCCGATTGCCGCGTCGAGATCCCGACGGAGAAGCAGGCGCTCCTCGACGTCGGCTTCAAGAACGACGAGATCCCCACGGTGAAGACTTATCGGGGCACGGGGTGCCGCACCTGCAACGACAGCGGGTACAAGGGCCGCATCGCGCTCTACGAGGTCATGCCCTTCACCGACCGCCTCAAGGAGATGGTCTTGCAAGGCTGCTCGACGGCCGAGCTCAAGCAGGAGATGATCCGCGAGGGCATCAAGACCCTCCGCATGTCGGGCCTCGAGAAGGTCACCCAGGGCGTGACGACCATCGAAGAGGTCGTGCGCGTGACGACCTCCGACTCGAACTGATCGTCGCGGCGCCTCTCGCGGCCACCCTGTGGTGGACACGCCGACGGAACGGCGAAGCCCCGCCGGAGCACGCTCCGACGGGGCTTCGGTGTCGATGGCTCACTTCGCGGAGGCGAAGGCGTCCATCACCGCGTGGAGCAGCTCGATGGACTCCGCGTGGGGCCGCTGGAAGGCGTTCCGGCCCATGATCGAGCCGAAGCCGCCGCCGGCCGCGATCTCGCGGACCTCGGCGATGACCTCGTCCTTGCCCTTCGCGGCGCCGCCCGAGAAGATCACGATCCGCTTGCCGTCGAACGCGCTCTTGACGACGTGGCGGATGCGCTCCTCGAGCGTCGCGTGCGGGATGCTCTCGTAGTGCTTCTTGGCTTCCTTGTGCCAGACGTCGCCCGTGGGCGGTTTGACCTTCACGACGTGGGCGCCGAGCTGGCATGCGATCTGGGCCGCGTACGCGATGACGTCGACCGCGGTCTCTGCGTCCTTCGGCATGTTGCCTCGCGCGTAGGCCCACACGATCGTGGGGAGGCCCACCTGACGCCCCGCAGCGATGAGCTCGCGGAGATCCTCGTACATGCGGTTCCGCTCGGGGCTGCCCGGGTAGATCGTGTAGCCGATCGCGCTGCAGCCGAGCCGGAGCGCGTCGTCGATCGACGAGGTCACCGCGGAGATCGGCGCGTCGCCGCCGCCGAGGACGTCGCTGTTGTTGACCTTGAGGATCAGCGGCAACGTGCCGGCGTACTCGTGGGCGATGGCCTCGATGAAGCCGAGCGGCGCCGCGTACGCGCTGCAGCCGCTCTCGACCGCGAGCTGCGCGTGATAGCGCGGGTCGTAGCCCGCGGGGTTCGGCTGGAAGCTGCGGGCGGGGCCATGCTCGAAGCCTTGGTCGACCGGGAGGATGACCATCTTCCCGGTGCCCGCGAGGCGCCCGGTCATCATGAGTCGGCGCAGGTTGCCGATGACGCCAGGGGACTCGCCCGCGTAGTTCTGAAGAATGCGCTCGACCGCGGTGCTCATCGTTCCTCCCTCGTGGCCCGCGTCGCGCGGGCGTCGATGCGCCCATATACCGCGGTCGGCCTCGCGTGCCAATGGTAACTCTCGAAAGAGTCACGCCGTGCCGCTTCGCCCTCGTTCCCTGGGTGTGGACCACGTCCCAGCCGCTTTGGGAGCCCTGGTGCGCGGGCACGAACCTCGCCCCGACGTCTGCCGAGCGGGACACGCGGCTCGGGCCAGTCGATCGTGACGCGGTCGCTCGCGACGCTCGACAGACTCGCCAGCTCGTGACCTCAGCCAGACGGCTCGGCGCCGCCGCGGTCGCCCCGTTGCCATCGTCGCTGCCGCCGTTGCCGCCAGTCGAGGTCGCTCGCGACGCTCACGAGACTCGCCAGCTCGTGAGCTCAGCCAGACGGCTCGGCGCCACCGCGGTCGCCCCGGCCGTTGCCATCGTCGCTGCCGCCGTCATGACCGGTGCGCTCCCGCTGCTTCGCGGCGAGCTCCTCGAGCAGGCGACGCCGCGCGAGCACGCCTGATTCCGACACGGCGCGGCTCCATCCGCACGTGCAGCGCCACAAGAACGTCCGAACGGTCCCGCTCTCGTGACGCTCCGCGACCACCTCGGACCGACAGCGCGGGCAAGTGCGGAGGACATCGTCGGCGTGCGGGTGCGTGCTCATGAACGCTCGCTCGGGTTGGCGGAGGAGAAGGGATTCGAACCCCTGGGTCCGTTGGGACCTGCGGTTTTCAAGACCGCCGCCTTCGACCGCTCGGCCACTCCTCCCGTCCCTCCACCTTGTACCACGGCCCCAACGGCCCGCCCAGCGCGTTTGGGGAAATCCCGACTGGGGGGTCCGCGTGGTGGGGCGGGCGACGAAGGCTCCGCTGATTGCGCGAGCTACCGTACCAGACCGCCAAGCCTCGGCCCTCGTGTCGAGCTGCGAAGCGGGGGCGAGCGTGCTCTTCGGCAGCGCCGTGGTCCTCCGCCAGGATGACCCGGGCTCGCCCGCTTAGGTCAGCGCCCGTGGGCGGGGGACTGGCAGAGCGATGGTCGAATCACGTGGGATCGCCGGCCGCTGGTTGGCGTGCCGAGTGCATGCGAAGGTCGTTCTCTATGGTTGGCATGGTCGGTCGTCCCCAGCTCGCGTCGCGAGCGGCACTCACTTCTGGTATCCTCGTTCGGATGCGCATCGTCGTCGTCGGGGTGCTCTTCGTGGTCAGCGCTTGCGCGTCTGGGTCCGGCGAGGACGACCCGACCCGACGACGCGATGGCTCGGCCGGGCGTGACGCCCAGACCAGCGACGTCCCCGCCATGAGCTGTGTGCCCATGTGCGCACCAGGGGCGGAGTGCGTGTCGGGCCGCTGCGTGATGCCGGGAGAAGACCGAGACGGAGACGGGATCCCAGCCGAGATCGACTGCGACGACGACGACCCCGAGGTGGGCACCGAGGCGGAGCGGACGTGCACGAGCGCGTGCGGGGTCGGGAGCGAGAGCTGCACGGCCGGAGTTTGGTCGGCGTGCAGCGCGCCGCTCACCTGCGACTGCGCTCCTGGCACACCTCCGCGCGAGGCGAGCTGCGGGACCTGCGGCACCCGGACGCAAGAGTGCGTCGAGGGCATGTGGCTCGACGTGAGCGAGTGCAGCGGGGGCGGCGCTTGCATGCCGGGCGAGATCGCGCGCGAGACCCGCAGCTGCGGGGCGTGCAACCGCGGGACCCAGGAGCGCACCCGAAGCTGCGGCGCGAGCTGCGAGTGGGGCGAGTGGGGCGGCTGGTCCGCTTGCTCCGAGCCTGGCGTGAACGAGTGCACCGCGGGCGCCGTCGACACCGAGGAACGAGCGTGCGGGAACTGCAACCTCGGCCGCCAGTCGCGCACCCGCACCTGCTCGAGCAGCTGCGAGTGGGGCGCGTGGGGAAGCTACGGGACCTGCAGCGGCGGGGGCGTCTGCCAGACCGGACAGACGCGCTCGTGTCCGGACCGAACGAGCCCCTGCACCGAGCAGGTCTGCACCGCGAGCTGCACCTGGAGCGCGTGCCGGCTTCGCACGGGCGCCGCTTGTGATCACGTGAGCGACTCGGGGGTCGCGGGCGGTCGGTGGCGGTGCTGCCCCTCCGGCGGGCGGAACTGGCAGTTCTGCCTCAGCTCCTGCCAGTGGAGCACCGCCTGCGAGAGCTGCTCCTGCTCCTGCCCGTAGCGCCTGTTCGCGCTCGTAGCGGTCGGTCTCGGCACGCCGCTCGACTCCGTGAGTGTCGCCTCGTGGTCCGAGGTCGCGCGAGGACGAAAGCTCGGTCTGGTGAGCGTCGCGGTCGCAGCCCAAGCTTGCGCGCGATGAATGTGGTTCTTGGGGGTGAGCTCGTGTGGTGAGCGTCATTCTCCTGGCGAGCGCGCCTCGCGCGCGTTCCCTTCCAGGCCCGGCTCGCGTAGGATGCGCCCCGCGGACGCGCCGGCCTCGTCGGGGCCGGCCGAGGGGGCGGGGTGTCTCCCTGATGCGTCCCGGAGGAGCGTGAGGTGGCCGATACGATTCCGTCCCGATTGCTGGAGCAGGCCAAGCGCCGCCCCAACGCGCCCGCCTACCACGTGCGCGAAGGGGGCATCTGGAAGGCGAAGAGCTGGGCCGAGTACGGCGACGAGGTGAAGCGCGCGGGCCGCGCGCTCATGAGCCTGGGCTTTCAGCCTGGCCAGACGGTGACGATCCTCGGGTTCAACCGCCCCGAGTGGGTGATCCTCGACCTGGCCTGCATGGCGGTCGGCGGCGCGCCCGCGGGCATCTACACCACCTGCTCGGCCGAGGAGGTCGCGTACATCATCGGGCACTCGGAGTCGCCGCTGATCCTGGTCGAGGACCGCGAGCAATGGGAGAAGGTGAAGGCCAAGCGCGACGAGCTGCCCAAGCTCTCGCACGTCGTCATGATGGCGGGGGGCCCGAAGATCGACGACCCGATGGTGATGAGCTGGGAGGCGTTCCTGGCGAAGTCGTCTGGGACGCCCGAGTCCGACTTCCTCGCGCGCCTCGCGGCGCTCGAGCCCGGCGGGCTCGCGACGCTCATCTACACCTCGGGCACGACGGGGCCGCCGAAGGGCGTGATGCTCTCGCACGAGAACCTCGCGTGGACCGCGAAGCTCGCCGTGCAGCTCACCGATCTCGGCGCGCACGATTGCTCGCTCAGCTACCTCCCGCTCAGCCACATCGCTGAGCAGATGTTCTCTATCCACGGGCCCGTCACGTCGGGCGCCCAGGTCTACTTCGCCGAGTCCATCGAGAAGGTCCCCGACAACATCAAGGAGGTCCAGCCCACGGTCTTCTTCGGGGTGCCTCGGATCTGGGAGAAGTTCCACGCGGGCATCACGGGGAAGCTGAAGGAGGCCAAGGGGGCGAAGAAGAAGCTCGTCGAGTGGGCGATGGGCGTCGGCACCGAGGTGATGAAGGCGCGCGCGAAGGGGCGCGAGCCTGGCCTCGCGCTCGGTCTCCAATACAAGCTCGCCGATCGGCTCATCTACTCGAAGCTCAAGCCGGCCATCGGCCTCGGTCGCGCGCGCTTCTGCGTGAGCGGCGCGGCGCCCATCGCGCGCGAGGTCCTCGAGTTCTTCGCGGGGCTCGACGTGCTCGTGCTCGAGGTCTACGGGCAGTCCGAGGACTGCGGCCCGACCAGCTTCAACCGCCCGGACGCCTTCCGCCTCGGCACGGTGGGACCGGTCGTGCCCGGCGTGACGGTGAGGCTCGCCGACGACGACGAGATCCTCGTGAAGGGCCCGAACGTCTTCCTCGGCTACTACAAGGACGAGGAGGCGACGAAGGAGGCGCTCGACGAGGACGGCTGGCTCCACAGCGGCGACCTCGGCGCGTTCGAGGACGGCTTCTTGAAGATCATCGGCCGCAAGAAGGAGATCATCATCACCGCGGGCGGCAAGAACATCACGCCGAAGAACATCGAGGCGGCGCTCAAGAACCACGAGCTCGTCAACGAGGCGGTGGTGATCGGCGACCGGCGAAAGTTCCTCAGCGCGCTCGTCACGCTCGACCCCGAGGCGAGCGCGAAGTGGGCGTCGCAGCGAGGCCTGTCGGCGGCGAACCTCCACGAGAGCGCCGAGGTCCGCGCAGAGATCCAGCGGTGGGTCGACGCGGAGGTGAACGCCAAGCTCGCGCGCGTCGAGCAGGTCAAGAAGTTCACGATCCTCCCGCGCAACTTCACCGTCGAGGACGGGGAGCTCACGCCGACCCTCAAGGTCAAGCGCCGCAACGTGAACCTCTCCTTCTCGAAGGAGATCGAGGCGATGTACGCCGAGTGACGCCCTCGGCCTCGAAGAGGCAGCCGCCCTTCGCTCGATGACGCAGCGCCCTCCACCGCGAGACCCGTCGCCACCTCCGGCGCCACGCCGGAGGAGGGGGCGCGCGCTCGTGGTGGCGGCCGCGCTCGGCGTCGTGATGTCGCTCCTCGCCCCGGTCGCGCTCGACGTGCTCGGGGCCGTGGCGCTCGCGCAGGCTCCCGCCGAGGTCGCGCAGCAGGCGCCCGCGCGTGCGCCCGCCGAGGTCGCGCAGCAGGCGCCCATCGAGGCCATTCGGCTCGCGGACCTCCGCGCGAACGCGCCGCCAGTGCCGTGGTACCAGCGGCTGACGTCGCTCTTCGGCGTCCTCGTCATGGTCGGACTCGCCTGGGCGATGTCGCGCGACCGACGGCGCTTCCCGTGGCGGATCGTCGCCTGGGGGATCGGCCTACAGCTCGTCTTCGCGGTCTTCGTGCTGAAGACGAGCGCGGGCGCTTGGATCTTCGCGAAGCTCAACGACGCGGTCGTCGAGCTCCTCGCGTTCACGAACGAAGGGTCTCGCTTCGTCTTCGGCGCGTACCTCGACGAGCGCTTCACCGTCGCGCTGAACGTGCTGCCGACGATCATCTTCTTCTCGTCGCTGATGGCCGTCGCCTACCACCTCGGGCTCATGCAGCGGGTGGTCAGCGGCCTCGCCTGGGTGATGCAGCGGACGCTCGGGACGAGCGGCGCCGAGACCCTGAGCGCGGCCGCCAACATCTTCGTCGGGCAGACCGAGGCGCCGCTCGTGGTCAAGCCCTACGTGGCCCGCATGACGCTCTCGGAGCTGAACAGCGTCATGGTCGGGGGTTTCGCGACCGTCGCGGGCGGCGTGCTCGCGGCCTACGTCGGGATGCTGCACGAGCGCCTGCCCGACATCGCGGGGCACCTCATCGCGGCGAGCGTCATGAGCGCGCCCGCCGCGCTCGTCGTCGCCAAGGTGATGGTGCCCGAGACGGATGCCCCGGTGACGCGCGGTCACGTCTCGCTCGCGCGCGAGAAGCTCGACGCGAACCTGATCGACGCGGCCGCGCGGGGAGCCGGCGAGGGCCTGCACCTCGCCCTGAACGTCGGCGCGATGCTGCTGGCCTTCCTCGCGCTCGTCGCGCTCGTGAACTACCTCGTGGGGCTCCCCGTCGAGCTCTACAACGTCGCCTTCGACACGAGCCACGCGCCGTGGACGCTCCAAGAGATCTTCGGCTACGCCTTCTCGCCGGTCGCCTTCGTGCTCGGGGTGCCGCCCGAGGAGTGCCTCGCGGTCGGCTCGCTCCTCGGCGAGAAGGTCGTCTTGAACGAGTTCGTCGCCTACGTGCACCTCGGGGAGCAGCTCGCCGCGGGGGAGGGCGTCGGCTATCGAGGCGCCATCATCTCGACCTATGCGCTCTGCGGCTTCGCGAACTTCGGGAGCATCGCGATCCAGCTCGGCGGGATCGGCGGCATCGCCCCCGAGCGGCGCAGCGACCTCGCGCGCCTCGGGCTGCGCGCGATGTTCGGCGGCGTGCTCGCGGCCTGCATGACCGCAGCGCTCGCCGGCTTCTTGTTGTGACTCGAAGCTTCTCGACGTGATTCGAAGGGCTGCCGGGCTCGCCGGCCGGCCCGCGCGCGGCCTGCCATACCCGGCGCGCTCGGTGCTTCGCGTCCCTGGCCGGTTCGCAGGGACCGTGGCGTGGCCTAGGCGGACGACGCGGTCCGAGGTCGAGCGCGCGGAGCGCGCGATCGAGCCCGAGGTGCTATCAGAGCGCGATGCGTGCAGCCTGGTCCCCGCGAGGTCTCGTCGGTGTCATCCACCTCCCGGCGCTGCCGGGAGACCCCGATCCCCGCGGGGGCTTCGCGGACGCGGAGGCGCACGCGCTGCGCGACGCGGAGGCGCTCGCGGTCGCGGGGTTCGAGGCGCTGGTCGTCGAGAACTTCGGGTCCGCGCCCTTCCCGAAGGGCACGGCCGGACATCGCCTCCCACCTCACCAGGTCGCCGCGCTGGCGCTCGTCGCGCGCGAGGTCAAGCGCGTCACTGGCCTCGTCGTCGGGGTGAACTGCCTGCGGAACGACGGCGTGAGCGCGCTGGGCATCGCGGCCGCCGCCGCGCTCGACTTCGTCCGAATCAACGTCCACTCGGGCGCCTATGTGACCGACCAGGGGCTGATCGAGGGAGAGGCCGACGTCACGCTCCGCTACCGCGCGAGCCTCGGCGCGCCCGTCGCGCTCTTGGCGGACGTCCTCGTGAAGCACGCCACGCCCCTCGCGCCGCTCGACCCCCGTCGCGCGACCGAGGAGGCGCTCGACCGTGGGCGCGCCGACGCGGTCATCGTGACCGGCCGGGGGACGGGCCACCCCGTCTCCCGCGAGCTGCTCGTCGAGGTGCGTGAGGCGGCCGGCGCGAGACATGTCTTGATCGGGAGCGGGCTCGATGAGCACAACGCCGCCTCGCTCGCGCCGCTCGCCGACGGCGCCATCGTGGGGACCGCGACGAAGGTCGGCGGCGACGTGCGCGCGCCGGTCGATCCGGCGCGCGCGAAGGGGCTCGCCTCGCTCCTGCGGCCGCTCTTCCGCGCCTGAGCCGGGCAGCCCCCTCGGCTCCGGGAGCAAGCTCCCGCCTTCACCCCAAGTCGCGCACCTCTGGCCCGTGTAGCCGCCCAGACGAGCGCCCCCCTCACGGCGGCGCTCGTCTGGGTGGCGGTTTTTTCCGAATCGACCACGTCGAGAAATCGTCCGGAAACATCCGCGGGCCAGGCTTCGCTCCATTCGGTGAGGTCCATCACCGTGGAGGCTTCATGGAACAAGGCTTGACGCAGGGATTGCTCGACTCGATCTGGGTGCTGACCAGCGCTTTCCTCGTCTTCTTCATGCACGCGGGCTTCGCGCTCGTGGAGAGCGGCTTCTGCCGGAAGAAGAACGCCGTGATGGTCCTCCTGAAGAACGTCGGCGTCATCGGGATCGGTTCCATCGTCTTCTACGCGGTCGGTTACGGCGTGATGTTCGGCGACGGCAACCCCTACGTGGGCCTGACCGGCTTCTTCCCGGACGGCACCGAGGCGAACGTCGGCACGCTGCCGATCTTCGTCTTCCTCTTCTTCCAGCTCGTCTTCGCGGCGACCGCGTGCACCATCGTCAGCGGCGCCGTGGCCGAGCGCGCCCGCCTCGGGACCTTCTTCGCGTTCTGCGCGATCGCCGTCGCCGCGATCTATCCGGTCGTCGGCCATTGGGTCTGGGGGGGCGGCTGGCTCAGCGAGATGGGCTTCGCGGACTTCGCCGGGAGCACCGTGGTGCACGGGGTCGGCGGCGGAATGGCGCTCGCCGGGGCGCTCGTGATCGGGCCGCGGCTCGGCAAATACGACGAGGACGGCAAGAGCCGACCCATGCCCGCGCACAACTTCCCGCTCGCCGCCCTCGGCGTGCTGATCCTCTGGCTCGGCTGGTTCGGCTTCAACGGCGGCAGCACCGTCAGCGCCGAGGACCCCGGCGCCATCGGCCGCATCGTGCTCGTCACGAACCTCTCGGCCTCCATCGGCTTCCTCGCTGCGCTCGTCTGGGTCCGCGTGCGCACCGGCGCGATGGACTTCTCGATGGCGCTCAACGGCGCGCTCGCGGGGCTCGTCGGGATCACCGCGGGCTGCGACGTGATCGCGCCCGGGCCCGCGATGATCGTCGGCGCACTGGCGGCAGTGCTCTGCGTCGAGGCGGTCTTCTTCTTGGATGGTCGGAAGGTCGACGATCCGGTCGGCGCGATCGCCGTCCATGGCGTCTGCGGCATCTTCGGCACGCTGGCGATCGGGCTCTTCGCCGACGAGGTCGGGCTCTTCATGGGCGGCGGCGCGGCGCAGCTCGGTGTGCAGGCCATCGGCGCGTTCTCGGGCTTCGGCTTCGCGTTCCTGGCGGGAGGTCTCGTCTGGCTCGCCCTCTCGCGCCTGCCGGGCGGCGTGCGGGTCTCGCCGGAGCACGAGCACGAGGGGCTCGACGTCGCAGAGTGCGGGGTCGAGGCCTATGGGCTCGAGACGACCCGCGGCATGGGCCACGTCGTCGCGCGCGACACGTCGGACGTCCCCGTCGCGGCGGAGTGACGCGCGCGGCGCTGCGCGCCGTCAGCCGACGCTGAACTCTTGGAGGTTCTGCACCATCGTCGCGCGCACGTGCTCGATCGTCGCGCGACGGAGGCTGCGCTTGGTGAATCCGTAGGCCGGCTGAGGGAGCTTCGCGAGGGCGGAGGCCTCCTCGAGGGCCGCTGCCTCGACCTCGTCCTCGGGCACGAGCCGGTCGAGCCAGCCGACGCGCAGCGCGTCCTCGGGGCTCCAGAGCCGGGCGAGCAGGACCGACTCGACGAGCGCGCGGGGGTCCAGCCGATCGCGCGCCAGCTCGTGCGCCAAGATCGGGACGGGCATGCCGTTGGCGACCTCGTTGAGGCCGAGCTTGAAGTCTCCGCTCGCGCCGATGCGTCGGTCCCCCGTGGCGACCATCAGCACGCCGCCTGCGATCGCGTGGCCCGTGCACGCGATCACGAGCGGCTGCGGGTGCTCGTAGAGCCGCATCAGGAGCTCGCCCCCCTTCAGCACGAGGTCGCGCGCGGCGTCGGGGCCCGACATCATCACCTTCAGGTCGAAGCCGGCCGAGAAGCGCCCGGAGCGCCCAGCCAGGACGACCGCCTTCGCCGAGGACGACGCGCGGTCGAGGGCGGCGCTCACGCCCTCGAGGAGCGGCGCCGACATCGCGTTCGCCTTGCCGTCGTCCAGACGAATCAGGGCTACCTCACCACGCTGCTCGAAGCTGACGATCTCGCTCATGCTCTTCCTCCAGGAGGGCGGAGCGTAGCAGTCCGTCGCCCGACGTCTTGGAGTCTTTCGTCGCGCCCACGACCGGACGCGAGCTCGAGCGGGCCACGAGAGCAGCATCGGCCTCGAGCCTCGCGGTGAGGCCGGGCAGGAATCATCAGTCGAGCGCCTCGAGGTAGCGTGCCAGCGCGCGTCGCTCGTCCTCGGAGAGGGCGCTCGTCAGGCCGTGGCGGTCGCCCGGGTTCCTGGCCTCGAGGACGTCGCGCAGCGTGGGCGCCGAGCCGTCGTGGAGATAGGGCGCCGTCCGCCAGAGCCCGCGCAGGCTCGGGGTGTCGAGCCCGTCGAGGGCCCCGCCGAGGCGCGCGCCGCTTGCCTCCGTGAGCGTGCCGATGTCGTGGCGGACGTCGAGCGCGCTGTCGCTGTAGGTGGGGCCGTGATGGCAGGAGGCGCAGGCGGCGGCGGCGAAGACGCGCTCGCCCTCCGCTCGCTCCTCGGCGTCCAGCGGCCGGGGCGGGCGACCGACGCCGCGGAGGCTCGCGACGTAAGCGGCGAGCGCGTCGAGCTCCTCCGAGCGCCCTGCGAGCGGCGCGCCGAGCGGATCACGGTGCGCGTCGAAGACCTCGTCGCTCGTGAAGCCCGCGCCGCCTTGGTGCAGACGGATGTCGAGCTCGAAGTCTTGGATCTCGTCGAAGTTCCCCGTCCAATGGAGGGGGCCGGTCTGGTCGCCGAGGCCGATCAGCGTCGTCGTGTTCCGCAGCCCCTCGCCGCGCTGCGTGAAGTCCCAGGTGAGGTTGTCGGTCTCACCGTCCAGGTGGCAGGTCGCGCAGCTGATGTAGCTCGTGCGGCTCATGCGAGGGTCGACGCTCGTGTTGAAGATCTGCTTGCCGCGCAGCACCTCGGGCGCGAGCGGCTCCGCCGAGACGGTCGGGATGGTGGCGAGGAGCGCGGGGGCGGTCGCGAGGTCGCGCACGTCGTAGACCCGGAGCTCGCGGGAGAGTTCCGCGAAGACGAAGAGGCGCCCCGCGTCGTCCGCGAGCAGACCTCGCGGCGCGACGCCGACGTCGATCAAGCCTCCTTCGATGGCGAAGCCGAAGGGCTCGAGCGCGAGCACCTGCTGGCCGCCGAGGAAGGCCACGAAGAGGCGCTCGCCGAGCGGCGTCGTCGCGACGGCGCTGACGTAGTCGAGGTCGTTGAACGAGAAGCGATGGCTCTCGACGTACGCGCCGCGGTCGTCCGGGTAGAGCTCCACGAAGACGCCCCGCGCGGTGGTCTGGCTCTCGAGCGGGCGGCCGGTGCGGTGCAGGCCCGTCACGTCGTTCGCCTTCAGCGCCGGCGCCATCGCGCGCAGGCCGTCCGGCGAAAACGCGAGCGCGTCGAGGAAGCTCGGCACGCCGCTGTTGTCGGTGTCGCTGTCGAGCCCCGTCTGGCGGGCGAGCCGGACGGGCGCGCGCGTTCGCGGCGCGGCGGGGCTCGCGAGGTCGACGACGTAGACGAACGCTCCCTCATCCGTCGCCCGCCAGCGCGAGACGAGCGCGAGGCCCTCGGCGTTCATCGCGACCGCGCGGGCATCCGTCAGGCCCTCCACGCGCGCGACGACCTCACCCCGCTCGACGACGACGAGCGCGCCGACGTCCTGGAGCGTGACCACGAAGCGGTCCGGCGCGCGCGGATCGGCGGCGACGCCGAAGGGGCGGCTGCCGACGCCGAGCTCGACGCTCGCGAGCGGGGCGAGCGTCGTGGCGTCGAAGCGCGCGAGCCGGCCGTCGTCTTGGCACGTCACGGCGAGCTCGTCGGCCGCGGTCGCCAGGGTCCGCGGGCGCGCGCAGACGCGGAGCGTGCGCTCGAGCGCGAGGGACTCGGCGTCGATGACCGCGACCTCGTCGGCGTCCGCGGTGGCGACGAAGATCCGCGCCCCATGGCGGGCGAGCGGGCTCGACGCGCTCGGCGGGGTCGGCGCGGGTGGCAGCACGACGCGTAGGGCGAGGCTCCCGGTGCCAGCGTCCGCGACGACGCTCGCGCGAAACGCCCCCGCGTAGGGGAAGCGATGGCAGGCCTCCGGCCGATCGGTCTCCGTGCGCTCACCATCACCCCAGACGAAGAGGTACCGCTCCGCGCGCAGGCCGGTGCGGTAGCAGGCCTCCTCACCGAGGAAGACCACGGTCGGTCCGTCGAGCGCGCCGACGGCGGCGGCGTCCTCCGGGGCGTCGGCGTCGAGGACGCCAGCGTCCGGCGAGGCGTCGAGGCCAGCCTCGAGCGGAGCGTCGTCGTCGCCGCAGGCGAACGCGAGCAGGACGAGGGCGACGAGCGGGAGACCGCGGGAGAGGGCGACGAGCGGGGCACGAGCGAGCGGCCACGCGGGACGTGCGAATCCCGCGCTGCCCGCACCGCGGCCCGCGCCGCCCGCGCCGCCCGCGCCGCCCGCGCCGCAAGAGAGCGATACCCGCGGGGGGTGGTGCGCGCGCCGCGGGCTCATCCCTCGCAGCTCGCGGTCGTGAAGGTGCTGCGGAAGCTCGTCGTGGTGGGGTTGCCCGCCCAGTCGCGGATGCCGCCCGCGGGCACGACGACCTCGTAGCGCGTCGCAGGCCTGAGCGGCGCGCGCGGCCAGAAGTTGTAGATGCCTTCCTGGCCCGAGTAGTGCCCCTCGAGCGGCGGCCCGAGCGGGGCCCCCGCGTCGTCGATCGGCCGCACGTAGAAAGACCCCGCGTGGATGGTCTCGAGCTCGACGTGCTCGTCGAAGGAGATCCCGACGCGCGCTCCGAGCGCCACCGCCTCGGTCCCGTCGCGGGGCACCACGAGGTTCACGCGGGGGGCGCGCGTGTCGAGCTCGCGCTGCCAAGGGAAGACCGCGGAGGCCTCGCCAGGGATCGCGTCGTCGTCCACGCTGCCGACGAGCACGTTGCCGACCGGCACGAGCGTGTCGAAGTCCCCCTGCATCTCGAGCTCGGCGATCAGCGTCGGGCGCGTCGGGTCCGCGACGTCGACGATGGCGGCGTGCGACGAGAGGCCGACGAACGCGGTCTCGTTCTGCACGAAGACATACCCGCCGTTCGCGCCTTCCCGCTCGCTCCGCCACGAGCCGAGCAGCGTCGGCGCGCTCCAATCGCTCAGGTCGTAGACGAAGAGGCCGCCGCCGAGGACGTGGCGCGCGTAGTACGCGCGCGGCCCGGAGATGTGCCCGAAGTAGGCGGTCACGGGGAAGGGGCGGCCGCCGCCGAGCGAGGTGCCGTCCGTGTTGACCCACGTGCCGCCGGGGATCGGGCGCGGTCGCGCCGGATCGCTGATGTCGAGGAGGTGGTTGCGCAGCCCCTGCGAGGGGAGCACGACGAGGAGCGTGCCGACCGCGTGTACGCCGCCGGACTCGAGGGATGGATCGGGGACGTAGTGCCCGACGAGCGTGGGCGCCGTCGGATCGGAGGCGTCGACGATGAAGACGCCGAGGCTCGCGGCCGCGACGTAGATGTACGGGGCCTGCCAGAAGAGGCTCATGACCACGCGCAGGTAGGCGTTCGGGTACGTGACCTCGGGCAGCGTGAGATCGGCCACGCGGTGGATGTCGGTCGGATCGGTGATGTCCCAGGTCTGGATGCCCGTCATCGACGCCGTCGCCATCCACCGGCGACCGTCGAGGTAGGCGAGGCCGGCGGCGTGGGTCTCGCGCATCTCGTCGTCGGTGCCGGTCCCCACTACCTCGGGGTTGCATGGATCGTCGAACGTGAACGCGCGGATGCCGCCGACGCCGGCCTCGTGCGCGAAGGGCAGCCAGAGGTAGCCGTCGAGCATGAGCACGGTGTTGTGGTGGTCGCGGTCGCGCTCGCCGCCGTCGAGGTGCGCGCACGGCAGGAGCAGCTCCTCTTCGGTGAAGGTGCGGCGCGGCGCGCCAGGGCCGGCGAGCGGCTCGAACGCGTCGGGGGCGGGCGGGTCGACGTCACCGCCGAGCGGCTCGGGGGCTTGGGTCTCGAGCAGCTCGCAGCCGGTCACCGGGGGGCCAAGGTCGGGGCCGGCGTCGGGCGCGGCGTCGGGCGCGGCGTCGGGCGCGGCGTCGGGCGCGGCGTTCGCGTCGCGGCCCGCGTCGCCGGGCGTGTCGTCGTCGCCGCACGCAAGCACGAAGGCGAGGCAAGCGCAGAGGAGGCGGGTGAGCATCGCGTGGCAGCATGCCATGGCTCGCGAGCGCGGTTCATGTCGAGACGTGCGCGAGTACCGCGCCCGTCCGCGTCCGAGTCCGCGCGAGTCTGATCCGAGTCCGTGGCCGGTACCGCGACCGAGTCTGCGACCGACTCAGGCGCTGCGTCGGTCGAGGCGCTCGAGGACGTCGCGGAGGCGGCGCGCGTCGACGCTGACGCGCGTCGGCATTCCGCCCTCGAGGCCGAGGATGGCGAGCAGGTCGATGCCGCTGTCGAAGCGCGCCGCGACCGTGACGGTCGTCTCGTCGTGGACGAGCGAGATGGGGGCGAGCTCTTGGCCGAGCAGGAGCAGCGCCGTCTTGTCGTAGGCGTGGTCACGCACCCGGGCGTCGCAGACGGCGACGTCGCCGCGGATCTCGTAGCGCGTCGCGAGCTTGCGCGCCTCGCCCTCCATGCGCTCGAGCGGCCGCGCGGCCTCGCGGAGCTGTCGGTAGATCGCGACGTCGCTCGCGCCGTCGACGAGGTAACGCAGCACGAGGCCCTTGATGGCGTCGTCCTTCGGGCGCGCGCGCAACGCGCGGTCGAGCTGCTCGGCGCGTTCGCTCGGCTGGCCGAGCCGCGTGTCGATCGCGCGGGCGTCGGCGTCGGCGCCCTCGTAGGGCTCGAGGCCGCCGCGGATCCACTTGGCGGCCGAGCAGATGCCGTCGAAGTCCACGTGGCAGCAGAGGGTGTCGACCCGACCGGCCCAGGCGACGCGCTCGGGGGTGACGAGCTCGGGGCAAGCGCCGTGCTGGGCCTTCGTCCGCAGGACGAAGCGAGGATCGTCCGCGAAGTCCACGTGGCGCTCGTGGTCGTGGTGGTCGATCCACATCGCGAGCCGCGCCCCGAGGCCGCGGATGAACGGGACGGTCGTCTTCTCGAAGCTCGCGCCCCCTGCTTGGCTCGCGAAGGCGACGTCGAGCACGACGACGCGACCCAGGAGGTCCGCCGGCTTCGGCAGCTTCCGCGGGGTCCCGTAGGCGATGTGGGGGAAGCCCATCGCGGCAAGCCTGCGACGAAGGCGACCCGTGCGCGAGTCGAAACCCGATCGGCGCCCGCTTTCGTCGACGTCGCGGTGACGCACGACCTCGTGCGCTCCCGCACGTCGCGCGGGCGTCTGCGCGCCACCGCCCTCGTCGCGTGCAGGCGCCGGAGCGCTGGTTTGCGCGGGACCGCCGCGCTGGCGGACGGTACGACTTGCGCGGGAGGCCGCCGTTCTTCAACGTTCCCCGATGGCGCTCCCCCTCAGCTACTTCGAGAAGCTTCCCAAGACCGATCTGCACGTCCACTTGGACGGCTCGATGCGCATCGAGACCGTGCTCGATCTGGCCCAGAAGGACGGCATCCCGATGCCCGCCGACACCCCGGAGGGCCTCAAGCGAGCGCTGCGTCTCGGGGAGAACACCGGCTCGCTCGTCGAGTACCTGAAGGCCTTCGACACGACGCTGAAGGTCCTCCAGAAGGAGGAGGCGCTCTACCGCGCGGCGTACGAGCTGGCGGAAGACGCCGCGCGCGAGAACGTCTGGTACATGGAGGTCCGCTACGCGCCGATGCTCCACACGCGCCAGGGCCTCCCGCTCACGGCGGTCGTCGAGGCGGTGATCGAGGGCCTGCGCGACGCGCAGAAGGCCCACGGGATCCGCTCGAACGTCATCATCTGCGGCATCCGGAACATCTCCCCGGCGTCATCGCTCGAGATGGCGCAGCTCGCGGTGGCCTACAAGAACCGCGGCGTCATCGCCTTCGACCTGGCGGGCGCCGAGTACGATCACCCGGCGAAGAACCACCTCGAGGCGTTCCAACTCGTCCGCGACAACAACATCAGCGTGACCATTCACGCGGGCGAGGCGTACGGCCCCGAGTCGATCCACCAAGCCATCCACGACTGCGGCGCCCACCGCATCGGGCACGGCTGCCGGCTGCGCGAGGACGGTGACCTGCTGCACTACGTCAACGACCACCGCATCGCGCTCGAGTGTTGCCCCTCGTCGAACGTGCAGACGGGCGCGGTGCGCGACCTCGCCAGCCACCCGATGCGCCTCTACTACCACCTCGGCCTTCGCGTGACGGTGAACACCGACAACCGGCTCGTGACGGACACCACCGTCAGCCGTGAGCTCTGGCTGAGCCACACGCAGATGCGGCTCGGCGCCGACGAGATGCGCAAGATCGTGGTCAACGGGTTCAAGTCGTCGTTCCTGCCCTTCCACGAGAAGCAGCAGCTCCTCCGGCAGGTGGTGCGCGAGCTCGACCAGATCGACGCCGCCGACTTCGCGGAGGTCCCGACGTCGGAGCACGAGGTGGTGAGCGCGCCGGTCGGGCAGGGCTGAAAGGAAGCTTGGCCGATTTCGCAAGCCGCCCTACTGGACGGCGCGCAGCGAGCGCAGCGAAGGCTCGTGGGAGGGGGCCCCGCGGGGCTTCATGCCCCGTGGGGGAGGGGCTGGCGACCTGGCGACAGCCCCTCATAGGATGAAAAGAAGCTCAGCCGATTTCGCAAGCCGCCCTACTGGACGGCGCGCAGCTCGCGCAGCGAGCGAAGGCTCGTGGGAGGGGGCCCCGCGGGGCTTCATGCCCCGTGGGGGAGGGGCTGGCGACAGCCCCTCATGGGAAGCTGAGCACAGCTCCCCGGAAGATCGTGACCAGGTGCACCAGACCCATCCCGTCCAGCTGCGTTGCTCCTCAGTCACGGGCCAACAACCCCGCTCCCTCGTGGCGCCTTGCTGGACGGGCGCCTCTTTGCGGTTCGCTGTACTGAGCTCGACGCCTTGATCGACGCCCACTGCCACCTCGACTTCGAGGCCTTCGACGCGGACCGCGCGACGGTCGTCGCGCGCGCGAAGGCGGCGGGCGTCGAGGCCGTCGTCATCCCCGGCGTCTCCCCGGCGCAGTGGCGCCGGGCGGCGGCGCTGCGGATCGAGGGCGTGTCGGCCCTCGTGGCGGTCGGCTGGCACCCCGAGTACCTCGCCTCGGCGAGCGACGTGCCCGAGGCGGCGGACGAGGCGGCGGACGAGGCCGCGCTGACCGACGCGGCGACGCGGTTCGGCGCCGCGGCGATCGGGGAGTGTGGCCTCGATCGACGCGTCGAGGATCGCTTCCCGCTCTCGCGGCAGCGCGAGGTCTTCGAGGCGCACGTCCGCGTGGCGCGCGCGCTCGCGTTGCCGCTCGTCCTGCACGTGGTCCGCCGAGATCGCGCCGCGCTGGACCTGCTCGCGCCCTTCGCGCCGCTCCGCGGCATGGTGCACGGCTTCGTCGGCGCGCCGGAGGTCGCGCGGGAGTACCTCGCGCTCGGGCTCCACCTCTCGTTCGGCGGCGGCGTCACACGCCCCGGCGCGCGTCGGGCGCGGGCGTCCGCGCCGATCGTGCCGGACGACCGGCTGCTCGTGGAGACGGACGCGCCCGACCAGGCGCCCTGGGGCGCGCCGAGCGAGCGGAACGAGCCCGCCTTCCTCGGGCGGATCGTCGCCGAGCTCGCGCGCCTGCGGGGGACGAGCGAAGACGCGGTCGCGAAACAGACGGCGGCCAACGCGCGCGCGCTCTTCGGCACGGGCGGCTCTCTCGGGCCGCCACGACGGGCGTAGTTCGCGATCGACCGGTGCGCACATCGCCGCGACCGCCTCGCATGCGGCGGGCTCGGGCCGCCGCGATGGGCGGAGGCGGCGATCGACCGGCGGGCGCATCGGCGCTACCGTCGGGCATGCCCTTGCCCATGTTGAGCGGCGTCGCCCTCGACGCCCCGAGCCCTGCGTCGGCCGAGGAGACCGACGCCCACGAGGTCGAGACCGCGTACCGGACGCACCGCCGCTTCGACCGCGCCGCGCGGCTCTTCGGAGAGCCCGGGCTCGGTCGGCTCGACGCGGCGCGCGTGATGGTCGTCGGCGTCGGCGGGGTCGGGAGCTTCGCGGCGGAGGCGCTCGCGCGCTCCGGGGTCGGGCGCCTCGCGCTCGTCGACTTCGACAAGGTCTGCATCACGAACACCAACCGCCAGCTCCACACGATGAAGGGCACGGTGGGCAAGCGGAAGGTCGAGGTGATGGCCGAGCGCCTCCGCCTCGTGCACCCGACCGCGACGGTCGACGCCATCCCCGAGTTCTACGCGGAGGCGACGAGCGACGCGTTGCTCGCGGGCGAGCTCGACTTCGTCGTCGACGCGATCGACAACCTCACGGCGAAGGCGCACCTCGTCGCGACCTGCCTCGCGCGGCGGATCCCCATCGTGAGCTGCATGGGCGCGGCGGCGCGCATGGATCCGACGCAGATCCGCGTGGCGGATCTCGCCGAGACGACGAAGGACCCCTTCGCGCGTGCGCTGCGGAAGATCCTCCGGCAGAAGCACGCGCTCGAGCTCGATCAGCCGATCGGCGTCCCCGCGGTCTTCAGCACCGAGGAGCCCATCGAGCCCCTCGCGCCTCATTACGACGAAGGCGAGGGGTTCCGCTGTGTGTGCCCGGGCGGGAAGAACGGCCTCAACGACTGTGATCGGCGCCCACGCATCGACGGCAGCGCGAGCTTCGTCACCGGCGCGTTCGGGCTCGCTGCCGCGAGCGTCGTCGTGCGCCGCCTCGTCGGCGAGCGGGGCTGAGGTGGGCCCGCGAGCGCGCGTCGCCCCATCGGCGAGCGGGGTCGATGTGGGCCCGCACGCTCGGGGCACCTCATCGGTGAGGGCCGTCGAGGGGGCGCCGCAAGGCCACGGGGCTCGCTCGTCGTCGCGAGGCGTGTGGTCCGGGATGCTCGTCCTCGCGGCGCTCGCGACTTTCGGCTGTGGGCCGCGCGCGCGGTGCGCGGAGGGCGCGTGTCCCGAGGGGACGCTCTGCGAGCTCGACGGAACGTGTCGGCCGCTCGCGGACGACGAGTCATCGCGCTTCGCGCGTGCGCTCCGGCTCGAGGCGGCGGATTGGGCGAGCTCCGAGCGGGGAGGGCGCGGGCACGATCAGCTCCCGCTCGGGCGCGGGGCGGAGGTCTTCCTCGCCTTCGAGGTGCCGCCGGGGGAGCTGCTCCGCGCCGTGCTCACGCTGCACGTCACCAGCGCGAGCGGCGTCGGAGACGTCCAGGTCTTCGCGTCGACCGCCTTCGTCGGCGACGAGGTCGATCGCGGCTGGGTCCCTCGGCGGCTGGGGCGCGTCGAGGTGGCGCGCGAGGCGCTGGCCGGTCCCGGTCGCCCCGTGCGCGTCGACGTCGCGAGGCTCATCGCGCGCGCCGGGCTCGGTCGCGAAGGGGGGAGGGTCTACCTCGGGCTTCGGCGAGCAGGAGACGCCGCGCGCTGGCGCGTCGCCTCGCCCGTGGCGGTGGACCCGGAGCTCTGGCCCAGCCTCGACCTCCGCGTGCGTTGAAGGGGCGCGCCGGACTCCGAGACGGACCTCCGACGACCCGGGCACGGACCGGACCCGGACGGGCGCGGAATCGGACCACGGACCACGGACGCGGACGCGGACGCGGACACGGACTCCGACTCCGACCACAAGCGGACGGAACGAAGTCGCCCCGCCGGAGCGCTCGGCTCCGACGGGGCGACGCTACCGCGCGGGCGGGTCTCAGCGCGCCGCCGAGAACACGAAGGGGTACGTGACGCTCACCACGCCGCCGTTCTCGGGCGCCGGGAAGCTCCAGCGGGTGATCGCCTGCGAGATGCACGACTCGGTCTCTTGGCTCGAGAGGGTCGAGGCCTGGACGAGCGCGGTCGAGACGGCGCCGGAGGGCGAGATGAGGAAGCGCGTCGTCACGCGACCCTCGAGGTCGGGGCGGCTCCGCAGCGCCTGCTCGTAGCAGAACTTCACCTCGTTGTGGTGTCGGCGGACCACGCGCTGGATCACCTCGCGTGACAGGCCCCCGTTGGTCTCGACCACCCCGGGGCGCATCTCCGGGCCGCGGCTCTGGCGGCCCATCCCCTGCAAGCCACCCACGCGGCCGTAGCCCTGACACGGCCTGCCGTCGTCGCAAGTCGCCCCAGCGCCGTGACCCAAGGTCTGCCCGAGCGAGTCGAGGCCGACGGTGCCGCGACCGTCACCGCCCGCCCCTCGCCCCGTGCCGATCCGGCCGAGCCCGAGGGCCCCGAAGCCCGCGCCGATGTCTGCGCCCATCAGCGCGCCGAGCGCGTCCATCGGATCGGCGCCCAGGGCGCTCGCCGCGCCATAGGGCGAGGTCGGCGAGTCCCAGCTCCCGCTCGTGGCGCGGAGCGCGCCGAGGGCGCCCGCGGTCAACGTCTGCTCGCGGAGGCGCTCTCGCGCCATCTCGGGGTTCTGGTTGTCGCGCGGTCCACGAACGCCATAATGGCGAGGCGTCGGCGTGCGGGTCTCGGGGTCGCCCATCGCGCCCTCTTCGCCGTCGTGGCGCTGACCTTCGCCGCCCGAAGGGCCGGTGTCGAAGGTGACCTCGGGCTCCTCCGTGGCGACGGGCTGCATCATCGCCTGCACGAGCCGCGAGGTCGTGTCGATCCGGTCGAGCGAGAGCGCGCTGCTGCGCGGCGGGACGAGCGAGAAGCCCACCACCATCAGGCCCGCGAGCGCCATCGCGCCGCCGACGTAGAGGAATGGCCGGCGATCGACGTCCCCGCCGCGAGCCGCGGCTCGGCCAGCGTGGACCTTTCGCACGAGGATCTCGAAGTCGCCGAGCGTGAAGAGCTGCCCGCGCGCGTCCTCGCGGGGCGTCGCGGCGGACGGCGCGTGGACGACGCCGCCCTCCACCAGCACGTGCGCGCTCGCGCCGAGGATGTCGGCGCCGACGAGCCAATCCGTCTTCCCCTCGCCGATCACGAAGCGCTCGGACGCCCGGACGTGCTGGATGAGGAGCACGTCGTCCCCCCACGAGACGCGCACCTCGAGCACCTCCTCGGGCGCGTCGAGGGCGTCGGCGTCCGCGAGCGGGGCGCGCGCGATGGGCACGTAGCGGTCTTCGTCGTGGGCTCGGTTCATCGTCTCCATGGCTTCGCTCCTCGGGCAGAGGACGCAGGTCGCCAGCGCGCGCGCCGAGGTCGGTCGCCGTGCGTGAACGCCACGGCGCTTTCCTCGGGCGTGCGGACGCCCTGGTCGCTTGAGTGGGACGCGGGCCACCGGGCCCTCTCGCGGGCCCGCCGGGCCTGCCGTCCACACCCGCTACCGACACTCGCCGTGGGGGCAGGTTCCTCGGGGCGAGGACTTTTTTGCGCCCACGCGCTTTACGGTTCTTTACGTCACCGAGCCTGCAACGCTGTGATGCATCGCTTGATCCGTCGACCGCCGCGCTCTAGAGCCCTCAGTCGATGTCCACCCTCTTCCAGCGGCTCCTGCTCGTCGGCGCGCTCAGCGCGCTCGGGTGTGGGGACGCCGCGAGCGCGGAGCCAGGCGGGCCGCCCGCCCCGCCGACCGCCGAGGTCGAGGTGGCCGAGGTCGTCGACGGGCCCCTCGCCTCGCGCCACGTCTTCCTCGGGCACGTGCGCTCGGTCGCGCGCGCGCAGCTCGGCGCCGGCGCGAGCGGCGAGCTGCGCGACGTACGCGTCCGCGAGGGCGACACGGTCCGCCGCGGGGACGTGCTCGCCATCGTCGACACGACGCTCGCCCGGAGCGCGCTCGCGCAGGCCGAAGCGACCCGCGCGCAGCTCGCCGAGGAGCTCGGGCAGGCTCGGCGCGACGCCGAGCGGCTCGCCGCGGCGGGTGAGCGCGTCGTGGCCGCCGTGGAGGTCGAGCGCGCGCGCTCGCGGGCCGAGACGCTCACGGCGCAGTCTCGCAACGTCGAGGCGACCCTCGCGGTGGCCCGCGAGTCGCTCGCGCGCCATCGCATCGTCGCGCCCTTCGACGCCGTGGTGGCGGCGCGCCTCGTCGACTCCGGCGATTGGGTCGCCGCCGGGACCCCGGTCATCGAGCTCGTCGGCGATCGATCCGTCGAGGTGCTCGTGCGCATCGATCCCGAGCTGGCGCTCGCGCTCGAGGTCGGCCACCCCGTCGAGCTCCGCCGCGGTGACGCGCGTG
Source organism: Myxococcales bacterium (assembly GCA_019637115.1). Lineage (GTDB taxonomy): Bacteria > Myxococcota_A > Polyangia > Polyangiales > Houyiibacteriaceae > JACKEH01. Next base: position 26,699 of record JAHBWH010000024.1, on the reverse strand, counting down.
CGCCCGCCCGCATCGCGGGCGTCGTGCGCGCGGTCGACCCTGCGACGCGCACCGCGCAGCTCCGCGTGCACGCTGAAGATCCACCCGAGTGGCTGCTGCCAGGGTCTGTGGTCGATGTCGTGCTCGAGGTCGAGCGCAGCACGGAGGGCGTGCTGGTGCCACGGGACGCGGTCGTCGTCGGAGCGGTCGAGAGCCGCGTCGTGAAGATCGTCGAAGGCGCCGCGGTCCCCGTGCCCGTGCGCATCGTCGACCGCGGACGAGAGCGCGTCCGCGTCCGCGCCGAGGGGTTGGTGATCGGGGACCGCGTCGCCGTGCGCGGCAACGACCGGCTCTTCCCCGGCCAACCCGTGCGCGTCGTCGAGCCTCGCGCTGAGGCGGAGGCCGAGGGCGCCGATGATTGAGGGCCACCGATGACCGAGGGCCCCGAGAGCTCGCCCGAAGAGCCGGCCCTCGACGAGGAGCGCGCTGACGAGACGCCGCGAGACGACCTGCCCGCCGAGCCGCCGCGCGGGCTCCTCGCGACGGTGATCGGTCGCCCCGTCACGGTCACGGTCGGCGCGATCCTCGTCGTGCTCTTCGGCGCGCTGAGCATCGCCGGGCTCCCGATCCAGCTCACGCCCGACGTCTCCGTGCCGACGCTCAACGTCCGGACGGTCTGGCCGGGGGGCTCACCGAACGAGATCGAGACCGAGATCCTCGAGCGGCAGGAGGACGCGCTCAAGAGCCTCCCGGGCCTCGAGCGGATGAGCTCGCAGGCCCAGCCGGGGCAGGGCTCTCTGACGCTCGAGATGCAGGTCGGAACCGACCTCGACGAGGCGCTCGTGCGCGCGTCCAACCGGCTCTTGCAGGTCGGCGACTACCCGGACGCGGTGCGCGAGCCGACGATCCAGACGGCGGACTCGAGCGGGCCGCCGGTGGTGGTGCTGGCCATCCGGAGCCTGCGAGGCGCCGCCGTGGCGCCCTATCGGACATGGGTCGACGACACGATCGTCCCCGAGATCCAGCGCATCCGCGGCGTCGGTGACATCCGCCTCATCGGTGGGCGAGACACGATCTTTCAGATCGACTTCGATCCGACCGAGCTCGCGGCGCGAGGGCTGCGGCTGCCCGAGGTGGCCGCGCGAATCCGCGACGAGCTCCGAGACGTGTCCGGGGGCGACGTCACGCTCGGGCGCCGGCGCCTGCTCGTGCGGACGATGGCGGTCGGGACGACGGCCGAGGCGCTCGAGGAGATCTTGCTCGCGGCGGGCCCGGACGGGACGCCGATCCGCGTCGCGGACGTCGGGCGCGCGAGCGTCGGCCTCCGCGAGGCGCAGGGCGTCGCGTACGCGGGCGACAAGCCCTCGCTCATCATGCTCATCGACCGCGAGACCGGGTCGAACGTCCTCGAGCTCACCGAGGATATCCGCGCGCGCGTCGTCGAGCTCGACGAGGAGCGCTTCCGACCCGAGGGCCTGCGCTTCGAGGTGATCGCCGACCAGGTCGACTACATCCGCGGCTCGCTGGCGACGGTGCGCAACAACCTGCTCGCCGGTGGCTTGCTCGCGATCCTGGCGCTCATCGCGTTCCTCCGCGCGCTCGGGCCGAGCCTGCTCGTCAGCCTGACCATCCCGGTCTGCGCCTTCGCCACCGTGCTCGGGATGTCGCTCTTCGGGCGCTCGGTGAACGTCGTCTCGCTCGCGGGGATCACCTTCGCCGTCGGCATGGTGCTCGACAACGCGATCGTGGCGCTGGAGTCGATCGACGTCTGGCGCTCGCGCGTCGGCGACGCGGCCCGCGCCGCGTACGAGGGCATCCGCGAGGTCTGGGGTGCGCTCCTCGCGTCGACGGCGACGACCGCCGCGGTCTTCGTGCCCGTGATCGCGTGGGAGGGGGAGGTCGGGCAGCTCCTGCGCGACGTCGCCGTCGCCATCAGCTTCGCGATCGGCAGCTCGCTCCTCGTCTCGGTCTTCGTGATCCCGAGCCTCGCGGCGAAGCTCCCACCCAAGCGCGAGGCGCGCGAGGGCGCCTTCGCGCGCCTCGTCGGCGCGATCACGCGCGGTATCGGCGCGATGGTCGCCCGCCTCGTCCGCTCGAGGCTCGCCGGAGGCGCGGTGGTCGCGGTCGCGGTCGCGGCCACGGTCTCGTTCGCGTTCGTCATGCTGCCGCCGCTCGAGTACCTGCCGGCGGGCAACCGCAACCTCGTCTTCGGCACCCTCGTCCCGCCGCCGGGCACCAGCGTCGAGGAGCTGGACCGCGTCGCGCGCCAGGTCCAGGGAGAGCTCGGCGCCCGGATCGGGCGCGAGGTCGACGGCGTGCCGGCGATCGGCCGGAGCTTCTTCGTCGGCGGCCCCGACCGCCTCTTCGGGGGCGCGACCGCCGAGGATCCGCGGCGCCTGGGCGAGCTCACCGCGTGGCTGCGGGGGGTGCAGGCGTCCATCCCGGGTTTCTACTCGTTCACCGCGCAGGCCTCGCTCTTCGGGCGCCGCGGAGGCGGCGGTCGCTCGATCGAGCTCGACCTGACGGGCGCCGATCTCCAGGAGCTCGTCCGCGTCGCGGGGCGCGTGATGAGCGACGTGCGGGCGGCGTTGCCCGGCGCGCAGGTGCGGCCGGATCCGAGCCTCGACGCGGGCGCGCTCGAGCTCCGTGCGTACCCGCGGCGCGCCGAGGCGGCGCCGCTCCGCCCGTCCACGCAGGATCTCGGGCTGACGCTCGACGCGCTCGTCGACGGCGCGATCCTCGGTCGGCTGGGTCGCGACGGCGAAGGCCAGATCGACGTCGTCCTGCGCGGAGAGCGCCGCAGCGGGCTCTCGCTCGAGGACCCCGCGGCCCTTGCGGCCGCCCCGGTCGTCGCCTCGACGGGCGAAGTGGTCCCCTTCGGCGTGTTGGCGGAGCTGCGCGAAGAGCTCGGGCCGACGGTGATCAAGCGCATCGAGCGTCGCCGCGCGATCACCTTGCAGATCGGCCCTCCGGACGACGTCCCGCTCGAGACCGCCCTCGCCAAGGTGCGAGAGATCGTCGCGGAGCGCCGCGCGGACGGGACGATCCCGCGGGTCATCTCTGCGGGGATCAGCGGCACCGCGGGTGACCTCGAGATCGCGAAGGTGCGCTTCGCCGAGGTGCTCTTGCTCGCGCTGCTGATCAGCTACCTGCTCATGAGCGCGCTCTTCGAGAACTTCCTCGCGCCGCTCGTGATCCTCGTGACGCTTCCCTTGGCGGCGGCGGGCGGGGTCGGCGGTCTCCGTCTCATCGACGCCTTCATCGCCCCGCAGGCGCTCGACCTGATGACGGCGCTCGGGTTCCTGATCCTGATCGGCGTCGTCGTGAACAACGCGATCTTGGTCGTGGATGGATCGATCGCCAGGCTCCGAGGAGGGGAGGGGCTCGCGGCCTCGGTGCGCGGAGCGGTCGAGTCCCGCGTGCGACCGATCTTGATGACGACGGTGACCTCGGTCGCGGGCCTGACGCCGATGGTTCTCGTGCCGGGCGAGGGCTCGGAGCTCTACCGTGGCGTCGGCGCGATCGTGCTCGGCGGCCTGACGCTCGCGACCGTCCTCACGCTCTTCGTGGTGCCCGCGTTCTTCGCCCTCGTCTGGCGGACCTGGGACGCCGTCCGCGGCATCCGCCGCCCGGCCTGACGCTGCGACTCGCCGACGCCGCGGAGAGCGACTCGAGACTCCGCACGCCGTGTGACGTCGGAGAGCGACTCCGTACGCCGTGTGACGGCAGAGAGCGAGACCGTACGAAGGCGCGGAGAGCGACTCGGCCCCGACGTTGCGACGGCGGAGCTGCTCCGTACGCCGTGCGACGGTAGAGAGCGACTCCGTACGAGGGCGCGAAGAGCGACTCGGCCGCCGACGGCCCGGGCAGCGAGTCGGCCGTCCGTGCCTCCGCGCCGCACCAAGGCGACCTCGAGGAGCGCCGAGCCGTCGAGCGAATCAGTTCCCGGCGGTGAGGTCGAACTGCTCGAGGTGGTACTCGGTCCGCGGCTGAAGCTCGATCCGGCGTTGGAAGCGCTTGCTCGCCTCCTCGAGGGCCGCCTTCTCCTCGCGCTCGAGGGCGTCGCAGACGGCGGGGTGTGCGCTCACCGTGATCTTGTACCCCGGCAGGCTGTCCTTCTCGCGCCGCATCTGGCGGAAGATCTCGTGGCAGACCGTCGTCTTCGACTTCAGCTGGCCGGTGCCGTCGCAGTAGAAGCAGGGCTCGTAGAGGAGGCGACCGAGCGACTCGTGCGTGCGCTTGCGCGTCATCTCGACGAGGCCAAGCTCGCTGATCCGGACGGCCGTCGTCTTGGCCTTGTCCTTCTTCAGCTCCTTGAGGAGCGCCTTATTGACCTTGTCCCGGTTCGCGCTCTTTTCCATGTCGATGAAGTCGAGCACGATGAGGCCCCCGAGATTCCGGAAGCGGAGCTGGTAACAGATCTCCTTTACGGCCTCGAGGTTGGTCTGGAGGATCGTCTCTTCGACGTCCTGCCCCTTGCCGGTGAAGCGGCCGGTGTTCACGTCGATGGCGGCGAGCGCCTCGGCCTGGTCGACGATGAGGTAGCCGCCCGACGGGAGCGAGACCTTCCGCGAGAGCGCGCGCGCGATCTCGTCCTCGATCCCGAACTCGTCGAAGAGCGGCTCGTTGCCTTGGTAGAGCTTCACGTCGTCGGCCCGCTCGGGCAGGAAGAGCTCGAGGAACTCCTTCAGGCGCGCGAAGTCGCGCGGATCGTCGATCACGATCTCGTGGATCTCCTCGGTGAACATGTCGCGCGCGGCGCGGAGCACGATGTCCGGCTCCTCGTGCAGGAGATAGGGCGCCTTCGGCTTCTTGCGCTGCTCGCGGCCGTGCTGGAGCTTCGTCTGACACTGCTCCCAGAGCTTCACGAGGTAGCCGACGTCCGCCTTGAGCTGCTTCTTCGTCAGGCCCTGCGCGAGCGTCCGAACCACCACGCCGCCGGTCGGGGGCCGCAGCGAGTCGATGACCTCTTTGAGGCGACGTCGCTCCTTGTCGCGGCCGATGCGCTTGGAGACGCCCACGTGGTCGACCGTGGGCATGTAGACGACGTAGCGGCCCGGCAGCGCGACGTGCGCCGTGACACGCGCGCCCTTCGTGCTGATGGGCCCCTTCGAGACCTGGACGACGAGCTCCTGGCCCTCTCGCAGCAGGTCGCGGATCGGCGTCTCGCGGCTCGCGCGTTTGTGCCTCGCGCCGGCCTTGCCGTTGGGCTTCTCGTCGCCTGCCTCGCCCTCCTCCGGCTCGGCCTCTTGCGGCTGGAGCAGGTCCTCGACGTGGAGGAAGGCGGCGCGGTCGAGCCCGACGTCGATGAACGCCGCCTGCATGCCGGGGAGCACCCGGGTGACCTTGCCGACGTAGATGTTACCGACCGGGGACCGGTCGCGCTTCCGCTCGACGTAGAGCTCGCCGACGACGCCGTCCTGGACGATCGCGACGCGCGTCTCACCGACGTCGACGTTGATGAGCAAGCTATTGTGGGCCATTCGGGCTCCCTGCAGTGCCGGCCCGAAGCTCGTGCCGGGTTGAGTTGTGGAACGGCGATGGCGCAGGGGAGCGCGGCGGCGTCTGCCGCCTCACGAACGGGGGGCGTCGCACGTGGCCAGCACGTGCGCGCCCGCTCCCATCCCCCGCGTCGGCACGCTCAGTTCGTGTCGAAGATCTTCTCGATCTCCGCCTGAACCTTGTCCTCGCTCTTGCGACGAGCGACCGCGATCTCCTTGACGATCAGGTTGCGCGCGGTCTCGAGCATCTTCCGCTCGCCGAACGACAGCGACTTCTCCGAGCGGAGACGGTAGAGGTCACGCATGACCTCGGCGACGTCGAAGACCGAGCCGGTCTTGATCTTGTCCATGAACCCGCGGTAGCGGCGGTTCCAGGTCTGGTTGTCGAAGGCGATCGTCCGCTCCTTGAGGATCACGAAGATCTCGCGGATGTCCTCTTCGGAGATCGGGGGCCGGAGCCCGACGTTCTTCGCGTTCGACACGGGGACCATGATCTTCCGGTCGGTGTCGAGGATCTTGAGGACGTAGAACTTCTGGCGGCTGCCCGCGATGTCCTTCTCCTCGATGGAGACGACCTCGGCCACGCCTTGCGCCGGATAGACGGCCTTGTCGCCGACCTTGAACTGCTGCTCACCTGCCTGCTGCATCAGGACTCCTCGTAGGGGATTCGCCCTCGGCGCGAATGTCGCTCGGGGCGCGAAGCCATGGTCAGGTTGGAAAACCTTCGATGAGCGCTCGTATTCCGGTCCGTGTGGGTGCCGGGCACCGAGGTCTCATCGCCCACCGACCGAGGACTCACCCAGGGTCGGATTTCGGGAAGGCGGAGTCTAAGGCAGACCGCCCTTCCGGTCAAACCCGGCCCCTCGCCTCCGTCGGAGCGGCCGGATCGGGCATCTGACGTGGGGCTGGACGGACGACCCCGGTTTCCGCGAGAGAACGTGGGTTCTCGTCCGTGGGCCGAGCGTCAGAGCGTGTGGGACGCGGAGGCTGCGGACCAGAGCCGAACAAAACCGGACGCCCGACGCGTCACGGCCCGCGGGAGGGCTCTCCCGCGGGCCGTGACGCTCGTGTGGCTCACTCGGTGAGGGCGGAGAGATCCGGGAGCTCGTCGAGGTTCGGGAGCATCACGATCTCGATGCGCCGGTTCTGGGCGCGGCCCTCGGCCGACTCGTTCGACGAGACTGGCTGGGTGTCGGCGTAACCCGCGGCGGAGATGCGGTTGGCCGGGACGCCCTGCGTCGTCATGAAGCGCGCGACCGTGACCGCGCGCGCCGCGCTGAGCTCCCAATTGTCCGCGAAGCGAGAGCGCCGGCCGAGCGGGATGTTGTCGGTGTGCCCGGCGATCTGGAACTCGCGGTCGCCGATCTCCGTGAGGACCTGAGCCACCTCCGTGAGCGTGGTCTGGCCGTCCTGCTTGAGCGCCGCCTGCCCCGAGTCGAAGAGGATGCCCTCCGGCAGCTCCACGACCATTCGGTTTCGGACGATGCGGACCCGGAGCCGGCCGCTCTCGATCATCGATCGGAACCGAGAGAGTAGGTTGCGGAAGGTCGCGATGCGGGCCTGCGCCTGCCGCTCGCGCTCGCGGAGCTCCTCGAGGGCGCGCTGCGTCTCCGCCAAAGTCGACTGGAGGTTGCTGCGCTCACCCTCGAGGCCCTCGACCTCCTGGCCCAGCGCCCGCAGCCGGCTGACGAGCTCACCGTTCTGCGCCTCGATGCTCGCGAGTCGGCTCTCGAGATCGCCGTTGCGCGACGTCGCGTCCCCGAGCTGACCTTGTAGCTCGGCGATACGCGCATTCGCCGCGTCCAAATCTGCCTGGCTCGGGCCGCACGCGATGGCGAGGGCCGTGAGCACCAGGGTGGTTCGTCCCAACATGGAAGCCTCCTTTGGGCCTCTCCTTACCAGCCTCGAGGGACATCGGAAACCGATCCGACGCTCACGGTTGTACGTTCTCGACCCGAGAATCCGGCAAAAATGGAATGATCCGCCTCTGGTCGCCGAGCGCATCGATCCCCGATGCGTGCGCGGCCCCCGGCCGCGTGTCGGAGGTCCTGCGAGAGGTGGGCCGACTTGGCCGCTCCGCGGTCGTGCGGGTGAGGGACAGCGACAGCCCCCTCACGCGGCCCTGACCGCGGGGCACCGAGGAGCTGGACGAACGTCTCGGCCGGCACACCACCCGAGACCTCGCAAGCCGTGTTCCGGGGGGCGTGGTCCTGGCGGACCCGTTGTGGGGTGATTCGAGAATCGGGGGGCAGGGGTAGCGGTAGGGGCCTGTTCGCTCACGTTCACGGCCACCTCGCGATCGCTATCCCCAGGGCCACGGAGTCGAATTCGACACGTCCGAGGGGATCGAGGTCGATGCCAAAATTTCCAACAATTCTGGCGATTTATGCGACAAGTTGCATCAACTTCGCTAAAATATGCCAAAGTTAGCTATAAATTATGGTTCCTTCCGCTTGACACGTGACGTGACGTGACAATACGGTACCAGCCAACCGAGACCCCTCGGAGGAGGTCAGAGATGGCAACGACCAAGAAGGACGACACCACGCTGGAGCAGACCGCTGCGGCGAAGCCCACCAAGGCGGCCAAGAAGCCGGCGAAGAAGGCAGCCAAGAAGGCTGCCAAGAAGCCGGCGAAGAAGGCGGCCAAGCCTGCCAAGAAGGCGGCCAAGAAGCCGGCGAAGAAGGCAGCCAAGAAGGCGGCCAAGAAGCCGGCGAAGAAGGCGGCCAAGAAGCCGGCGAAGAAGGCGGCCAAGCCCGCCAAGAAGGCGGCCAAGAAGCCGGCGAAGAAGGCAGCCAAGAAGGCGGCCAAGCCGGCGAAGAAGGCGGCCAAGAAGCCGGCGAAGAAGGCGGCCAAGAAGAAGTGAGCTCGGGAACCCCGTCCGCCGCGTGAATCTTCGCGCCGGACTGCTCGCCACCGCCCTCGGTGGCTTGGGTCCCGAAGGGTCCGTGCCTCGGTGCGGACCATCTCGAAGTCAGCGGTGCCTCCTCCAACGCGGGGACGGGCACTCGAAAATGCCCCGAGGCGTGTCGAACGCCGTCGGGGCGTTTTCGATCGTGGCGCACGGAGCGAGCTCGAATTGGCACGAGTTCCGCCAACCACGTCCGGTGTTATGCGCGCGCACGGTCCACATCCACGCGCACCAACGTGGACGTCCACGTACGTCCATGTCCACGTCCACGTGCGCGTGCGCGTCCACGTCCACGTGCGCGTGCGCGTGCGCGTCCACGTCCACGTCCACCGTGAACGTGACGTCGCATCGCGAGCGGACTCAGAGTCCTTGAAAGCGGACCGACTCTGAACGCGGATCGACGACAACCGCCGATTCCGCGCCCAAGAGCCCCGCGCAGAGGCGGTCAACGTCGCTGGCGTTTCGCGAGCGCGCGCTCGTAGGCCTCGTGAAGCTGCCGGAACACCTCCGGGTCGCCCCCGCGATCGGGGTGGGCGGCTGGCGCTCGCTCGCGGAACGCTCGCTTGATCTCATCGACGCTCGCGCCTGGCTCCACTCCGAGCACCGCCCAGAGCGACGGGGGTGCAGGGGGGCGCGCGGGGCGGCCGCCGCCCTCGAGCGCCCGGACGTCGGCCGACGAGAACGGTGCTTCTCCTCGGAGGATCCGGTTCCAGCCGCGCGCCCAGATCGGCTCGATCACCCGGAACGAGCGGCCGGTCTGCTGCTCGGCAGCGCGCAAGGCGTCCTCTGGCGAGCGCGAGCCGCCATCCGAGGCGTCGGGCTGCTGGAAGGGGACGCGGCGTGGAGGAGTCGTCCACCACGCCGCCCAGAGGTAGCGCCCGCGGCGCGTCCGCGTGATCGATACGACTGGGACGAGGAGCTCGGTCATCGGCTCGAGGATCGCGGCTCATCAGCGCGCGAGCCAGCGTTGTGCACCAAGAAGGGCGCTCGGGGCACCACATCACACTTCATCCCACTTCGCCCTTGACGCATCGAACGGCCCCGCTATAGTCCCCCCACTTCGCCGCGGGGTGGAGCAGTCTGGTAGCTCGTCGGGCTCATAACCCGAAGGTCGTAGGTTCAAATCCTGCCCCCGCACCCAATCGAGGCAACGCCCGGTTCTCCCATCGAGACCCGGGCGTTTCTGCGTCCGTCGGATTGAGCGCCGGGCCAAAAGCGTCCGCTTTGAGCCGTGGGTGGTCGCAGCTCGATTCCTTACGACGTTCTACCTTCTATTCTGAAGCCCTGAAGCCCTGAAGCCCTGAAGCCCTGAAGACCGCTGTTGCGCACGCGCACGCGCACGCGCACGGGGACGCGCACGGGGACGCGCACGGGGACGCGCACGCGCACGCGCACGGGGACGCGCACGGGGACGCGCACGCGCACGGGGACGTGGACGTGGACGTGGACGTACGTGGACGTGGACGTACGTGGACGTACGTGGACGTACGTGGACGTGGACGTGGATGTGGATGTGGACGGTCGGGCGCCCGGAGACGGCTCCGCCCCGGACGTGGCTCCGGCCCACAGGTGGTGCGGATTCGGACCCCGGACGCGGACAGCCTCAATAAGCCTGATAGCCGTAGGCCTTCGCGACGTACGGACCCGCCCCGTCGAAGACGCGCACGCGCAGCTGGAACGCGCCCGGCGCGTCGGGGCAGATCTGCTCGCGGAGGCCGAGGGAGGCGCGGCGGCCGGCGTCGCTGTCGTAGAACGCGACGACGCCCGCCGGGTCCACCAGGCGGAGCTCGAGCTCGCGGACGCCCTCGCCGCCAACGGCGAGGAAGGTGTAGCAGTGCGTGCCGAGGAGCACGACGAGGTGATCCTGGACCTCGTTCGTGCGCAGGGTCCCGCTCATCTCGAGCGGCTCGGGGGTCATCCGGGGCAAGGCGTCGGCGCCCCAGGCGTGCACCTCGGCCGCGAGCGGGTCGCTCGGTGTCGGGCCGTGATCGATGTGCGGGCGCTCGGTCCGAGTGTAGGCGTCCGCGTCGTCGTCACACGACGCGAACGTAGCGACCGCGAGCAGCGTGAGCGGAACGGCGAAGCGCACGCTCCGACCCTAACGCTCGGCCCCCGGGAGCGCCACCTGGCGCCGCTAGTGCCTCGCGACGGGCTGCGCTGCCGCGCGCTCGGCCAGCCGCGCTTCGGGGGTTGGGTGTTCCCGGCTCGGGGGCCTGCTCCGGGGCCGGCCGCGCTCGCGGGCCTGCCACGCTTCGGGGGTTGGGCTTGCCGCGCTCAGCGGAATTCCGGACGCCACCCCTACCGCTCCCGCAGCCCGAGTCGAACGAGGCGATCGCGCCGCGGCTCGCGCAGCCCGACCACCAGCTCGGCCCTGGACGGGTGCCAGGCGATCGCCTCGACCATCCCCGGGAACGTGATCTCGGCCAGCGGCTCGACGCTCTGCCCGGCTCGCCTCGGCAGCGACGCCACCAACCAGACCGCCACCCTCCCGTCGGTCCCGCCCGTCGCGACGAAGCGATCGCTCGCGCCGCCCACGGCGAGGGCTCGTGCGTCCCCCATGTGCGCGACCAGCGGCGCCATCTCGCCGGTCTCGAGGTCCCACGCGAGGAGCGCCCCGGACGCTTCGAGGCCGAGGAGCCGGTCGTTCGCGAAGGCCAGGGCGCGCAGCGCGTAGCGGGTCCCGCCGAGCCGTCGATCGCGTCCGCCGCCGCGGAGCTCGACGTCGGTGGTGCCCACCGCGACGAGCGAGTCACGCGTCGCGAGCACGGCGTCCGCCGCCACTTCTCCGAGCGTCTCCGTGGGCGCGCCCGTGGCGTCGAGCCACGCGAGAGTCGCGCGGGTGGCCGTCGCGTCCCCGCGGAGCGTGAGCCATCCGTCGCGGACCGGGATCGCGCGCCCCATCGGAGCCTCGAGCGGCTGGGGCGCACCGATTTGGCCGTCGGCGATGGGGACTCGGTGCGGCCACGCGAGGAGCTGGTCGTCTCGGATCGCGAGCGCTCCCCGTCGATAGCCCGGTAGGTCGACGCGGCCGAGGAGTCGCTCTCCAACCCAGACCTCGACGGCGTCGTCGTCGCCGGCCGCGACCATCCCGCCAGCCCCGAACGCCAGGGCCGCGCCGCGGTGGCCGCTGTGGTCGTCGAGGAGCTCGAGCCGCCAGCCGGTGGCCGCGCCCGCGTCCGTGCCGGCGCCCTCGTCGCCGCCGCAGCGGCAGGCGGCGACGAACGCCACGAACACGACGAAGGGGGGCATCGCGCGAATCACGCCGTACCCTATAGCAGCCCACCCGCGCGCGCGGCGCTCGGAGGGCGCGCGCGACCGTCGGGAACTTTCCGGCGTCACCTTTGTCGGAGCCTCCACATGCCCCGCGATCCCTTCGCCGACGTGACCGACGAGCTGACCCTGCGGCTTCGGTGGCGGAAGCTCGCTCGCCGACACCACCCGGACGTGAACCCCGACGACCCGCGGGCGGAGGAGCGCTTCAAGCGGCTGCAAGCCCTCTACCGGCGAGCGCGCGCCCGGCTCGCCGGCGCCCCTCGGCGCTCGGATGCGCCCCCCGAGCGCGACCCCGCGCCGCCTCCGCCCGCGCCGCTCCGCTGCGACGGCTGTGGGGATGGCTTCACGCTCGGCGACGTTTGCCCGCGGTGTCAGCTCCCGCTCGTGGACGCGGCCGCGCGCGTGTGCGAGGTGCGCGACGGCCGGGTCGACGACCTGATCCGAGCGCTCGAGGCGCCTGCCCGCGAGCCCCTCTTCGAGCTCGCGCCTGAGGCGCGGGTGCCGCTGGTCGGCGTCGCCCTCGTCTTCCTCGCGGCGGTGCAGTGGCGGGCAGGGATCCCCGGCCTCGCGCTGATGAGCCTCTCGTTCGCGCTGGCAGCGTTCTTCACGACCGCGCGGGCCCTGCGCCCGAGCGTGCCTGCGTGGGCGCGGGCGTCGTCCGGGACGTGAGCCTACGAGCGCAGGGAGGGGGGTCTGCGCGACGCTCCAAGGCGCTCGCGAATACCCCGCGGAGGACGCACGGCCGTTCGCAAAACGGAGCGCCTCCTGGCGGAGTCGCTCGTTTTGGGTAGGGTGCGCGCGCGATGCCCACCTGGCTCTACATCCCTTGGTTTCGCCTCGGCGAGTGGAACGTCCCGCTCCTCGCCCTCGTCGGCGGGATCCTCGCGCTCGCGGGGTTGGCTTGGGTCGCGCGCCCCGCGTGGCGTGACGGCGCGCGGTCGTGGGCGGTCTTCGCCCTCGTGGGCGGGCTCGTGGCCTACCTGGCGGGGTGGCACGAGGTCCCGATCCAGACCTTCGGGATCCTCGTCGCGACCGGCGTCGTCCTCGGCACCCGCGTCGCCGAGCGTCAGGCGAAGCTCTGGGGCGTCCACCCGGGCTACCTCGCCGACTTCATCACGCATGTCATCGTGATCGGCTTCGTCGCTTGCTACATCCTGAACGGGATCTTCTACGAGACCGAGACGCTCCTCGAGATCCTCGAGAACCCGAGCCTCCTCTTCAAGCGTTGGCTCGGCCTGTCGTCCTTCGGCGGCTTCATCGGCGCGACCTTCGCCATCTTCTTCTGGCGATGGCGGCGCAAGCTCCCGGTGATGCACCTGTCGGACGTCGTGGCGTGGGTCTTCCCCCTCGGCTGGATCTTCGGGCGGCTCGGCTGCTTCGTCGTGCACGATCACCCGGGCGCGCAGACGACCTTCTTCCTCGGCGTCGAGAACTGGGAGGGACAAGAGGGGGTCATTCGGCACGATCTCGGCCTCTACGAGGTCTTCTGGTCCATCGCCGTCTTCTCGCTCTTCTGGTCCATGCGGAACATGAAGAACCGCCCGACGGGTCTCTTCATCGCGTTGTTGCCGCTGCTCTACACGCCCTTCCGCTTCGGCCTCGACTTCTTGCGAGCCACCGACGTGACGAACCCCGACACGCGCTGGCTCGGCCTGACGCCAGGTCATTACTCGTCGATCGGCTTCTTCCTCTTCAGCGTCGCGTTCCTCGTCTGGGTCATGCGGCGCGGCCAGCACCCGGTGCCCGAGGCGCTGCGTTGGCCTCCGATCGAAGAGGCCGAGCCCGAGGCGGAGGCCGAGGGGCCGAAGAAGACCCGCAAGGTCAAGCGTCGACGGGCGTGAGCTCCATGCGCGCGGCCTCGCTCCTCCTCGCCTCGATGCTCGCGGCCGCCTGCGGACCGCGGGGAGGGCGCGCGACGGCCGATCCGGAGGGCCCCGGTTACCCGACCGTGCTGGCCGACCCGGCGTCGCTCGAGGGGGACTTCGCAGCCGAGCAAGAGGTGCGCATGACGCACCCGCGCGGCGAGAACGTCTTCCGCGCGGTGCTGCAGAAGCAGGGGGACGAGCTCCTCCTGCTCGGGCTCGCACCCCACGGTGGGCGGGCGTTCTTGCTGCGCCAGCGCGGCGACGAGGTCTCGTTCGAGAGCTACATGCCCTTCGAACTGCCGTTCCCTCCCGAGTACATCCTCCACGACGTCCACCGCACCTGGTTCCTCGGGCTCCCGTCCGGCGAACGCTCGGCCCTCCGCGATGGCGAGCGGGTGCAGGAGGAGACCGACGCGGAGGGCAGGGTGGTCGAGCGACGCTTCGAGCGTCTCGACGGCCGGCCGCAGGGCACGATCGTCGTGCGCTTCGCGGGAGGCCTCGCGCCGGGAGCGCCGCTGCGCGCCGCGCCTCCGGACGAGGTCGTCTTCGACAACGGCTGGTACGGCTACCAGGCCACGATCCGCACGCTGAGCTGGCAACCGCTGCCGTAGCAGCCCCTTGAAGAACTCTTCGAGTCCCTCAACGGACGGCCTCTTCTTTCTGGGGTCTTTCGAAAAGACCCCCTCCAGTGGACAAAGCCCACCGGAGCCTCCCCCAAAACACGCGGCTCCGTTGAAGAACGAGGTTCTTCAACGGGCTGCTAGAGCGGCGCCCACGCCGCGGTCGTCTTTCGGCGCCTCCGCTCGCCTGCTATCCCCTCGACCCCGCGACGGTGCGAACGATGTCCGACTCCCAACACCCCGAGATCGAGCTCTTCCGCGAGCCCACCGATGACGACGAGGGCCGCGCGGGCCCGCGCATCTTCGTGGTCGGTGGCGCCAAGGGCGGCGTCGGCAAGACGCTGCTCGCGGCCAACGTCGGCGTCTACATCGCGACGCTCGGACGGCGCGCGGTCGTCGCCGACGCCGACGCGGGTGGCGCCAACCTCCACAGCTTCTTGGGCGTCCCCCACCCCAACGGCCTCGCGCCCTACGAGCCCCCGCTGCCCGTGTTCCGCGGCGTGGAGGACGACGCCGAGGGGGCCGAGGTGATCCCGCTGCGCCCGTCCGCGGAGGAGGAGAACGGCGCCGAAGAGCCGACGCAGATCCTGGCGTCGCCGCGAAGCGACACGGTCGACGTGTCCGTGCCCGGGCTCCGCTTGCTCCATTGCGGGATCGACGAGCCGGCGCGCGGCGAGCGTCGCCGCGCTCGCCGGGGCAAGCTCATGAACCGGCTCCGCGCCCTCGGCGCGGACTTCGTCGTGCTCGACCTCGGCGCGGGCACGCACCGCTCGATCCTCGACCTCTGGCTCGACGGAGACGTCGGCGTCTTCGTCACGCTGCCCGAGCCCACCGCGATCGAGGGCACCTACCGCTTCGTCCGCTCCGCGTTCGCGCGCCAGCTCCTGCGCGCCGCCGCGGACCCCGACGAGCGGCGGCAGCTCGTCGTCGAGCTGCGACGCGACGGCAACAACCCCCCGCCGCTCGATCTGTTGCGGCGCCTCGAGTCCGAGCGCAGCCCGCTCGTCTCGCGCGTCGCCGAGTGCATGGCGACGTTCCGCTTCCCCTTCGTCGTCAACCAGACGCGCCTTCGCGCCGACCTCGAGCTCGGCGAGCAGATGGAGTCCGCGGCCCGTCGTCGGCTCGGCCTCTCGCTCGACTACATGGGCCACGCCGACACCGACGACACCGTCTGGCACGCGCTCCGCGTTGGGCGCCCGCTCCTCGTCGAGAGTCCTGGCACCAAGGCAAGCCGCAACATCGAGAAGATCGCGCGCCGGCTGCTCGCGCTCGACGCCGGCAAGCACCGTCGCCGAAGCCCACCCGACGTGCCCGCGCACACGCACCACGACCTGCTCGAGGTCGATCGCGGAGCCACCGACGAAGAGATCCGCCGCGCGTACAAGCGCGCGCGGGACCTCTACGGCGACGCGTCGCTGGCCTGCTACGGGCTCTTCGATCCTCGCGGCCGCACGCGCCTGCGGGCACGCCTCGAGGAGGCGCACGACGTGCTGCTCGACGGCGCGCGCCGCCGCCCCTACGAGCTCAGCGTCTTCCCGCCCGTCGCGACGGTCGACGTCGAGAGCGAGGAGGAGGGCCGCATCTCGATGCCGAGCGCGCCGCCGCCAACCATCACGCCGGAGACCGACTTCACGGGCGCGCTGCTGCGCGCGGTCCGAGAATCCCGCGGCGTCCGGCTCAAGGACATCGCGGCGACCACGAAGATCGGCACGGGCTTCCTGCGCGCGATCGAGGAGGACGACTTCGCGTCGTTGCCGGCGACGGTCTACGTGCGCGGCTTTCTCATCGAGGTGGCCAAATGCCTGCGGCTCGACCCGCAGCACGTGAGCCGGACCTACGTCCGGCGGCTGCAGCGCTGGGCCGACGAGCGGGAGCGCCTCGCGTGAGCGCGCCGAACGCGAAGCTCACGCTCGCGTCGGCCTCTCCGCGACGCCGCGAGCTGCTCACGACGCTCGGCCTCTCGTTCGACGTGCGGCCCGCCGACGTCGACGAGTCGGTGCTCCCGGGCGAGGCGCCGAGCGCCTACGTGCGACGCATGGCGGAGACCAAGCTCTCCGCGGCCCTCGCGGGAGCCGCGGGCGAAGCGTTCGTGCTGGCGTCCGACACGGTGGTGGTGCTCGGCGGGCGCATCCTCGGGAAGCCGGTGGACGACGAGGAGGGCGTCGCGATGATCCGCGCGCTCGCGGCGCGCACACACGAGGTGCGCACGGCGGTCGCGCTCGGGCGCCGGGGCGAGGCGCTCTCGCTCGTCGAGGTGTTGACGAGCGTCGTCTTTCGCGCGATCGACGAGGACGAAGCGCGCCGCTACGTCGCGACGGGGGAAGGGCGCGACAAGGCGGGAGGATACGCGGTCCAAGGGCGCGCGGGCGCGTTCGTGACGCGGCTCGAGGGGAGCTACAGCAACGTGGTCGGGCTCCCGCTCGCGGAGACGCTCGAGATGCTCCGCGCCCACGGGGTGGTGGGAGCGTGGCCGTGACGACGATGAGTCGCACGGAACGTCGCGTGGCCAGGAGTCGCCCGGCCGAGCGTCGCGCGGCGGAACGTCGTCGCGGCCGAACCTCGCGCGGCCAAGCGTCACATGGCCGAGGCGTGGCCCCGAGTCGCGCGGGCGAGGAGAGCGTGCGTCGCGCGAGCGCAGGAGCGGGCGCGTGAGCGCGATCGCGTCGCGCCTGCGGGCGATCGAGGCGCGCGTCGACGCGGCCTGCGCGCGGAGCGGCCGCGCGCGCGAGGAGGTGCGGCTCGTCGCGGTCTCGAAGGGCCAGCCCGCCGAGGCCATCGCGGAGGCGAGGGCCGCCGGACATCGCCTCTTCGGCGAATCCTACGTGCAAGAGTTCGGCGGGAAGGCCGCGGCCTTCGAGGGCGCCGAGGTTCACTTCATCGGCGGGCTGCAGACCAACAAGGCGAAGGCGCTGCTCCAGGTCCCGACGCTGAGCTTGGTGGAGAGCGTCGGCTCGGAGCGGCTCGTTCGGGAGTTGGCCAAGCACGCGGCGTCACGGGGGCAGCGGCTGCCCATCTTCTTGCAGGTCAACGTCGGGAGGGAGCCGCAGAAGGGCGGGGCGCTCCCCGAGGACGTCGCGGAGCTGGTCGCGCTCGCGCGGGCCGAGCGATCGCTCGTGCTCCGCGGGCTGATGGCGATCCCGCCGGTCGACGAGGACCCGCGCCCGCATTTCCGCGCGCTCCGCGCGCTCGCGGACGCCCACGCGCTGCCCGAGCGCTCGATGGGCATGAGCGACGACTTCGAGGTCGCCATCGAGGAGGGCGCCACGCTGGTGCGCGTGGGGACCGCGATCTTCGGCGCGCGCCGCTGAGCCCGAGGCATTGCCGCGCGCCCAATCGTGCGAGGCCATCGGTCTTCGGCGGGGCGCCTCCCGCGCCGCATCTTGGCCGCGTTTCAACTCTCGCGACTGGGTTCGTGGCGACGCAGGGGTGTCGTGCCCTACAGTCGGACGCCGAGCCCGACCAGCAGGTGGAATCGGTCTTCCACGTGATAGACCGGCGCGAAGAGCACGAAGCGTTTGTAACTGATCTCGGGGCCGAACCCGAGCCCTGGCCGCAACCGATGCTCCTCTCGGGCTTGGCTATACAATAGCGTCGGATAGAAGCTCACCGAGAGGCGCCAATCGTTGATTCGGATCGTGACACGCGGTCCGCCGAACGTGAGTCCGATCGCGATTGGGCGCGGCGAGAACACCAAACCGATCGAGCCGGCGAGCTCGATCGTGGGGCCCGTCACTCCCACGTGGGCATCCGAGGTCTCAACGTCCGGCTCGTCGGCGTCCGGCTCGTCGGCGTCCGGCTCGTCGGCGTCCGGCTCGTCGGCAACCGGGTGCGAAGGGGCGTCGATGGCCAGGGTCGAAGTTGCGCCGACGTAGGCGCCACCGCCCTCGGAGGGCTCGCTCGTGGCCGTACTCGAGCAGACCGCCTCGTCGGCGCCGGCCGGGCAGGAGGCGCAGGGGTCAGCGGGGGTAGTCTGTGCCGCGGTGAGCCGGCCCACGAAGACCAAGCACCCCGCGAGCCACACGACTCCGCGGCTTCGCGTGTGTGGTGGCACGAGGCTGTGGGCGCCCAGCGACGCAGCGGCCCGCCGACGTTGGACAGTGCGTTCACGACCGCGGGTCAGGGCGCGTCCTTCGGCCGTCCCTGGTAGGCGAGCGGGGGAAAGAGCTCCGACTCGGCCTCGTTGTTCGTCGTTGCAGAGGGACCGCGGCCGACGCCCGCGGAACCTTCCGATGAGGGGCTGTCCCCAGGTCATCCCGCACAGCGACCGAAGCGAAGGGGCGTTGGCGGCTCGAGGATTCGCCCGAGCGTTCTGGCGCCTGCTCAGCGACACGACTACTCCTTCTTCTTCGCGAGCTCCTCGCCGAGGGCGCGCGAGCGCAGCGCGGCGTTCTCGACGGCGTCCATCAGCGTCTTGCGCAGGCCGCCCGATTCGAGCGTGTGGAGGCCCGCGATGGTCGTGCCGCCCGGGCTCGCGACCATGTCTTTGAGCTGGCCAGGGTGCTCACCGGTCTCGATCAGCATCTTCGCGGCGCCCAGCACCGTCTGCGCCGCGAGCCGCTGCGCGGTCGCGCGGTGCAGGCCGACCTTCACGCCGCCGTCCGCCAGCGCGTCGATGATCACGAAGATGAACGCGGGGCCCGAGCCGCTGAGCCCGGTCACCGCGTCGAGCAGCCCCTCTTCGAGGATCTCGGTGATGCCGACCGCCGAGAAGAGCGCCTCGACCAGCCCGAGGTCGCTCTCGCTGACGTGCGTGCCCGGCGCGATCGCGGTCGCGCCAGCGCCGACGAGGGCCGGGGTGTTGGGCATCGTGCGCACGACACGCGTGCCCTCGAGCAGCATGGACTCGATCGCGGCGATGGAGACGCCCGCGGCGATGGAGACGACGAGCGTGCCGGGGCCCGTGGCGGGCGCGATCTCCTTCAGCACCCGGTCCATGACCTGGGGCTTGGTCGCGAGCACGAGCAGCTCGGCGAAGCGGGCGACCTCGAGGTTGGACGCGCTCACGCCGATCCCTCGGCTCGCGAGCTCGTCGCGTCGCGAGGCGCGCGGATCCGAGGCCATGAGCTGGCTCGGCGACGCGGCCGCGGCGTCGAGGAGCCCCTCGAGGATCGTGGTGCCCATGTTGCCCGCGCCGACGATGCCGATGCGCAGGCCCGAGAGTCGACCGTCGGTCATGCCGCGATCTAGCAGGTCGCGCCGGATCCGTCGCGCGCTCAGCGCGCGCGTCGTCGGCGCAGCGTGGCCAAGGCGCCCAGTGCCGCGACGAGCGCGCCGCGCGAGCCGCCGTCCCCCGCGCGGCAGCCGCAGCCCCCCGTCGCCATCCCGTGATCGACCCCCGGTCGGTCCGTGCCCGCGTCGCCCAAGAGCCCGCCGTCCGCGCGCGTGCCCGCGTCCTCGGGCTGAGTCGGGGGCGACATCATGCACGCGCCCTCGTCGATCTCGCCGTCGCAGTCGTCGTCGCGGCCGTTGCAGGTCTCCTCGCGGGGCAAGCAGCGCGGGCCGCCGACCATCAGCGTCGTGTGGTAGCGCGGCTCGTTCCATCCGCCCGCGTTCGTGAACTCGTCGAGCGTCATGGGCGTGTCGAAGCCGTCGCCCATGGAGGGGTGGCAGCGCCAGCCCGCGCTCGCGCGCGCGCAGAGGTCGACGCGCCCGTCCCCGGTGACGTCGGCGAGCTGGATCTGGTGGAAGTGCGCCGGGCTCGACCACCCGTTCTCGTCCGACCACGAGGGGCCCTCGAGCGCTTCGAACGTCCCGTCGCGCCACGCGTAGCAGCGGATGCCCGCGTTCGCGCGGAGACAGAGGTCGGCGGCGCCGTCGCCGTCCACGTCGCCGACGCGCAGCGTCCCGTAGTTCGAGAGGTCGGCCCAGCCGCTGGCGTCGGAGAGGGGCGCCACGAGGACCGGCTCGGCGAAGCCCGCGCCGCTCGAGAACGCGCAGCGGAGCCCCTCCGCGTCGCGCCCACAGAGGTCCGCGCGGCCGTCGCCGTTCACGTCCGCGAGGCGGATCGTCGACCAGTACTGCATCGCGCCCCAGCCGCTCGCGTCGGACCACTCGGGACCGACGAAGGTCTCGCCGAAGCCCTCCGCGCCGGCCAGCGCGCAGCGGATGCCCGCGGCGGCGCGCGCACAGACGTCGGCGCGTCCGTCGCCGTCGACGTCGCCCATGCGGATGGTCCCGTAGTAGCGGGCGACGCCCCAGCCGTTGTCGTTCGCCCAGCGCGGACCCTCGAAGGGGGCGCCGAAGCGCTCGCCGTCGCTGAGCCAGCAGCGGAAACCGTCCGGCTCGCGCGCGCAGAGATCGTCGCGACCGTCGCCGTTCACGTCGGCGAGGCGGAGGGTCGTGTAGACGTTCGGGTGGTCACCGCCCTGGTCGTTCGAGAGGCGCTCGAGCCAGGTGCCGCCGCCGCCAGAGAACCCGTCGCTCGCGCCGAGGTGGCAGGTGATGCCGGCGTTCGCGCGTGCGCAGATGTCCGCGTGGCCGTCGCCGTTCAGGTCGCCCATGCGGAGCGTCGCGTAGTTGGTCGGATCGGTCCAGCCGTTGGGGTCGCTCCAGGCTGGCCGCGTCTCGGTCTTCTCGCTCCAACCCCCGTCGCGCGCGAAATGACACCAGACCCCGCCAAAGCCGCGTCCGCAGACGTCGGCGCGACCGTCGCCGTCGACGTCGGTGGTGGTCGGCGGGGCGTAGGCCGAGGGCTGCGCGTTCAGCAGCGGGACCTCGCAGACGTCGCCCTCGTCGACCTCGCCATCGCAGTCGTCGTCGCGCCCGTTGCAGACCTCGGGCTGCGGCGTGGGCGCGCTGCAGCTCCCCCAGCTGCCGGCGCTGCAGCTCTGGCTGCCGCTGCCGCAAGCGGTCATGCAGCTCCGCGTGAGGTTCTCGTCGACGCGGCCGTCGCAGTCGTCGTCGCGCCCGTTGCAGGTCTCGGGTTGCGGGGTGCACGCGCTGCACGAGGTGCCGACCGGCTCACGATAGCCGCGCTGCTCGACCCACGCGCTCGTGCTCGCGCCGCAGCGGCCACGGAAGGGGTCGCGGGAGCTGCCGCCGCCCGGGCGCCAGCCGAGGTGCAGGTGCGGCCCCGTGCTGTTGCCGCTCGACGCGCTCCGTCCGATCGTCTGTCCGCAGCTGACGGCCTGCCCCGTCCGCACCGTGATGGAGTTGATCTGCATGTGGCAGTAGATCGTCAGGCTGCCGTCCGCGTGGCGGATCTGGACGTAGTTGCCGCAGCGGCCACCGCACGTGTTCCCGAGCCCGCCGTAGTTCGCGCAGCCGTTGTGGGTCGCGGTCACGGTGCCGGCTTGCGCGGCCACGAGCACGGTGCCGAGCGGCGTGCCGAAGTCGGCGCCCGTGTGGCCGTTGTAGCAAGCGCCGCCGCAGTCGTAGTCGCTGCAGCCGGCGGCCGCGCCGTTGTTGTCGAAGCCGTAGTTCAGCCGGTAGGCCTCGTTGTACGGGCGGCGCAGGCGGGTCTGCGCGTCGGCGACGGAGCCGAGCACGAGCATGAGCGCGAAGGCGAGGGCGCAGGTGAGGGCGAGCGACGCGAGCACCCGGGTCATCGGCTCACCTCGAGGGGGCGGAGGGCGCCGTCTACGCCGGTGACGACGAAGCGGCCGCCGAGGTCGAGCACGGCGCCCGCCTCGCGATCGGTCGCGAGCAACGCGCCCGTCCTCAGCTCGACGACGGCGGCGCCTTCTTCGTCGGTGAAGGCGAGGCGCTCGCCGTCGAAGCGCGGCGCGCTCGGCCCGGTGGGGAAGCGCGCCCTCGGCATGAGCTGTGGCTGCCCCTCGTGGAGGAAGAGGCGCGTCTCGCCTTCGTGGCTGCAGGCGAACGCGGCGCGCGCGCCGTCGGGCGTGAGCGCGGGTGACCAGCACGGCGCGAGGCCGCTCGTGAGCGCCTCGATGCCGCCCGTCGTCACGTCGACGCGCGCGATCTCGAAGAAGGGCATCTCGCCGCGCGCGTAGGCGACGTGGACGCCGCCGACGGCGAGCGGCGGCTCGACCTGGTCGTCGAGGGCGACGGGGGCCGCGCCTGGCTGCGTGTAGAAGCGGAGGACGTGGTCGGCGCCGAGCACCACCACGCCGCCTGCGACGAAGCGGGCGTCGAGCGCCTCGGCGCCGTCGAGCTCCGGGTAGCCGTCGACCCGAATCGCGAGGACGCGATCGGGGTCGGCGTTCGCGGGGACCGGCAGCACACGCGCCTGGATCGCGCGGACGTCGTCGGCGAGGTCGACGAGGACGCCGTCCGTGGCCGCGACGAGCGGCAGCGGCGTGGCGTCGGCGTCCTCGGCCGTGGGGCAGCCACAGACGAAGAGGAGGAAGAGCAGGGCGCGGGCGGTCACGAGCGAGGGCTGAGCAACTCGCGTGCCGGTCGGCGGGTGACGGATCGTGAATGATGTCCGCTCGTTCGCGGATCGGGGTGAGCGCCGCTCACTGCGCCGCTGTGACGTGCTGGCGCGACGCTGTTCGGATCTTGTGCGCGTTCTCGGAGGACGAGCAGCGATCTCGCTCTCGAGCGGAGAGTCCGAGGCGAGCCTCCGCGAGCGCTCGCCTCGTCGCGGCGTTCGGCGCGGGGTGCGTTGCCGATGCCGGTTGCGCTCGAGTCGATCGGCTCGCTTCGCTGGTCGCCCGGTGCGTGGGCGCCTCGATGGTGGCGACTATTCGCAGCCGATCGGCTCTGGCGGGGAGTGGGAGCTCTGCGCGAAGGGGGCGGTCTGGCAGACGAAGTCCGCCGCGTTGTCGTCGGTGTCGTGCGGGTTGCCCCAGGTCTCGTGCGCGCCCCCCGAGGCCAACGTCGCCGCGGTGCTCGCCGCCACGGCCTTTCGTTCGACCGAACCCCCGACGCAGAACGCGACGGGCTCGCCCTCGAAGTCCGGGGCGCGGTTGCCGACCCCGACGAGGTCGAGCCGCTGCCGCAAGCAGACGAGCTCGACCGAGACGCCCGAGGTCCCCGTGAGCGAGGCCCCGATGGGCCACGTGACGTCCGGCCCGAGCGCGAGCCCGAGGTGGACGAGGTAGAAGCCGCCGCCGGGGATCATCGCGCCAGCCGGGAACTCGAAGCGGTGGGTCGTGTCCCCCATCACGCCCGCCGACCGGAGGACGAGCCCACAGCGGTGGAGCGGTACGGCGAGGCAGAACCGGTTGTAGATCTCGATGAACCCCTCGGGCGCGATCTGCAGCTCGCTGAGGACGAGGTCCATGCATCGGTGCGGCGTCGCCGACTCCAGCGGCTCGCCGCAGATGCCGTCGTAGCCCAGGGGCCGGAGCCGACAGGCCTCCCCCGCCTCGATGTGCTCATCGTCCGGACACCGGGCGCTCGTGCCGTTGCAGGTCTCGTCGAAGTCGCACGTCGGGTGCGCGCCCGGGCGGCAGACGAAGCCCGCGGGGCGCATCAGGTCAGGGGGGCAGGTTGCGCTCGTCCCCGAGCAGGCCTCGGGTTGATCGCAGAGCCCGCTGGCGGGGCGGCAGACGCGCGACGAGCCGAAGAACGTGTCGGGCGGACACGCAGCCGACGAGCCACTGCAGGTCTCCGCCCGGTCGCAGTCCCCCATCGCTGCTCGGCAGACGTGCGTGCTCGGGCGGAAGGCGTCGCTCGGGCAGCTCGGGCTCGTCCCGGTGCAGCTCTCGGGCACGTCGCACGTGCCCGCGGCCTCGCGACAGATCGTCGTCGAGGGCTGGTAGGCGTCGGCGGGGCAGGTCGGCGCGCTACCGTTGCAGACCTCGGCGACGTCACAGCTGCCCGCGCTGGGGCGGCAGACGTGCCCAGCGGGGCGGAGCCCGCTCGCGACGCAGGTGGGTGAACCGCCCGAGCAGTCCACGACGCCGACCTCACATGCGCGGCCGGTATCGCAAGCCGCGCCGCAGCTGGACGACACGCACATCCCAGCGCCGTCGCAGACCTGCGACGAGCCGCAGGGGGTGCCGAAGGGGCGGAAGGCGTCGTCCGGGCAGGATCGACGGCTCCCATCGCAGACCTCTGCCAGGTCGCAATCGCTCGCGGCGGGCCGGCAGACGAAGCCGTCGGGGTGGACCACGTCGGCGGGGCAGCTCGCCGAGGTGCCCGTGCAGGTCTCCGCGGGGTCGCACCCCCCTTGCGACGTCCGACACTCGGTCCCGGATACGACGAACGCGTCGCTGGGGCACTCGTCTCGGGTTCCGTCGCAGACCTCCGCGACGTCGCAGCTCCCGGCCGCCCCACGGCAGACCATCCCCGCGGCGACCTTCGCGTCGGGCGGGCAGACCATGCCCTCGCAGACCTCCTCGGCGTCGCACGGCCCGCGCGCGGGCCGACAGATCGTCCCGGCGTCCGCCGCCCGCACGGCGACGCACGTCGGAGCGCCCGTCTCGGGGTCGCACTCGATGGCGCCCACCTCGCACGGGTTCGCCGTCGTGCAGGCCGCGCCCGGCTCGCAGGCGCCGCACGCGCCCTCGACACAATAACCCTCGTCGCACTCGACCCCAGTGTCGGCGAGCACATCTGGCGGGCAGCTCGACGACGCGCCATCGCAGACCTCGGCGGGATCGCATTGCGGGTGCGCCGAGGGGCGGCAGACGTCGCCCGCCGCGCGGAGCTCGCGCAAGCAGCGCGCCTCTCCGTCTACGCAGGTCGGTGTGGCCGTCTCGCAGAGGCCCTCTGGCTCACACGTGAGCCCGCTGGTGTCGCACTCGCCGGCGTCCATGCCCGCGTCCATGGGGCCGCCGTCCATCTCG
The DNA here is from genome assembly GCA_019637115.1 of Myxococcales bacterium. Classification (GTDB taxonomy): domain Bacteria; phylum Myxococcota_A; class Polyangia; order Polyangiales; family Houyiibacteriaceae; genus JACKEH01. Next base: position 1,853 of record JAHBWH010000024.1, on the reverse strand, counting down.
CCCTCGCCGGGGCGAGGCAGGAGCTGCGGCGGGACGTCGGGGATCTCGCGGCAGAGCCCTGCGTCGCAGGTGCGGTCCTCTGGGCAGGTCACGCCGAGGCACGCGCCACCCGGCAAGAAGAGGTGGAGCACACGCGTCTCCCCTGCGACGTAGCCGCTCTGCTTGCGGGACTCCGAGAGAGTCCGGAAGGCGTCGTCGAGGGCGATGGCGGTGACGCGGTAGCGGCGCGTCGCGTCGCCATCGAGCGGCGCGATCACGTGGCGCCGAGGCCAGCGCTCCGTGCTGACGTCGATCGTCAGATCTCCACGCTCGGCGGCGCGCGTGAACGCGCCGCCCTGGTCGGCGACCTCGACGCGCACGCGGACGAACGAGGCCATCGCGCGCACGTCCTCGGCGGCGTCGATCTCGACGAGGATCTGCGTGACGTCCCCGCCACCGCAGGCGCCGAGCGTCGCGAGGGCGAGGAGGGCGAGACGCAGCGGCAACCGGCCGTGGTGAGAGCGGTCGTGTTCGCTCCGCTCTTTGCGCGCCATTCCGCCGGGCCGCTTGCGGAAGCGGCCGAGCGCCTGTTCCGCGCTCATCGCGCGCCTCCGAGCGTGAAGGTCACGCCGCCGAAGTCGCTCTGCTCGAGCTCCGGCCCACCGCGCCCCGAGAGGCCCACGGCAAGGCCGACTCCGAGCCCTACGGCGACGACCGCGCCGACGACGGCGGCGATCCACCACCGAGACCTCGACGGCGCCTCGACGACCACGGCGGGGCGGCTCTGGGCCTCGCGGAGCTGCTCCTCGAGGGCGCGTTCGCGCGCTTCGCGCTCGCTGATCGCCCGCTCGAGCGCCTCGATGCGGGGCTCGACCTGCGCGCGGTGGGGGTTGTCGGGCAAGGCCTCGAGGTAGGCCCGGTATGCCGCGAGGGCCTCGTCGTCGTGCCGCAGCCGATCGTGGGAGAGCGCGACGTTGTAGAGCAGGCCGGGCCGTTCGCTGAGCTCGTAGGCGGCCTGGAAGTTCGCGAGGGCGACCTCGAAGCGGCCGTCCTCGTAGGCGGCGGCGCCCGCGATGAAGAGCGAGCGCGCGCGCTCGTCGCGCGCATCCGTCGGCTCCGACGCCGCAGCGGCCGGCTCTTGGCCGAGGTCATCGGGCGGAGGGGGTTGCGCGGCGACCGAGATCGAGCCCACCACCCCCAGGGCGAGCAAAGTAAGCGTGCGCACGGCGGAAGCCTAACAAGATCCCTGCGGATCCCCCAAGCGTGGTGCATCCGAAGGGGCGCGGCTTTCCGCTCCGAGCGGAACGTGCCCGGCGAAAACAGAAGCCCCCTCGCGACGGTCGTCCGAGACCGTCGTCCGAGACCGTGTCCGAGACCGTGTCCGAGACCGTGTCCGAGACCGTGTCCGAGACCGTGTCCGAGACCGTGTCCGAGACCGTCGTCCGAGACCGTCGTCCGAGACCGTCGTCCGAGACCGTCGTCCGAGACCGTCCGAGACCGTCGTCCGAGACAGTCGTCTGAGACAGTCGTCTGAGACCGTGTCCGAGACCGTGTCCGAGAGTTCGAGATGAGATCAGAACCGGAGGAGCTCTGCCGCGCGTGCGAGGGCTTCGTCCGTCCCGGCGCCCAGCTCGTCGGCCCAGCCCTCGACCGACGCGCGGCCGCCGGGCTCGGCGGCCGCGCGGAGCGCTTCGGCGGCGCGGGGGTTGCGGTACCAGTCCGCGTCGAAGCGCTCACGGAGCCCGACCCACACGCGGAGCGCGCCGAGGTGAGCGCGGAAGCGGGCCCCCGACGAGCTGGGCGCCCAGAGCCAGAGCCGGGCCAGCCGCCGCGGCACGGGGACGCCGAAGGCGCGGCTCGCGAGCTCCTCGCAG
>JAHBWH010000239.1 GCA_019637115.1 Myxococcales bacterium | reverse complement strand
GGACGCGGACCCGGACGCGGACCCGGACGCGGACCCGGACGCGGACCATGGACCCACCCCCGCCCCCCCCCCCAAAGATCCCCCCATGCGCGCCCTCCCCCTCGGCACCTCCTGGACCCTCGACGACCTCGGCGACCTCGCGCACCGGCGCGCCCGCCTCACCTTCCCCGAGGAGACCCGCGCGCGCGTGCGCGCCGCCAACGACTTCGTGCGCGGGCTGGCCGACGCAGGCGACACGGCGCCGAACGTCTACGGCGTCAACACAGGCTTCGGCGCGCTCGCCGAGACGCGGATCACCGCGGCCGACATCCGCGCGCTCCAGCACAACCTCCTGCGCAGCCACGCCTGCGGCGTCGGCCCCGACCTCCCGTGGCCGGCCGTCCGGGCGATGATCGCGCTGCGCGCGCAGGTCCTCGCCCTCGGCCACAGCGGCGTCCGCCCGCTCCTCGTCGAGCGCCTCGTCGACCTCCTCGATCACGACGTCCGCCCGCGCATCCCCGCGAAGGGATCCGTCGGCGCCTCCGGCGACCTCGCCCCGCTCGCCCACCTCGCGCTCGTGCTCGTCGGTGAGGGCGAGGCCGACGTCGAGATCGCGGGCGAGGTCCGGCGGCTCCCCGGGGCCGAGGCCCTAGCCGCCGTCGGCCTCGAGCCCCTCTCCCTCGAGGCGAAGGAGGGCCTCGCGCTCATCAACGGGACGCAGATGATGCTCGCCGTGGGCGGCCTCGCGCTGCTCGAAGCCGAGCGCCTATGCACGCTCGCCGACATCACGGGCGCGATGAGCCTCGAGGCGCTGCAAGGCAGCGGCCGCCCCTTCGACCCGCGCATCGAAGCCGCGCGCCCACACCCCGGTCAGGCAGCGACCGCCGCGAACCTGCGCGCGCTGCTGACCGAGAGCGAGATCATGGCGTCGCACCGCGACTGCAAGAAGGTCCAGGATCCCTACTCGCTGCGGTGCATGCCCCAGGTCCACGGGGCCTCCCGCGACGTGCTCGCCTTCGCCCGCCAGGTGCTCGAGCGCGAGCTGGTCGCCGCCACCGACAACCCGCTCATCTTCGTCGGCCCCTCCGGGGACGCGGACGTGATCAGCGGCGGGAACTTCCACGGCCAGCCGCTCGCGCTCGCGCTCGACGCCGCGACGATGGCCACCGCCGAGCTCGCGAACATCGCCGAGCGCCGCATCGAGCAGCTCGTCAACCCCGCGCTCTCGAGCGGTCTGCCGCCCTTCCTCGGGCCCCGCACCGGGCTCGACTCCGGCTTCATGATGGCGCAGGTCACTGCCGCCGCGCTCGTCAGCGAGAACAAGGTCCTCTGCCACCCCTCGAGCGTGGACTCCATCCCCTCGTCCGCCGGCAAGGAGGACCACGTCTCGATGGGGAGCATCGGCGCGCGAAAGCTCGCCGAGGTGGTCGGCCACGTCCGCACCGTGCTCGCGATCGAGGCGCTGGTCTCCGCGCAGGGCATCGATCTCCGCGCCCCGCTGCGACCCGCGCGTGGGGTCGCCGCCGCCCACGCCGCCGTCCGGGCGGTGATCCCGACGCTCGAGGCCGACCGCGTCCTCCACGTGGACATGGCGCGCGCCGAGGCGCTGCTCGCGGACGGAACGCTCGCTGGGGCGGTCAGCGAGGTCATCGGCCCCTTGGCCTGACCTGGTCGCCTCCCCCGTTCCACCTCGGGAAGAATCCGCCGAAGTCACCGGAACCGTTTCGAGATCGTCGCGCAGCCCGGGCCACCCCTCCGGCTGAACGGAGCGTTCGCCTCCCGGCAGGGTGCCCCGGCCGCCTGCCGCCCCGCCTACCGTCCTGCCCGCGCTCCACGCGCGGGCGACCACGATCACCCGAACCTACGGGAATCGTGGTTCAAACGCGGGGCCGCGTCTGCTAGCTTGCGGGCGCCGGGCGTGCGCGCGCGGTCGACGTCCCCTCATGGCTCAACCCCCCTCCATTCCCCCGGCGGCATCGGCAGGTGCGTCCACCCCAGGCACGACGGGCCCGACGTTGGGCAAGAGCCGGCCCCCGAGCCCGAGCGACGAGGGCTTCGTCCGAGACACGCTCGCGAGGATCGAGGACCGAGAGCAGCAAGCCTTCCTCCACTGGCGGCTCGGCGCGCTGGCCGAGCGAAGCGACGACCCCGCGGGCGCGGTGAAGGCCTGGCTGCAGGCTTACAACCTCGCGCCGAAGTTCCAGTCCCCCCTCTTCGACCTCATCCGAGTCTTCGAGCGGCGGCGGTCGTTCAAGAACCTCCAGCGCCTCTACGACGCCGCGCTCAAGAGCGTCGACACCCCATCCGATCGTGCGTCCGCGCGGCTCGACATGGCCTGGCTCTGCGAGGACCGGCTCGATCAGCCCGCGGAGGCGCTCGAGCACCTCTCGCACGCCCTCGACGAGCTCGAGGCCGATCCGAGCCCGCGCGCCGAATCGCTCGCGACGGTCGGTCTGGCGGTCGAGCGCGCGGCGCGGATGCGCGGCGACGGCGCCCTGGTCGTGCGCGCGCTCGAGGCGCAGGTCCGCGCGGCCGAGGAGCCCATCTGGCGGACCCTCCTCTTGCTCGACCTCGCCGAAGAGCGGGCACACGTCGGCGAGGTCGACCGCGCGTTCGAGACCTCGTCGCTCGCGCTCGAGACCGGCGCCGCACGCTATCGATGCTTCGAGGCCCTCGAGCACCTGGCACGCCGAGAGAACCGACCCGACGCGCTGCTGCGCGCCCTCGACGGGATCGCGGGCCTCGCCGCAGAGGCCGCGAGCGGCCAACGAGACGAAGGCTCGGGTGCGTTCTCCATCGAGCGCTTCGCGGACGCGACGCGCGCGGCGGGTCGCGCGGTCGCCGCGTGGCTCGAGGCAGCCAGCGTCGCCCTCCACCGGCTGGGCGATCGCGCGGGCGCCGCCGAGCGGCTCGAGCGCGCGGCGCAGCTCCGCCCGAGCGATCTCGTCGCGCGCGCGATGCTCGTCGAGGCGCTCGGCGCGGTCGAGCCTGCCCGCGTCGGCGACGCGGTCGCGCAAGCGCTGGCCGCGGACGGGACGACCCCCGAGCTCGCCGCCGGCCTCCGCTACCAGGCCGCGCTCGCAGCACGCGCGATGGGTGCGGCCGACGCGGAGACCCACCTGCGCGAGGCGCTCGCCCTCGCCCCCGACTCGATCGTGCTGCGATGCACGCTCGACGCCTGGCTCGCGGCGGACGCGCGCTTCGACGAATGGGTCGAGGCGCTCGCGAGCCGCGAGGGTTCGGACGATGAGCGCGCGAGCGCGCTCTGGCGGGCGGGCACCCTCGCCGCCGAGGCGCTCGGTGATCCCTCCCGCGCGATGGCGTTCTTCGCCCAAGCCGCGGAGCGCGCCGCGAGCCCGGGGCCGATCCTCCTCGACCAGCTCGAGGTCGCGCTCTCGGTCGGCGACGCAGACGTCGCGGCCGACGCCATCTCGACCCTCCTCGCGAGCGAGCTCGCGCCCGAGGAGCGCTCGGCGCTCTTGCGCGAGCGCGTGAAGCTCCTGGCGCGCGCGGCCGAGCAGGAACCGACCACGCAGCCCCGCCTCGACGCCACGGTCGAGCACGCGCTCGGGCTCGCGGAGGCCGCGCTCTGGGCGCCCGACGACGCCCGCACGCGCAGCGCGCGCGGCGGGCGCATGGCGCTCCTCGCGAAGGCCCACCGCGCGCTCGCCGCGCAGGCGGACGAGGACGAGCTCGCGGCGGCCCACCTCGCCGCGGCCGGCCGCGCGTTCGCGCGCGCGGGTGACGACGAGGCGGCGACCGCGTCGCTCCGGGAGGCCCTCGAGCGCGTCCCAGGACACCGCTACGCCGTCGCGATGCTCGAGGTGATCTACCGCGCACGCGGTGACGCCGAGGCCGTCGTCGCGCTGCTGCGAGAGGCCGCCGAGGCGCACGGCGGGACGCGCGCGGCCCTCGTGGAGCTCTTGCTGGCTGGCGCCGCAGCTGAAGCAGCAGGGGACGCGCGCCTCGCCGCCGACACCTACGAGGAGGCCGCCGACCGCCAGCCCGACGCGACCTCGCCGCTCTGGGCCCTCGAGCGCCTCGCCTTCTCCACCCATGACGACGCGCTCCTCCTCCGCGCGCGGGAGGGGCTCTCCGAGCGCGAGCTCTCGACCGCGCCTGGGCGCGCCACCCTCGAGCTCGGCGAGCAGTACGAGCGCCTCGGCAAGATCGAGCTGGCCGAGGGCCCGCTGCGCGCCTGCCTCGAGGGGCCGCTGGCGCTCGAGGCCGCGGTCGCGCTCGCGACGCTCCCCGAGGATCGGGTCGACCCCTCGGCTCGTGTCGTGGGCCTCGAGCGCTTGCTGGTGGAGGCGCGCGGAGGCGACGTCGCCCGGCTCAGCGAGGAGCTCGGGGGGACGGCCGCGACGAGCGACCTCGACCCGGCGCGCGCCGAGGAGCTCGCGCGCGCGCTGACCAGCGCGGACCGCGCTCGCGAGGACGGCGAGGGCCCCGAGGACGAAGAGGACGAGGCAGCGACGCCGGAGAGCGTGTGGGGGCTCCTCCATCAGCTCCTGACGACCACCGCGGATGCGCGCTTCGCGGACCGCGCGGACCTCTTCCTGCGGCTGGCCGAGCTGACGCGCGACGCTGGCGCGGCGAGCGCCCTCACGCTCCACGGCCTGCGCGCGAAGCTCACCGAAGGCGCCGCCGCCTCGGACGACGCCTTCCTCCTCGCGCAGGAGCTGAGCGTCATCGACGCCGCCGACGACGCGCACGCGGCGACGCTGCGCGCCGAGGTCGCCATCGCGACCGACGAGACGCTCGCGGGGGGCGACGACCCGGACGCCCGGGCCGAGGCCTTGCTCGGTCGCTTGGAGCACGCCGCGGCCGCCACCTCGTCGACGCTCCGCGCAGCAGCCGGGCGAGCGCTCGCGGCGGCGTCTCGCGGCCCCGAGGCGCTCGAGACGCTGCGCGAGGTCCTCGCCGACGAACCGGACGATCTCGCGTCGTGGGAGGCCCTCCGGGTGGCCGCGCGCGACGTAGGGGCGTGGGCCGACGTCGCGCGCGCGTGCGATGTGCTCGCCGACGCCCTCGACGGTGAGCCGCGCCACGCGCTCCTCGAAGAGTCCGCCGCGGTCTGGATGGACCACCTCGGCCGCCCCGACGAGGCCGAGCGCCGCCTCGTCGAGGTCACGGAGGCCGACCGGTCCCGCGCCCTCGCCTACCACCGCCTGCACGACCTCCTCGCGGATCGCGGCGACACCGCCGGGCTGCTCGGGCTCGTGCGCAGCCGCATCGACGCGATCGACGACAGCGAGCAGCTCGAGCGCCTCATCTACGAGCAGTCCCGCCTCCACCGCTCGCTCGGGCAGCTCGACGAGGCGCTCGTCGCCATCGACGATCTCCTGCTCCTCGACGAGGGGCACGTCGGGGCCATCGCCCTCGCCGTGGAGATCCGCGTCCAACGCGAGCAGTGGCCCGAGGCCGCGGATGCCCTCCGCCGCCTGGCGCGCAGCGACGTGCCCACGAAGCAGAAGCGGATCGCGCACCTCGGCGCCGCGGACCTCCTGCAGCACCGGCTCGCCGACCCAGCGAGCGCGCTGCTCGAGCTCGACGCCGTGGTGGCGATCGGCCTCGCGGACGCGGCCCTCCACGAGCGCCGGGCCGAGCTCGCCATGCTCGCCGGCGCCCCCCGTGCTGCAGCCGCCGCCCTCTTGGCGGCGGCGGAGGGCGCGCCGACGCCCGATCGCCTCGCGCGGACGCGGCAGGCGGCGCGCGTGCTCGAGGAGCACGTCGGCGACCTCCCCGAAGCCCTCGAAATCTGGCAGCGAGCCCTGGCCCTCGTCGCGACGGATTTGGTGTCCGGCGAGGCCGTCGCGCGGCTCCTCCCCGCCGCGACGCGTCGCGATCACGCGAAGCGCTTCGAGGCCTCCGTGCGCGCGCAGATGGCGGCCGAGGGCGTCGACGCCGAGCACCTCCGCCGGCTCCGCGCGGCGGCGCGCTGGGGCGAGGACCCGCTCATGGAGCAGGCGACCCTGCACGCCCTCCAAGTGCTCGCGCTCGCAGACGACGACGAAGCCCGCGCGAGCGAGGAGATCACGTCCGTCTTCGCGCGGCCGACCCTCGGCGCGCTGAGCGAGGGGCAGCTCTCGCTCCTGCGCGCGCCCGCCGACGGCGGCGCCGAGCTCGAGCTCGCGCGCCTGGTCCACGAAGATCTGCTGGAGGCTGTCGGGCTCGACTTTGCGTCGCTCGGTGTGGGCCGCGCCGACCAGGTCTCGCCCAAGCGCCCGCACCCCGTGCGCGACGAGCTCGCGACCGTCGCCCGCCTCTTCGCGCTCGAGCTCGAGGAGCTCTATGTCGGGGGTAACGACCCGCGCCGTCTGGTCGCCCTGCCCGGCCGGCGGGGCGCGACGTGGGTCGCGGGCGCCGAGCTGAGCCCGCCCCTCGGCACCCTCCATCGCTTCATCGCCGGCCAGCAGGCCTACGCCGCCGCGCGTGGGGTAACGCCGCTGGTCCGGCGCACGCCCGAAGACGGGGCGGTGCTGCTGCTCGCCGCGTGCGCCGCGTCGGACACGCCGCTCCTCGCCGGGCGCGGAAAGAGCGCGGTGACGGAGCTCGCGCAGCGGCTCGCCCGGACGTTGCCGCGCAAGACCCGCAAAGCCATCGCCGCGCTCGCGCCGACCCTCCCCGAGGGAGGCGTCGGGCTCGTCGCCTTCTGCCGCGACGCGCGGCGGAGCGCGATGCGCGCAGGTCTCCTCGTCGCGGGGGATCTGGGCGTCGTGCTCGAGGCGCTCCTCGACGAGCCGCCGCGGCTCTACTCGGTCCGCGCGTCCGGTGACGCGCACGACCTCCTCCACTACTGGATCTCGCCGGCGATGCTCGAGCTTCGCCGAGGGTTGGGCGCGTGAGTCCGGACGACGACGATCTCGACTTCGACCTCGAGTCCGCGCTGGACGCGTGGGAGCAGGACTTCGAGGACCACGCGCAAGCGGAGGCTGCGCCGATGCCTCAGGAGGCGGCGCCCAAGCCAGCGTCGCCGCCGAGACCGGCGGCCGCGCCGGCGCCACCTCGCGCCGCGGGCCGGCCGCTCTACAGGCCTGACCCCGAGCTCCTCGAGCGCGCGCCCAGCAGTCGCCAAGCCGCCCGCCCCGCGGCGCCGGCGCGCCCAGCGCCCGCACCGGCAGCGCCCGTGAAACCGGCTCCCACGGCGCCCGATCCGACGAGTTTCGCGTCCTTCGACGACGACGACGACGAAGCCGACTCCACGCGCATCGCCGCCATCCCACAGGAGCTCATCGCGTCGCTCCAGGCCGTCGCCGCAGCCCGCGATGCCCGTGACGCGAACGCTGGGCCCCGCCCCGCGGAGCCGCCGCCGTCGACGAGCTCGCCGTCGCCCCCCCGAGGGATCGACCTCGATCTGGACGACCTCTTCGACGACCTCGAGACGCGAAACGGCGGAGAGCCGGCCCTGCCCGCCCCGACCCCCGCAGCCGGCACGCCGAGCGCGCTGGCGCTCACGGGCCAGCTCACGGACCTCGCAGCCCCCGCAGCACCCGCGGCGCCGGAGCTCGCAGGACCGGAGCTCGCAGGACCGGACCTCGCCGACGAGGTCCACGACCCGTTCAGCGCCGAGCGTTCGGTCGACGACGAGGACGACGAGGCGCTCGTCCTCCCCGAGCACGCCCCTCGCTCGAAGCCGCCCAGCGCGCCAGCGCCAGCGCCTGCGAAGCGAGCCGAGGAGGACGACGCGAAGGCGCCTCCTCGCCCGATGCCCGCGACGCCGCGGATGCCCCCCGTCCCTCGGCCGGCGGCGGGCTGGAAGCCCCCCGCTCCCCCGGCGCTCTTTGCCAAGGGACCCGTCGCCCCTCGCGCGGAGACCCCTCGCGCGGAGTCCTCCGCGGCGCCCGGCCAGGGGGGGGCCGACCACGCGGCAGGATCCCAGCCCGCGAGCGCTGACGGGGCGCACGAACGCGAGACACCCATCCCCCGCGCCGCGGAAGACCTCGCGCGCCCCTTCGCGGACCTCGAGCTGGACGACCTCGCGCCAACGACGGCGTCGATCGAGCCTGACGACGATCTCGTCTTCTCGGTGGATTCGGGCGCGCGGGTCGACGAACCGCGCGCCCCAGCGCTGACCGCGCCCGCGGCCGACCTCTCGCGCGACGAGCCTAACCTCCCCGCGAAGGACGAGTCTGAACACTCACCGGAGGCCGACCGCGAAGAGCCCGCTCGCTCGCTAGGGCCCAACGACGACGAGCCCGATCTCTCGCTCGGCCCCGACGACGACGACGACCCCGGTCTGTCGCTCGGCCCCAACGACGACGAGCCCGCTCTCTCGCTCGGCGCGGACGACGATGACGAGCCCGGTCTGTCCCTCGGCTCCGACGAAGATCAAGACGACGACGAGCCGGATCTCTCGCTCGGCCCCGACGACGACGAACCGGATCTCTCGCTCGGCCCCGACGACGAGCCGGATCTCTCGCTCGGGCCCGACGACGACGAGCCGGATCTCTCGCTCGGCCCCGACGACGACGCGCCCTCACACCGCGGCCCCGTGGCTCCCGCGACGACGCAGGATCGCGGCGCTGCGGCCGCGAGCCGCACGGTCCGCCACCGCAAGCCACGCGACGAGCGGTTCCCGTACGTGGGCCGAGACGCCGAGACCGCTCGACGCCGCGCCGCGCTGCTGCTCGAGCTCGCCGATCGCCGCGAAGGCGTCTCGCGCGCGCGCCTCGCCAGCGCCGCCGCCGAGCTCTTCGAGCGCGTCGGCGCGACCGAGGACGCCCAATCTGCGTACACGCAGGCGCTCGACGCCGACCCGCGAGACGTGGTCGCGCTCCGCGCGCTCCGTCGAGACGCGCTGCACCGCGAAGACTACGGCCGAGCGGCAGAGCTGCTCGAGCTCGAGGTCGCGCTGCCGCTCTCGGAGAGCGATCGCGCAGCGGCCGCGCTCCTGCTCGCAGAGCTCCAGATCACGCACCTCGGCGACCCTGCGGCGGCGGAGCGCTCGGCCCGAACGGCCTACGACGCCGCGCCCAGCGTGGCCGCGGGGCTCCTGCTGGTCGAGGCGTGCGTGGTCCAAGGGCGCGCGCTCGAGGCCTTCGTCGCGTGGCAGAAGCTCGCGGAGCGCTGGGCCGATCCGAACGTGCGGGCGACGATCTGGACCTCGCTCGCGCGGACGGCGGAGCGAGGTGCGCAACGCCCCCGCGCCGAGAAGCTCTACGCGCTCGCCGCGGCCGAGCACCCGAGCGCGGTCGCGCCGTGGCTCGGCCTCGCGCGCCTTCGGACGGGCCGACCGCGCGCCGAAGCGCTCGCGAGCCTCGCGAGCCTGCTCGACTCCCCTCCGCTCGCCGAGGCGTTCCGCCGCGCGGCGGCGACCCATCTGGTGCGAGAGGAGCCGGCGGCGGCCCTCGCGCTCGTGGACGGCGCCGTCCGCGCCGCGAGCCTGCGCACACGCGCGCGCGCTGCGAGGTTGGCCGGCGACGCCGAGGCGCTCATCGCCGCGCTGGAGGCCCTCGCCGCGGCGTCGGGCGGGACCGAGCGGGCCCTCGCGCTCGTCGACCTCGCGGAGGCGCGCGCTGCCCGAGGGGACCTCGAAGGGGCCGACGTCGCGCTCCGCGACGCCGCGCTCGCGGACGAGGGGCTCGACACGGTGCGCGTCGTCCGCGAAGTCTTGGCGCGGCGCGCCGGGGACCCGGCCCGGCTCGCGCAATCGGTCGCGACCCCGGACGACTTGAGCACGCTCTCCGCGGTCGCCCAGGTCGCGCACGCGAAGGATCTCGCGCGCGAGCGCGAGCTCTTGGCGACGGCGCGAGATCGCGGCGAGGCCCCGCTGACGGCGGATCTCGTCATACTCGACGCCGCGGCCGAGGCTGGCGACGACGACGCCGTCGCCGACGCGCTCCGTCGCGCGGCGGAGCGTCGCACCCCCGAGCGCCGCGCGGGCCCGATGCTCGCGCTCGCGGCCTTGCTCGGCGAGGGCACCGAGCCCGCGCGCGGACCGCTCGAGGCGGCGGTGGAGGCGCACCCTCACCCCGTGACGCTCGCCGCCTTGGCCAGGAACGTTGGTCTCGCCGACCCGCGGCGGGCCAGCGAGCTCTGGGAGCTGCTCGCCGCCGACCTCCGCGGCGACGCGGCGTACCACGCATGGACGATGGCCGGGCGGCTCGCGCGGGCGGCCTCGGACCTCGGCGCCGCGCGCGGCGCCTTCGAGCGAGCGAGTGACGAGCTCCCGGGTCCGACGCCCGCGGTCTGGGCGCTCGAAGCCGACGCGGCCGACGTCCCCGAAGCGCGCGCGCTCGTGCACGAGCGCGTCGCCGCCACGGCGCCGAACCCCCGTATCGCCGTCGAAGCCGCCGTCGCCGCCGCGATCACGCGCGGAGATGGAGAGAGCTTCGCGCGTGTCCTCGAGCAGACCGACGCGCTCGGCCTGTCGGACCCTGCCCTCGACGCCGCGATCGCGAACATCCCCGGCTTCGATCCGGCGACGTCCGCGGCCCGCGCCGAGTCCCTCGCGGCGCGCGCCGAGGCGCCGGGCGCGCGGCGCTACTACCAGATGCGCGCCGCGCTCGCGCATGAGCTCGCGGGCGACGCTCGCGCCGCCGCCGTGGCCTATCGCGCCGTGACCGAGGCGACCCCCGACCCGATCGCGCTCGCGAGCCTCGATCGCGTCGAGCTGCTCGCGGGCGAGCACGCGCGCGTCGCCGACCGCCGCTTCGAGGCCGTCCGCGACGCGTCGGACCCGGCGGCCCGCGTCGCCGCGCTCGAAGCCCTGGCGCGCTTCGATCGCGTGGAGCGCGACGACCTCGGCTCGGCCGTGCTGACCCTACGCACGATCCGCGAGGAGGCGCCGGGTCACCTGCCGACCCTGCGGGCCTTGGCGCGCTACGACATGAGCAACGCGATGGACGACGAGCTGCTCTCTGTCGCGTCCGCGCTCTCCGAGCAGCTCCCGCTGCCCTCCGCGTTGCCTGAGGCCGTCGCCGCCTCACGCCTCGCCGCGCGGCTCCTCGCCCGCGAGGACGCGCCGGGCGACGCGGCGGACGCGCTCCTGCTGGCGTTCGCCGAGCGGCTCGCAATTGTGCCCGACGATCGCCTCGCGGCGGAGGCCGGCGATTGGCTGCTGCGCCACCTCGCCGCCGTCCCGGGCGCCGGGAGCCGCTGGTCGAAGCTCCGCTGCGACGACGCGCGCCCTGCTTGG
>JAHBWH010000238.1 GCA_019637115.1 Myxococcales bacterium | reverse complement strand
CGGCGCGCGGCCCAGAGGAGGGTGAGGAGATCTTCTCGGCCGCGCCCCCGCCCCCGCGGCGCCCCATCCCTCGCCTGGCGCGTTGGGGGAGAGCCGTCGCGCGAGTCCCGGTCGACGACGACGTGCGCGGAGGGGATCGACACGCTCCGCGAGATATGATCTACGACAGCAGTGCTGGATCTCGAAACGCGCGTTCGCGATCTCGAGGCAAAGCTCGCCGAACGCGACGCGCAGCTCGCCGACCGCGACGCGCAGCTCGCCGAACGCGACGCACAGCTCGCCGAGCAGGCGGCGAAGCTGGTCGAGCAAGCCGCACAACTCGAGAAGCTGGAGAAGCAGCTCGCGAAGCTGACCGGGCAGCTGAAGCGAAACTCGTCGAACTCCGCTTCTGGAGGGGCCCCCTCCCGGTCGCCCGCGCTCACGCGCGGGCTCTGGCCGTGCAGTTGCGGCTCGTGTGGCCGAACGCTCGGCCGCGAGGCGGAGGGTGAGCCCGAGCGGCGCCAGCACATCGAGGTCCCTCCAGTCCGCGCGATCGTGCTGGAAGGTCGTGCGTACGCGGTGCGCTGCTCGTGTGGGACGATCACCAAGGCGGAGTTCTCACAGCCGTTTGGGCCACGTCCGTTCGGCGTGAAGCCGGTCGCGACGCTCGCTGTGCTGGTCGGTGTCTTCCGGTTGAGCCGCCGGCAGGTGCAGTACTTCGCGCGCACCTTCTTCGGCGTCGAGCTCGTGCGTCAGCACGAGCGACTGGGCGGGGGCCCCGGAGGGCTTCGCCCGACGGGGGAGGGGCGAAGCCCCTCGGAAACGAAGCTCGCGCTCGGGACGATCAGCAAGCTCGAGCAGGAAGCAAGCGACGCGCTCGCGCCCGTCTACACCGAGGCGCTCGACGCCGCTCGGGCCAGCGAGGCGGCGTTGCGCTTCGCGCGGTCGGCCTCGAGGTGACCGCTTCGCTCTACCGCTTCGCGGTGTGGGGCCATCCCTCCCGCGCCGCATTTCGGCTGCGTTTCAACTCCCGCGATGGGGTGAACGCGTACGTTTTGGGGGAGGCTCCGGTGGGCTTTGCCCACTGGAGGGGGTCTTCTCGAAAGACCCCAGAAAGAAGAGGCAGTCCGTCGAGGGACTCGAAGAGTTTCTTCAACGGGCTGCTAGGTGCGGCGCGAGAGGGATGACCCCACGGCGCGAAGCGGTCGCGCGAAGCGCGCGGCCGACCTCGAGGTGAGAGAAGCGTCCCCCGCCGGGGCTCAGAGCGAGCGCAGGAAGGCCAGCACCGCGTCGCGCTCGTCCTCGCGCATCGAGAGGAAGGCGTCCCTCGAGGCCTCGCCTTCGCCCCCGTGCCAGAGGATGGCCTCGCGCAGCGTGCGCGCGCGGCCGTCGTGCAGGTACGCCTCGCCGCCGCTCACGCCCGCCATCAGGCCGAGGCTCCAGAGGGGGGGCGTGCGCCACTCCGACGGCGAAGCGTCCCCGTCGCGCAGGGTGTCGGCGAGGCCGGGGCCCATGTCGTGCAGCAGGAGGTCCGTGTAGGGCGCGATGGTCTGGGCGCGGAGCTCGGCAAAAGGATGAAACGCCGAGGTCACGAAGCGCGGGGTGTGGCAGCGCGCGCAGCCGGCCTCTTCGAAGAGCGCCGCGCCACGCGTGACCTGCGGATCTCGGGCGTCGCGCTGCGCGTGAACCCCGAGGAGCGCGACGTAGGTCATCAGCTCGCCGAGGATCTCGTCGTCGAGCTCGGCCCCCTCGGGCCCGCAGTCGGTCTGCGCGGCGCCACAGTCGGGCGTCGGGAAGATCGAGGTGAGCACGCCCATGTCCGTCCGGAGGGCGGCGGCGATCTGGTGCAGGAGGCTCGCCTGACTGGCTTTCCACCCGAACCGACCGAGGCGCGGCTCGCCGGTGATCGGGTCTCGCACGACGCGCGCGCGCCCGGAGATTCCGTCGCCGTCGGCGTCGTCCGGATCCGCGAGCGCCAGCACGTCCGCCTCGGCGATCGCCTCGAGCAGCCCGAGCCCGACGAGGGCGGGGGCGATGCGGGGCGAGTAGTGGGTTGGGCTCGCGCCTTCGAAGGCGAAGACGGGCCGGCGGAGCTCGCCCTCCTCGAGGTAGTGGGTGATGGTCACCGCGCCCTCGCCTGCGCCGAGCGTGGCGTGCGGCTGGAGCACGCGGCCGAGGAGCGGGTCGGGGTTGCCCTCGGCGTCGCCGACCCGGAACACCCACTGGGTCAGCGGTACACCCGGCGCGGCCGGGAGCGCTCGCCCGTTCTGGAGGTGGCAGGTGTTGCACGAGGGGGCCACGTAGCGCGGGCCGAGCTTGCCGGCCTGCTCGTCCCAGGGCGGGTTGAGCGGCGACTCGTCGTGGCTGCCGTCGCCGAAGTCGGTGTGCACGGCGCGGCGCCCGCGCACGAAAGGTTGCCCGTTCTGCGGCGCGAGGTTGGTCGCCATCTGCAGGAAGAGGCTCTCGGGCTCGTTCGACTCGTTGCGGTGCAGCGTGGTCTGCCCACCGAGCCAAGCCTCCTCGGCGATGATCTCCGAGTCGCGCCGCTCGCCCGTGCCCTCCCACGGCACGAGGCCGCGGCCCACGACGTAGAGGTAGGTCGTGCCGTAGTAGTTGTCGCGGCCGCGCGGTGGGCTGTCGAGGAACTGGCTGAGCTCGAACTCCATCTTGTCGCCGATCCGGAGCGGACGTCCCTCGCGGGCGTTGAAGCGGACGGTGCGCGTGTAGTGGAGGGTGTCGATCGGGGTCATCGGCAGGTTGTCGTGGTACTCGGCGACCGTGCCGATGCCGCGATAGAAGAAGCGCAGCTCGGCCTGGTGGTCGTCGAGCTTCCACTCGGTCGTCACGTGGAAGGTGATGTGGTCTCCGCCGCGGGCGACGGTGTCGACGATCTCGACCTGCGCCGTGCGGTGCTCCCAGTAGAGGTGGAGGAAATGCTCGTAGGCCTGGAACTGGTCCTCGCGGGCGTGGCGGTCACGCGCGCGATCCGCGAAGCGCGTGACGAGCGCCTCGGGCGTGAGCTCGACGACGGCGGGCTCGAGCGGGGTGCGCGCGTCGTAGAGCGGCACGATGGAGACGGGCCCGGGCGCGCAGTCGATCGCGCAGGCGTCGGCGCCGCCGTCGATGGTCGCGGGGGCCGCGTCGGCGGGCGCGGTCGAGCCGTCGCGCGGGGGCTCGGACGCGGGGTCAACGTCTCCGCAGCCGACAACCAGAGCGAGGAGGAGGGCGAAGATCGCAGGGCGCCGGGGGAGCTTTCCTCTGGAGGTCTTTCCTCCGGACGTCGGATGTTGGACCGCTGAGCATCGAGCCACCGGGGGTCGCGAGGCGGGCTCTCGGGAAGCTGGGCGTCGGGAGGCGGGCTCTCGGGAAGCTGGACGTCGGGAGGCGGGCCCTCGGGAAGCTGGGCGTCGAGAGGCTGGCCCTCGGGAAATTGAGCGTCGGGAGGGGGAGGGGTGGGTCATGGGGGCTCGTGGCCCCGCGCCATTCGCGCGGGGGACGACCCCTCAGTGGGCAGCGAGCCCCGGATCGGGTCACGGGCGGGCGACCCGACCGGGATATCGCGTTCCGGCGAGGGCGAGTATCGTCCGAACATGTTGGTCGAGTGCAGCAAATGCGGCGCGCCGCTGGACGTGAAGCAGGGCGAACGTCTGGCGCGGTGCAACTACTGCGATGCGACCACACGGGTCGGTCAGACCCGGACGATCGCGGTCGTCACGCCTGCGCAGTGGGCGCCGCCGCAGGTGTGGACGCCACCGCCGCAGTCCGGGCTACCGGGCCAGGCCCTCGCGTACCACCAGACGCGCAAGGTGGTGCGAGGCGTGATGACGATGGTCATCGTCTTCACGGTCCTCAGCGTCGTGCTCCCCATCCTGATCTTCGTCGGTGTGAGCGTGAGCGTCTGCAGCTCCGTGGGTTCGAGCGTCGGCTCGCGCCCGGCCACGGCAGCCCCTACGCCGACGCGCTGGGATGGCGCGAGCCCGCTCGTCTGCGGTGCCAACCAGCACCTCGTCCTCGAGGACGTCGAGACCCCCTCGGCCGCGACGCCTGGCGTGCTAGTCCAAGTCACGGGCTACAACTGCAAGCTCACCTTCCGGCGCGTGAAGCTTCGAGGCGCGACGCTGGTCCGCGGCGGGGGGAACCTCGAGCTCACCTTCGAGAGCTCGAGCTTTCAGGGCAACGTCTTCGCCGAGCTCGAGAACAACAATCAGGTCCGCATCGAGCGCTCGGTGATCTCCGTCGAGCGGCTCGTCACGCGCGCCAACAGCACGCAGCTCGCGATTCGCGGCCCGACGCAGATCCGTGCGAGCCGCGTGATCACGGAGCTCGACGCCAACGCGCGGGTCGACGTCGAGGGCGCCGACGTGTCGCTGGAGTCCGAAGGGGAAGGCCTCACCGCCGAGAACAACGCGCGGATCCGTCTGCACGGCGCGCGGGTCATCGCGCGAGGAGGCCCCGCGATCCGCGTGGCGGACAACGCCGAGCTCGAGCTCGACGGCGTCACGCTGGAAGGGAAGCTCGAGGGGTTGCGTGTCGGACGAAACGCCCGCCTGCGCATGAGGCAGGGGTCCGTGGTCGCCGAAGGCGCCGCGGTCCGCGCCGGCCGGAGCCTTCGTGTCGACCTCGACGGCACCCGCGTCGAGGGCGCGCCCGCCTTCGACTTCGATGACGGCGCGACCGGCGAGCTCCGCGGCGCGACGATCGTCGGCGAGCGTCGCACGGGTCGGCGCGCCACGATCCAAGAGCGATGAGCCACCGCCCACGGTGGCTCAGACGCCGCCGAAGGGTGACTCCTCTTCCTGCTCGACCGGGGCCGCGCGCTCCGCGGGCCGGCGCGCGTCGATCGCGTGGAAGACCCAGAGCGTCAGCGTGTGGTTGGCGACGAAGCGGTTGCCTGCCTCGAGCTGCACGAAGCGGTGCATGTAGCCGAGCTGCACGGAGAGCCCGCGGTAGGTGACGCCGAGGGCCGCGCTCACGCGGTTCTGGTCGAGGTGGTTGTAGACGACGCGACGTCCGAAGTTGAGCAGCACCTCGTTGCCGAAGGTGAAGTAGGGCAGCATCGGGCCGAAGCGGAGCCGCGTGAGATCGCGTCGGAAGTTGAGCATGAAGCGCACGCGATTCGTCAGCGCGTAGCCTGGCGCGAGGCCTCCCTCGTCGAGGTTGCGGCGGAAGCGGGCGTCGTAGCGGAAGCGCTGCTGGATCCGCCAGCGCTCGCCGAGGTGCGCCGAGTAGACGATCTGTCCCCACGGTCGGTGCTCGGTACGCTTGAGGTCGGGGGTGAGCGAGCCGACGGGGAGGCCCAGGAAGGCGTAGCCGGCCGTGACCGCGACGCGCTCGTGCGCGTGCACCGTGAGCCCCGTGCGCAGGACGTAGAAGCCGCCGGGGACGAGGTGGGCGTCGTTCCAGAGGCCGAAGCGATCGGTCAGGCGCAGCTGGGTCATGTACCCGACCCAGAGCTGCCGCTGGTGGCGCACCTCGCGCGCGGGCGCTTGCGCGTGCGCGGCGTTCGAGACGAGGAGGGCGGTGGCCAAGGTGACCCACGCGATGCATCGGAGACTCACGACCGTCCCGGTAGCACATCCCTCCCAGCGCGGAGGTCGGGCGCGGAGGTCCGCGGCGGTCCTCCGACATGTTTCATGGTTGTCGCTATCGTCCCGAGCGATGTCGCGACCGAGCGACGCTCGCCAATGAATCTCGTGTCGTTTCGAGGGACGCGGAGCGTCGTTTGGGCTGTTGTGGCTCTTGATGGGTGAGGACGATGCGGTGGTGCTCACCGAGGTCGGCTACCCGAGCCGGCGGGGAGCCGCACGCGCTCCCTGGGACGACGGCCCCGGCGCGCCGGTGGTCGACCTCGAGCAACAGCGTGTGCTCGTCGGCGCGTTCTGCGATGCTTTCGCCGAGCGAGGCGTGATCGAGGGGTTCTACGCTTGGAACTGGTTCGGCGTCGGTGGCCCGAGGGACACCGGCTTCACGCTGCGTGGCAAGCCCGCGGGGCGCGCGCTCGAGGCGTGCTTCGAGCGTCCGTGGGAGCGCGCGGAGCGGCTGGAGCGCCCCGAGTCGGACGAAGCGCGGGTCGAGCGTGCGGAGCGACGGTCGATGTCGCCGACGGAGGAGCGAGGATGAGCGGAGAAGGACGGACGAAGGGGCGACGGCGCTTCTTCTCGCAGGCGCTCGGCGTCGGAGGCGGCGCGCTGCTCGCGGGGGTCGTCGGCTGTGGCGACGAGGGGCCGACCGCGACCTCGTCGACGCCGACCGATCCGGCGCCGAGCCCTCCGACGCGCGCGCGCGCCCCCCTCCTGCCGGGCAAGGACATGGACGCGCTCATCGCGCACGGGACGACGCCGCCTGCGTACGAGACTCGCCGCGAGCTCCTCGGGACGAGCGTCGTGACGGCCACGCCGCGCTTCTTCGTCCGCCAGAACGTGCCGCTGCCGCCCGAAGAGATCCTCGCCGACCGCGACGGCTGGACGGTGCAGGTGCGCGGCGTGCGCGAGCCGGGCGAGATCCGCGTCGACGAGCTCCGCCGCCTCGGCCTGAGCACCGTCGCCATGGTCATCCAATGCTCGGGCAACGGGCGGCGCTTCTTCGAGCACGGGCCCTCGGGGTCGCCTTGGGCCGTCGGCGCGGCTGGCTGCGCGATCTGGAGCGGCGTGAAGCTCTCGACGGTGGTCGAGCGCTTCGGCGGCGTGTCCGAGGGCGCGCGCTTCTTGACCACGACCGGTGGCGAGCCGCTGCCCGAGGGCGTCGCGCGGGAGGACGCCGTCGTGGAGCGCTCGATCCCCGTGGGCAAGGCGCTCGAGGACTGCTTGCTCGCTTGGGAGATGAACGGCGAGCCCATCCCGCTCGTGCATGGTGGGCCGCTGCGGCTGATCGTGCCCGGGTACTACGGGGTCAATCAGGTGAAGTTCGTCCAGCAGGTCGCGTTCACCGAGGCGCCCACCGCCGCGAAGATCCACGCGACGGGGTATCGGATGCGCGCCATCGGCGAGGAGGGCGCCGCGGACCAGCCGTCGATGTGGGCGATGGGGCCGAAGTCCTTCGTGACCTACCCGACCGCGCGCACGCCACAGCGCGCCGGGACGCTGCAGGTCACGGGCGTCGCCTTCGGCGGTACCGAGGCGGTGGCGAAGGTCGAGGTCAGCGTCGATGGGGAGACGTGGCGCGAGGCGGCGCTCGTGGGGCCGGACCTCGGACCCTACGCCTGGCGGGTCTTCCACCTCGCCATCGAGGCTTCCGTCGGCGCGCTCCCGCTCTTCTCGCGTGTGACGACCGTGAGCGGGCGCGTGCAGCGCGAGCAGCGCCTCGAGAACGAGCGCGGCTACGGCAACGAGAGCTGGCGCGACATGGGCGTGGTCGTGCAGGTCTGCGCGCCCGACGACGAGGCCTGTCTGCGCCCGCCAGAGGACGCGCCCGGCGCGCGGCGCCGGCGCGAGGGGCCCGTCGAGCTCTCCGAAGCGGGGCGCCGCGGGCGCGCGATCTTCCGCGAGCAGGCGCAGCCGAGCTGCGCGACGTGTCACGCGCTGGCCGAGGCCGAGGCCGGTGGGGTGGTCGGCCCGAACCTCGACGAGCTCGGGCCCTCGCTCGAGCAGGTCCGCGCCGCCGTCGCCAACGGCGTCGGCTCGATGCCGTCGTTCACGCAGCTGCTCACGCCCGAGCAGATCGAGGACGTGGCCGCCTACGTCTTCGAGGCGACGCGCTGAGGTTGGGGATGCCCCCCAAAGGGGGTGTGAAGACACGAAGACGGTGGTGTGCCGGAGAGTGTCAGATCGGTGGGGAGGCGCGGTGGACGTGCGGGGTTTTCTGTGCCTGGCGCGGGCGGCGTACTGGCCCGTTCCTTGCTTTGCGAGATGGGAAGATGAGACGGGGAGACCGTGGAAACTGGGGGAAGCGCGTCATGCAGACGTCGTCATCGAGGGGAGCCCAGCGAATGTGGACGAGGAGCATGTGGAGGGGGATGGCGGCGGTCGGCGTGTGTTTCGCCGCGTCGATGAGCAGCGGGATCAGCGCCCAGGCGCCGGAGGGTGACGTCGTCATCGTCGTGGAGGACGCGGAGGGCGTGAACGGCCCGACGCGCGCGACGGTCGTGCCCATCGAGGGCTCCGAGGGGCTCCCGGCGCCGCGGCCCGAGGACGCGCCCGTGGTCGTCATCTTCCCGCCGGGCAGCCAGGTGCACGTCCGGCGCCACGCGCCGGACGTCGCGGTGCCGCCGCCTCCCGCGGTCGCCCCACCGGCGTACGCGCCGCCCGCACACGCGCTCGTCCCGCCACACGCGGCGGCGATCGAGGCGCGCATCCGATATCTGCTGACGCAGCGCCCGCGCATCGGGCCTCGGATCACGATGATGGCGCTCGGCGGCGCGGGCGCTTACGGCTTCGCGATGGCGAGCATCACGTCGTCGATAGGCTGCCATGGGTGCGAGAGGGACCGGGCGATGCTGGGGGCGTTCGCGGTGTTGAGCGCTGCCGTATTCGTGACTGGCACCGTCTTGCTCTTCCGCGGTCTCAAGGTGCGTGGCCGCGTCAACCGCGAGATCCGCACGCTCCGGCAGCAGCTCGCGATCTCGTTCTGAGCGCGTGCGCGCGACCTCGTTCCGACCGCGATCGTGGGGCCGTGTGCTCGTGGGTCATCGATGTGTCGCCGGTCCTCGGTCCGTGAGGACGCCGGCGTCTCGGAGGAACGCCTCGAGGATCCCCCAGTAGTCGAGGCCGGGAGGGGGAAGGTCGTTGTGGCCCGCGTCGCATGCGACGAAGGTGCTTCGTGAGAGCGCACGGTGCAGGCGTTCGCCGTGCGAGAAGGGGATCACTTCGTCGCGGCGCCCGTGGAGGATGAGCGTAGGCAGGTCGCTCCCGCCGATCGCGTCGAGCGTGTCGAAGCGGTCGCTGATGAGGAAGCGCGGCGCGCGGAAGCTCTCCCACGCGATGTCGGACACGCTCGTGAAGGTCGACTGGAGGATCATCGCGGCGGGACGGTGAGCGCGGGCCAGGAGGCCCGCGGCGCCACCGCCGAGCGAGACGCCGTGGAGCACGACGCGGGCGGGGTCGACCTCGGGGCGCGCGACGAGCCGCGCGTAGAAGGCCACGAGGTCGTCGCGGATCGCGTCCTCGCTCGGCCGCCCCGCGCTGCGACCGTAGCCACGGTACTCGGGGAGCAGCACCGAGACCCCCATCGCGCGATAGGGGGTGAGCCAGCGCGGCAGGGGGTCGATTACCTCTGCGTTGCCGTGCGTGTAGATGACGACTGGGCCGGGCCGCGCGGCCGAGACGCCCTCGCCGGGGATGAACCACGCCTCGACTGGGCCTTCGGGGCTCTCGTGCCACCAGCGCTCGAGGCCGGGCACCCGTGTCGCGACCGACTCGTCGGTCGGTGCGGCGTTCGGGTGGAAGAGCATCGCGCGCTGGAGTCGAGCCACGAGCATGAAGAGCCCCACGAGGACGAGCGCGGTGAGCGCGAGCTTGACACGGCGCGAACGCATGAGGGCGTTACGCATGACGCGAGGCTCCCATGTCGGGGAATGTGCGCGCACGCACTTCCTCGTCGTGCGTCGGCTAAGCACCCCGCGGAGGAGCGTGGGGATGCACGGAGATGCCGGCTGAGGAGCGCGGGGACGCCGCCGAGAACCCCTCGCCTCGTCGGGGCCTGGGCGCGGAGTGTCGGAGGTTTCCCGA
Source organism: Myxococcales bacterium (assembly GCA_019637115.1). Lineage (GTDB taxonomy): Bacteria > Myxococcota_A > Polyangia > Polyangiales > Houyiibacteriaceae > JACKEH01. Next base: position 1,577 of record JAHBWH010000238.1, on the reverse strand, counting down.
CGCGGGTCGCGCAGTCCGCGAAACTGCGAGACAACGGGTGCGACGAATCTTCACACAGCTTCACGAAGATCCGACGTTCTCCGCCGTCCAATGGTGCACCATGACCCGCATGACACTCCGAGCCCGAAGCGTCTCGCTCCTCGCCTGCGTGGGAGCTCTCCTCTTGGCCACGCCTGCCGGCGTCGACGCGCAGCGACGTGATCGCGACCGCCAGGACCGGCAAGCACAGCCGGCCCGCGGCCAGCAGACCGTCGTCGTCGAAGGACGAGGCGGAGGTCGAGGTGGTGCAGTGCAGGGCCGAGGCGGAGGCACCGTCGTGGTGCAGCAGCCGCAGCGACGGGGGACCGTCGTGGTGCAGCAGCCGCAGCGACGCGGGACTGTCGTGGTGCAGCAGCCACAGCGACGCGGGACTGTCGTGGTGCAGCAGCCGGCGCAGCGGCCAGGTGTCGTCGTCCACCAACGCCACCCGCAGCCCACCGTCGTGGTGCAGCAGCCGCGCCGCCCTCAGCGCGTCGTCGTCCGCACTGCGCCGCCGCCGCCGCGCCGTGTCGTCCGCCCCCGCGCCCCCTGGCAGAACGCGGTCTGGGTGGAGGGGTCCTGGACCTGGAATGGGGCGCAGTACGTCTGGGTCGATGGCCGCTGGGAGCAGCCGCGCCAGGGCCACGTCTGGGTGCAGCCGCAGTGGGTGCAGGACGGCGGCGGCTGGTACTACGTCGAGGGCCATTGGGACACGCAGCCCGGCTACGTCGAGCATCACGTGCAGCATCACCCGCAGCAGCCGCAGTTCGTGCAGCAGCCGCAGATGCAACCCAACCACGATGCGGAGATCGTCAACGCCTGCTCGCAGGCCACCGTCGGCAACTCCGCGCTCCAGGAGTGCGTGAACGCCGCGCGGCCGCTCGGCGCCTACGCGACGCAGGTGATCTTTGCTTGCAACTCGCAGGTCGTCGGCAACGGGGCGCTCACGAGCTGCCTGCAGTCGGTGCGCTCGATTGGGCCCTTCACGGCCAACATCGTCCAGGCCTGCGGTCAGGCGACAGTCGGCAACGGCGCGGTCTTGCAGTGCGTCGCGACCGCGACGCAGGCGCAGATGGACCCGACGCCCGTCATTCATAGTTGCTCGCAGGCGACGGTCGGCAACGGCGCGTTCCAGCAGTGCCTGCAGAACAGCGTGCGCTGAGTCGGTCGACCCGAACGCGCGTTCTGCGACGCGCCCAGTGAACGAGAGACGGCGAGGGCGACCCCGCCGTCTCTCGTCGTCTCGGACCGTCTCTCGAGGGCGACCCGCTGTCGTCTCGGATGGTGAGGGCCGCTGCCTCTCGTCGTCTCGGACGACGAGCCCGTTGCTGCAGGGGGGACGAGCGGCGCAGCCCGATCGCGGCGGCGTGGCTCATGGCATTCCATGCTCGTCGTGACGGGGCGGCGCCTGAGGTCGGAGCGTGCGCTGCCGCCCGTCAACGAGGCACCCCTTTAGGGGGCGTCCCTCGTACCCCCCACCTGGCGTCCGCCACCCCCTCCGCCGCCAATCCGCCGCCAGGGGCCGTTTCGGCGCCCTGATTCGTGAATGATTTCAGCGC
>JAHBWH010000237.1 GCA_019637115.1 Myxococcales bacterium | reverse complement strand
CAAGCCCCAGCCGACCGAGCCCGCGCCAGCGCCGGATGATTCCGACGACGATCCCTTCGCGCTGCCGATCGCCGCGCCGGCGGCGTCAGCCCCGGCCGCGCCAGCGACGACGTTCTCGGCCCCTCCACCGGCGCGCCGGGGGCTCCCCGTCGGCGCCTGGATCGCGATCGTCGGCGCCGGGGCGTTCGGGATGACGCTCGCGATCGCGGTCGCGGGCAAGATGCTGAGCGAGCCGGAGCCGGTCGCCGAGGCGCTCCCGATCGACGAGACGCCGATCCTGCCGAGCGAGGCCGTCGTCGACGTCGATCCGAGCCTCGTCGACGAGGCGGTGGAGCCGTCGGACGTCGTGGAGGAGCCAACCCACGAGGGGACGGACGAGCCGACGGCAACCGCGATGGGCGTCGCGAGCGCGATGAGGCCGACGACGACCGCGCCGCCGACGACCACCACGGCGATGTCCACGCTGTCGGCCGAGGAGCAAGCGCGCCTCGCGCTGCTCACGATGGGGACGGCGTCGAGCTCGCCGACCATGATCGCCGTCTCTGGCTCGGGGGGCTCGAGCGGAGCGACGAACAACCTCGACGACGCGGACGTCCGGCGCGTCGTGACCGCGCAGAGCAACCAGCTCGCCCTTCGCCGCTGCTACGAGACGGCGATCCGCGGTATGCCGGAGGCCCCCGCGGTGCGGCTCGACGTCGAGATCACGGTCGGCACGTCGGGCACCGTCACTCGCGTCTCGGCGACGGGGCAGTCGGTCGGCAACCTCACGCCCTGCGTCGAGCAGACCGTGCGGCGCTGGCGCTTCCCCGCGTCCGCCAACGGAGGCAGCGCTCGCTTCCCGGTCGTCTTCTCGGGCGGCTAATGCCCCCAACCCGAAGTTCGTTCCGGGTATCCGCGGCCAAGGGCGCGGATCTCGCTCGCCGACCTCCTCGAATGGGCTTCGACCCGTCCAACGCCTGCGCGGCAAGCGACCTCCACGCCGATCATCCACGGCAACCCGGAACGAACTTCGGGCCGAGGTACTGGAAGTCGGCAGACGGGCGTCGCGTCTCGGTCCGATCGGCGCCCGTTGCTTGGCCCGACGGACGCTTTCTGCCATTCTCCCCCGCGTGAGCGACGACGACCGAGCGCCCGAGCACGCAGCGGATGAGCCGACGGCGATGTGGGACGAGAGCGCGCTCGCGGCCCTCGGGCTCGATCGACCGAAAGAAGAGCCCAAGCGCGCTCCGACGGGGGGATCTCCGATCTCCGTCGAGCTGCGTCCGAGCCCCGCCGCTGCGGCCCACGCGAAGCCCCGGAGCCCCGTGCTGACGTGGGCGATCACGTTCGGCGTCGCGCTCGTCGTCGGTGTCGGCGTGTACTTCTTGGTCCGTGGGCTGCGCTGAGGCATCCGATGGAGAATGCCGAGCTCGGTCGTCTCGCCGCGGAGGCCCTCTACCTCGTCCTCTTGCTGTCGGGGCCGGCGCTCCTCGTCAGCCTGGTCGTCGGCCTCGGCGTCGGCCTCTTCCAGGCCGTGACGCAGGTCCAGGAGCAGACGCTGAGCGTGGTGCCGAAGCTCGGCTTCGTGGCGCTCACGTTGGTGCTCGCGGGGGGATGGATGGCCTCGCTCCTGGTCCGGTTCACCGACGGGATCTGGGTCGCGATCCCCGAGCTCGTGCGCTGAGGGCGGCGTGAGCACGCTGGCCGAGGTGCTGCGCGATCCGGCGAGGCTCGACGGCTGGCTGGTCGTCGGCGTGCTCGTCGCCGCTCGGGTGGCGCCCCTGACGGTCCTCGTGCCCTGGATGACGCTCCAGGGGAGTCCTGCGCTCGTCCGGGCGGCGCTCGTCCTCGCGCTGACGGCGGCGCTCGCGCCCCTCGCCGCGGGCGCGCTCGACGCGGGCACGCTCGCGCAGGCGGGGCCGCTGCAGCTCGCGGCCTTCGGGCTGCGCGAGGTCCTCGTGGGCGGCATCTTCGCCGTCGCCGCCGCCTTGCCCTTCTGGGCGCTCGACTGGGCCGGCCGGCTCGTCGACACGTGGCGGGGGGCTTCGCTCGTCGAGGTCCTCACGCCGGATGGCGAGCGCACGAGCCCGCTCGGGCAGCTCCACCTGCTCCTCGGCGTCGTGCTCTTCTTCTCGCTCGGAGGGCATCGGCTGGCCTTCGCCGCCTTCGGGGAGGGGCTCGTGGTCGCCCCGCCCGGTGCGGTCGATCTCGCGGCGTCGGCCGAGACCTTCGCGCTCGGCGTCGCTCGGCTCACCGCCGCCGCGCTCGCCTTCGCGGCCGCGCTCGCGGCGCCTGCCGCCGCAGCGATCGTCGTCGTCGAGGTCGGCCTCGGCCTCGTCGCCCGGAGCGCCCCGCAGATCCCGGTCTTCTTCGCCGGGATGCCCCTGCGCGCGGCGGTCGGTCTCGCGGCCGTGTTGCTCGGCCTCTCCGTCCTCGTCGGCGAGCTCCCCGCGGCCTTCGAGGAGACCTATGCGCTCCTCGGGCGCTGGATGCGGGCGCTCTCCCCTTGATGGGGGGGGCGCGGGTCGGCATCCTGCGCGCCGTATGCCGTCCATCGAGTCCTTGATCTCCGCCGAGTCGATCCAAGCCCGCGTCGCCGAGCTCGGCCGCCAAATCAGCGCCGACTACGCAGGGGAGGAGATCACCGTCGTCCCCGTGCTCAAGGGCAGCTTCGTCTTCGCCGCGGACCTCGTCCGGCACATCGACGTGCCCCTCGCGATCGACTTCCTCGGCCTGCGCAGCTACGAGGGCACCGAGTCGAGCGGCGTCGTGCAGATCACGAGCGACCTGACCAAGAGCATCGAGGGCAAACACATCGTCGTCGTGGAGGACATCGTCGACACGGGCCTGACGATGCAATACCTGATGCAGAACCTCTCGACGCGGAAGCCGGCGTCCGTGAAGCTCTGCTCGCTGCTGCACAAGCCGAGTCGGACCACGGTCGAGATCGACATCGACTACCTCGGCTTCACGATCGAGGACGTCTTCGTGATCGGATACGGCCTCGACTACGACCAGCACTACCGGAACCTGCCCTTCCTCGGCGTGCTGACTCCGGGCGTCTCGTGACGACGGCGACGAGCAAGCGCCTCGCGCTCTTCGACGACATGATCGCGAAGGGGAGCGTCGATCCTTTCGTCCACTACGCGCGCGCGATGGAGCTCCGCAGCCTCGAGCGGCGCGACGAGGCGCTCGAAGCCTTCGGCGAGGTGGCCGCGCGCTTCCCGACCTACGTGCCGACGTATTTGATGGCGGCGCAGGTCTGCGCCGAGCTGCGACGCGACGAGGACGCGCTCGCGTGGTGCGATCGGGGCGCGGAGGTGGCGAAGGCCGCTGGCGACGCGCACGCGCTCGGCGAGCTCGAGGCGTTCCGCGCCGAGCTCGCGTAGCGCTGGGGAGAGGAGCCGGCGTGTCGGAGCGAGAGCCGCGCGTGCTCGTGGTCGAGGCCGCCGACGTCGGCGAGCGACTCGACCGCTTCTTGGCAGGGAAGGTCGCGAGCCGCAGCGTCGTGCAGCGTTGGATCGAAGAGGGGCGGGTGCTCGTCGACGGGCTGGCCGCCGTCGCGAAGACGAGACTCCGGCAGGGGCAAGAGGTCGTCGTTCGGCCAGCGCCGCCGCTGCCGAGCGCGGCCGAGCCCGAGGACATCCCGCTCGACGTGCGCTTCGAGGACGAGCACCTCCTCGTGCTCGTGAAGCCTGCGGGGCTCGTCGTGCACCCGGCGCCCGGCCATCCGAGCGGGACGCTCGTCAACGCGCTGCTGCACCACGCGCGCTTCGAAGAAGACGGGGATCCGTCGCGGCCGGGCGTCGTGCATCGGCTCGACAAGAACACGAGCGGCGTGATGGTCGTGGCGAAGACGGCGGCTACGCGGGAGGGGCTGGTCGCGCTCTTCCAGCGGCACGACATCGAGCGACGATACGAGGCGCTGGTCGTCGGGCAGCTACCCGACGAGATCACGTGGGAGACCTTGCACGGTCGCCACCCGACCGATCGCAAGCGCTTCACGACGCGCGTGCCGCGTGGCAAGCGTGCCGTGACGCACGTCCGCGTCCGCGCGCGCTTCGTCGGCGCGGCGCACGTCGACTGCACGCTCGAGACCGGGCGTACGCATCAGATCCGCGTGCACCTCGCCGAGCACGGCGCGCCGATCTTGGGCGACCCCGTCTACGGCCGCCCTCCGCGCGACCCCGCGCTGTGTGCGATCGCCCAGTCGCTCGGCCGGCAGGCGCTCCACGCCGCCGTGCTCGGCTTCGTGCACCCCGTCACGGGGGCTCGCGTGCGCGTAGAGGCCGAGCCCCCGGTGGACTTCCGAGACGCGCTCGCGGCGCTCGCCGCGCGCTGACCCCTCAACGCCTCCACCCGAACGCGGCCGCTGCCCCGGTCCCCGTCGCTGCCCCGGCCCCGTCGCTGCCCCGGTCCCCGTCGCTGCCCCGGTCCCCGTCGCTGCCCCGGCCCCGTCGCTGCCCCGGCCCCGGAAGGTGCGACCGCCGACCCGACCCTTCGACGCCGCGTCACGCGCGATCGCGGGACCAGACCGTCTCGAGTTGCGGGATCAGTCCGTCTCGAGCGCTTGGCCGATCAGGTCGACCGAGGTCTGGATCTTCGCCCAGAAGCTCGGCGCGGCGCCGACCCGGTGCAGGCGCGGGTGACTCCCCCAGAAGCGCGCGATGCGGTCGCCGATCTCGGCGGCCTCTTCGGCGCTCTCGATGCGCGTGGGGTTCCGGTGATCGTAGCCCTGCGCCTTGGTCGGGACGTCGAGCAAGATGACCGCGTGGTAGCGGGCGATCTCGGCCTCCAGCGAGCTGCCGACGTCGGCGAAGAGGGCGTCGTAGTCGTCGCTCGGCCAATAGGCGGCGCCGTCCACCGTGCCGCGGTCACAGAGCAGCGCGCAGCCGTTTGCGAGCGCCTCGTGCAAGCGCTCAAGCTCGCGCTGCACGTGGAAGATCGCGCGCTGCGAGGCCTTGCGGGGCTCGACGTGGTCGAGGCGCGGAAAGCCGCCGCCGAAGAGGATGGTGGCGGCCTCTGGGACGATCACCAAGCGACCAGGGAAGGCTTGGACGGCCACCTGTTGGACGGCGGTCTTGCCGGCGCCGGGGCCGCCGGTGAGCACGATACGTTTCATCGCGGCACTTTAGTACGTGATGGCGGGCCGAGCCTTCGCTCCGTGCCCCCTGTCAGCGATTCTCCCGACCGTTGACGCTCGCCTTCGCCTTGGACGCTCGCGTCGGCTTCGCCGGCGCGTCGCGGCGCGACGCTAGGATCGACTGCAGCATCTTCCTGCGAAGCACGATCACGAGCTGCTCGCTGAGCTCGGAGGCCACCTCGACGAGCTGGGGGAGGTCCCCCTTCGCGTGGGGCCCGACCCCCTGCTCGAAGAGGTCGAGCTCGAGGCTCGCGAGCGTGTGGATGGCGCGCACGTAGGGCTCGAGGATGGTGTGCGGGAGCATCTCGGGGGTGATGCCCGCGCGGCGCGAGGCGCCGAGGATGCGGAGCAGCGCGAGGTCGTCGCCCGAATAGCCGCGGACGCCGTCACGCTCTTCGGCCTTCACGAGCCCGAGGCCCTCGAAGAAGGCGAGCTGCTTCTCCGGGACGCCGGCCTCGACGAGCGAGGCGCGAGTGCGGAACTCCTCCTCGCCCGCGTGGCGGTCGAGGACGCGCCGCATCACGTCGGTCACGTCGAGCCCGGTGTCCTCGGCTTGGTCCAGGATCTCTTTGATCACCTTCAGCGGAAGGAAGCGCGAGCGCTGCAGCTCCTTGATGGCCTGGATGCGTGGGACGAGCGACGCATCGTAGTAGGCCATGTTGCGGCTCGTCCGATAGGGCTCGGGCAAGAGGCCTTCGCGCACGTAGTGTTTGATGGTCGCCGCGGGGACACCGGAGCGGCGGGCGAGGACCGACATCTTCACGCGATCGATGTCGTCGTCAGGGAGCTCTGTCATGAGGAGTTGAAAGTTTTACTTCCGACGGAGCGCCAAGCAAGCTCTCTGTGCCCTCGGTGCTGAAAGGAAGCTTGGCCGATTTGGCAAGCCGCCCTACCGGACGGCGCGCAGCGAGCGGAGCGAGCGTAGGCTCGTGGGAGGGGGCCCCGCGGGGCTTCATGCCCCGTGGGGGAGGGGCTGGCGACCTGGCGACAGCCCCTCGTAGGAAGCTGACGAGAGGGGGGCGCCCTTTCCGAGTGAGGGAGATGGCGCGCCGAAGAGCGTATCATGCTCGTGATGGGCCCCGCGTCGGCGATCCTCGGTTTGGCATCGATGCTCTTCATGGTGGGCGGGGCCGTGACGACGCTCGTCCCCGTCGTGGGGTCGCTCCTCAGCTTCGGCGCACCGGTCGTCGCGCTCTTCGGGCTCGTGCTCGGTGGCGTGGCGATCTCGCGGGCGCAGCGACACGGGGAGCCCAGCACGTTCGCGACCGTCGGTCTGGTCTTGAACGCGATCGGCTTCTTGATGGGGCTCGTCTTCGCGATGACCTGTGGGCTCTGCAATGCCTGCTTGAGCCAGGCGCAGACCGACCCACACGCCCACTGGCAGCTCGGGCCGACGCCAGGGAGCGCGTGGAGCCAGGGGAGCCAAGGGAGCCACGGATGCCCGACCCCGCCGTGCGGGCCCGCGCCGTCGCCGCTCGTGTCACCGACCCCCGCGCCGACCGCGCCGACGATGCCCGGCTTCGCGCCACCCCCGGTCCCCTCGTCGGCGCCCGACGATCTGCCTCCCGCCTGCGAGCGCGCGCGCGCGTGCTGCGAGGCCTATTTCGACGACCCCGGCCCGTGCGAAGAGTCGCTCCGCTCGGCACAGTCCGCCGGCGACGTCGAGCAGGCGTGCGACGAGCTCGCCCGCGCATACCGAGGCGCGCTCGCGAGCGTCGGTCGCGAGCTCCCCGCCGCGTGCGGCTCCTGAGGTCCGGCGTGGAAGGGCACGGGGCCGTTTCCGGGGCCGCCTCCGGGGCCGTTTCCGGGGCCGTTTCCGGGGCCGCCTCCGGGGCCGTTTCCGGGGCCGCCTCCGGGGCCGTTTCCGGGGCCGCCTCCGGGGCCGTTTCCGGGGCCGCCTCCGGGGCGGGCGTGCGCGACGCCGCGACCGGGCTCGGGTTCGCGCGGCTACCGCGACGTCGCGGCGACGCGCACGAGCAAGCAGTCGAGGTAATCTCCCTCCGGGAACGCGAGCAGGCGCGGGTGGTCGGCCGCGCCGCCCCAGCGATCGAGCACCTGCACGACGCGACGGGCGCGGCGCGCGCCCTCGCGCAAGGTCTCGTCGAAGTCAGCGGCGCGGACGTGGCTCGAGCACGAGGCGGCGAGGTAGAGCCCTCCCTCTCCGAGGCGACCGAGGCACGCCTCGTGGAGCTTCGCGTAGGCCTCGAGCGCGGCGGGCTTCGCCTTCTCGCTCGGGGCGAAGCTCGGCGGATCCGCGATGATGAGATCGAGCGCGCTCGGTGGGGGGACCTCGAGCCCGCTCAGGTACCGGGGCACGTCCGCGACGACGGCGTGATGCCGCGCGGGGTCGAGCCCGTTCGCCGCCCAGCTCCGCTCCGCCAAAGCTACGGCGCCGGGGGCGACGTCCACCGTGGTCACCTCGGCGGCGCCGGCGAGCCCCGCCGCGATCGAGAAGCCGCCAGTGTAGGCGTAGAGGTTGAGCACGCGGAGGCCGGCCGCCAGCTGGCGAACGCGCAGGCGCGACTCGCGATGGTCGAGGAAGAGCCCGGTCTTCTGCCCATGCCAGAGGTCGACGAGCATCGACATCCCGTGCTCGCGCACACAGAGCAGCTCGGGTGGGCGTGGGCCGAAGACGAGCTCGACCCGTGCTTCGGCCTTGCGCCCCGTCTTGTGCAGGAGCGTGTCGACGCCGCGCGCGCGGAGCAGCTCCGAGATGCCTTCGAGCACCACGCCCGCGTCGAGCGCGCCCTCGGTTCGCAGCACGGCGAAGCGGCCCTCGTCCGCGCCGTAGACGTCCAGCACGACCCCTGGGAGTCGATCGCCTTCGCCGTGCACGAGGCGATAAGCGCTCGTGCGGGCCGCGAGGGGAGCGTCGGCCTTCGCGCTGGGGAGCGCGCGGTCGCGCAGCGCCGCCGCCAACGCCGCCCGTCGCGCGACGAGCGCGGCGTCGACGCGCTCGTCGCGGGTCGTCCAGATGCGGAGCGCGATCGGCCCGGCCTCCGCGACGCCTCGGGCGAGGAAGCGGCCTCGTCGATCGAGCAAGGTCGTGATCTCCCCCGGCGCGGCCTCGCCGACGACGGCGTCTCGGAAGACCCACGGGTGGCCCGCGTGAACGACGCGCTCGAGGGCCTTGGCGAGCTGGAAGGTCCCGCGCGCGGGCGTGGCGCGCGACGGCGCCCGACGCCCGCCCTCTCGCTCGCTCGCGCGAGCGCGGTCCGGAGGCGAAGCAGGGGGGCGGCGGGGGGGACGTCGACTCACGGTCGGTGCGCTACGCGATCCGCGCGCGGACGTCGAGCGGGCCCGTGGGAAGCAAGCGGTCAGCGAGCCGCGTAGCCCGCGAAGATCGTCGCGAGGCCGTCGTGCTCGCGCGACGCGGCGCCCGCGGCGACCACGGCCGCGACGACGGCGGCGCTGGCGTCGAGGGCGCGGGAGAGGTGCGGCGCCCACGGCGGCGTCGAGGCGCGCGCGAGGGCCGCGACCGCGAGCGCGCGCACCGTCGGCTCGGCGCCTTCGAGCGGGTCGGCGGGGAGGGCGTCATAGTCGATCCGGAAGTCGGTCGTTGGCGCGAAGACCTCGCGGAGGCCGAGCGGTGCGAGCAACGCGGCCTGGACGCGTAGGCAGGCGTGCTCGCGCGCCAGGTCGCGGTCGGACTCGTTGTCGAGGCCCCAATCGGGCACGTGGAATGCGTCCTCTCCTTGGACGAGCCAATGGCAGACCTCGTGGAAGATCATCTGTGCGAGGCAATCGTCGGCGTCGAGCGTCTCTGGGGTGCCGAGCGCGAGCTCGCCAGTGCCGTTGGTCGACGCGAACGCGTCCGGTGTACGCGTCACGCGCAACCCGAGGGCCGCCGCCGTCGCGAGCCAGATCGCGTCGAGCGGATCGACGTAGCGTCGCTGGATCATGCGCACGCGGCTGGATCTATCAGGCCGTCGCGGGTTGGCTACCGCTCGACGGGCGAGGTGGGCGTGGGCCCGCGTCGCGGTCCGCGTCGGGGTCCCGTGTGGGGGGCGGTCATGGACGCGCGCCTCCGTGGTTACGCGAGGCCCGTGACCCAGCGAGCGTATTTCCCACGCACCAGGATCGGCTCGCCGTCGACCGTGACGTCCGGGCGGCGCGAGAGGATGGGGATCATGACCTCGCTGGTCCAGCTCGCGCCCGTGTGCTCGGGGCACGAATAACCGAGGACCATGTGGAAGCCCGGGATCTTCAGATCCTGGAGCATCGCGCCGATGGGGGTGAGGACGCTGAGGTTCGTCCCGAACGCGATCTGGCCTGCGCGCCGGCCGTTCGGGGCCGCGTCCATCGCCGCCACGATCGTGTCCGCGCAGGGGCCCTCGACAGCCGCGACCTCGCCGCCAGCGAAGGTGAAGCGATGCGGGGCGCGGACGAGCTCGCCGCTCGGCAGCCACACCCCGCCTTCGGCGCGGAAGCTCCCCTCGACCTTTCCCGGCGACGAGACGACCTCTCCACCCGGCAGGTTCGAAAAGCCTGGGTCCCGAAGTCGGCCGCTGCCGTTGTGCCAACGGTGCGACGAGTCGAGCGTGACCTGGAGCGTGCAGCTGGGGCCCGTGCGAACCTCGAGGCGGCTGGCTTCCGCGAGCCGCGCGCGCACGCGCTCGCCCGTCGTGTGCACCTCGTCCCAGTCGGCGCGCAGCGATTGCCGCAGCATCGGCTCGGTGAGCCCGACCATGTGCGCGTGGCGACGTCGGCCGGGCAGGGTGCAGACGCGTCGCCGGAACTCGGGGCAGAGCCCAGCGATCGACCCGACGAGCACCGAGCCGTCGCTCTCGTCGAGGTTGGCCTCCAGGCGGGCGACGAACGCCGGCGAACGTACGATCACGTCATCGACGAGGTAGGTGCGGGTCTCGACCCCGAGGTCGACGGCCTCTCGCAGCAGCGCGGCGCCAAACGCCTCGAGGTGGCCCGACTCGAGGATCAGCACGAGCTGCTGGCGCGCGCGGAGGCCGAGCGCCTTCGTGAGCACCGAGCGCGCCGCGGCGGCGAGGGCCGGATCGGAGGGCATCTCCGAGAGCCGCGCCTCGGCAACATGGCTGATCGTGATGCTGTCGCGACGGATGCGTGATGATGGGCGCTCGGTCGGCGCGTGCGCCGCTGGCGCGGCGGGTTGCGCCGGCATCTCGTCGAGGGTCGGACGTTCGCTGCTCGCGAGAGTCTTCGACCGCGGATCCACCTCTCCCATGGCTCAGAGACTACAGCGAATGCGATTCGCGCAACTACCCGAAACCGAGTAGGCGCGCGTCCGGTGGCCGCCTGACACTCTGCGAGGACCGCCGAGTGGCGGGCCGCGTCCACGTCGATCGGAAGAGTAGGCGTGTGAAGTCCAATGTAGGAATTTTGATTACCATATCGGACGCGGGCTAGATCTCGAAGCGTGAGACGCTTCTCGCTCGTCCTGCTGCTCGCCAGCGCCGCCGTCGCGCGCGCCGATGACGAGCCCCCGTCGGTCTCGGCGGACGTCGCGGAGGAAGACGGAGAGGCGCTCTCGGGCGACGAGGAGGCGCTGCTCCCCACGCCGGACGGGCCGATCTGTCTCCGTGACGCCGTGCGCGTCCGGCACCAGCGGCGGCCACGGGAGGAGGTCTCGATCCCTCTGACCCACTGCGACGGGCGCCCAAACGTCGAGGCCGTCCTCGCGCTGAGCGTCATCGCGCGCCCGTGGCCACTTCCACGCCCGAGCGAGGAGGAGCTGCGCGCCTGGGCGACGCAGACCGAGCCCGCCGCGCGCCGGTGGATCGCCGACGGACGCCGGCGGATCCACCCAGGGCTGCTCGTCCGCCTGCAGGCGCTGGCGGACCGTTGGCCAGATCGATCCTTCGTGATCGTCAGCGGCCACCGCCCGAACGCGCGGCCGACGAGCCGGCACCGCTTCGGCCGCGCGCTCGATCTGCAGGTCGAAGGGGTCGATCGGTTCGAGGTCGCGAGCTTCGCGCAGACCCTCGCCCACACGGGCGTCGGCTACTACCCGAACAGCACCTTCACGCACGTCGACGTGCGCGAACGCCCTGCGTATTGGGTGGATCGCAGCGGCCCTGGCGAGCCGCCCGACTACGGGCCGTGGCCTCCGCCTGGCGAGGGGGAGGCCTACGCGTCGCGCGGTTCCGACGACGACGCGCGTCGCCACGCGATGCTCGCCCAGCTCG
>JAHBWH010000236.1 GCA_019637115.1 Myxococcales bacterium | reverse complement strand
TCATCCAAGGTCGTCATCGTCGAGGAGGAGCCGAAGGTTCGCGGCATCCCCTCGGCTCCAACTTCCGTCGCGGGCGCGGTCGGCGTCACCGAGCGCGGCCCCATCGGCGAGGCCGTCCTCTGCACGTCGTTCGACGGCTTCCAGACCAAGTTCGGCGGCTTCACGCCCGACTCCGACCTCGCACTCGCCGCGATGGGCTTCTTCGAGAACGGCGGGGCGCAGCTCTGGGTGGTCCGAACCACGCACTACTCGAACGTAGCCAACGCCGCGACCGCCACCGCCGTGCGCGCCGCGGGCTTCCTCGTCGCTGGCGGCGGCCCCACGCCGGGCATCCTGCTCGGCGCCGTGCCCGGGCCCTTCGTGCTGCACGACGGAGACGTCGTTCGCCTCGCGGTGGACGGCGCGCCCGACGCCGACGCGGTGTTCAATGGCTCGGCGGCCGCAATGGCGGCGGGCGGTGCGGGTCCGTACGCGCTCGCCGACGGCATGGAGCTACTCCTGCGCGTCGACAACGGCCTCGAGCAGACCGTGCTGTTCTCGGCTGCCGACTTCGCCGACATCGCCAACGCCACGGCCACCGAGGTCGCCGCTGCCATCAACGCGGTGATCGTCGGTGGGCGCGCCACCACGCCGGGCGGCATCGTCAGGCTCGCCAGCGACACCGAGGGCACCGCGAGCCGCGTGCAGGTCACGGGCGGCACGGCCAACGCGGTGCTCGCGTTCCCCGGCGCGGCCTCGGTCGGCGGCGGCAACGTTGCGAACCTGCGCGCCGTCGAGGTCGCCGAGGTGAAGGCCGTCGTCGAGGCGGCGGTGCCCACCGTGACGGTCGACGCGGGCGTGGGCGGCGTGCTCGATATCCGCACCGTCGCCACGGGGCCCGGCGCCAGTGTGCAGGCGGACGCCGCGACGGCTGCCGCGTTCGGCCTCGACAACGCTCTCCATTCTGGCGCGGCCTCGGGCACCGCCAACGCCGTGCGCGTCGAGGGCAAAGACCCCGGCGCCTACGCGAACCGCATCGAGGTCGAGGTCCGGGCAGCGACCAATGGCGCCCCCAGCGCGTTCGATCTCCTCGTCGTGGAGGACGGCGCTTACCGCGAGACCTTCCCGAACCTCTCGATGATCCCGAGCGACGCCCGCTACGTCGAACGGGTCGTCAACGACGCCCGGACGGGCTCCATCTACGTGCGCGTCATCGATCAGCTCCTGACGGGCGCGCCAGTTCCGCCGCCGCAGACCGTGGCGCTCGCGGGTGGAGGCGACGGTCTCGTGGGTCTCGATGACGGCGACTTCATCGGCTCGGAAGCAGGCAAGACCGGTCTCCACGCGCTCGACCAGGTGCAGGACCTCTCACTACTCCTGGTGCCAGGGCGCGCGACGCCGGCCGTACACAACGCGATGGTCCGCTACTGCGAGGTCGACCGCGATGGGACGGTGTTCGCTGTTCTCGATCCGCCCGTGAACCAGAGCGCGACGGACATCGTGACGTACGTTGCAACGACCGCGGCGATCGAGAGCCTGTCGGAGTTCGCCGCCATCTACTGGCCCCGCGTGAAGGTGCTCAACCCGCAGAAGAGCGTCTTCGGCTCGGCCGATCAGCTTGTCGTGCCGCCCTCGGGCATCGTCGCGGGCGTCTTCTCGCGCACCGACTCGGCGCGCCCCGGCGGCGTCTACGACCCACCCGCTGGCATCGACACGGGGCGAATGTTCGGCGTCCTCGGATTCGAGACCGACGAGGTGCTCGAGGAGCGCAAGCGCGACCTCGTGTACCCGCACCGCATCAACCCGCTCACCACCGGGCCGGGCCTGCCGCGCTACATCGACGGCTCGCGCACTCTCAAGGGCGACGGCAACTTCCCCTACGTCGCCGAGCGGCGTGGCGTCATCTTCATCGAGCGGAGCCTGAGGCAGGGACTCGAGTTCGCGCGGCACAAGAACAACACCGAGGGGCTACGCGCGCAGGTGCGGCGCACCATCACGGCCTTCCTGCTCACGCAGATGAACAACGGCGCTTTCCGCTCGCGGGAGCCCGCCAAGGCGTTCTTCGTCGACGTCTCCGAGCAGCTCAACACGCCCACCGTCATCTTCGCCGGCAAGCTCATCGCTCGGGTGGGTCTCGCCACGAACAAGCCGGCCGAGTTCATCATCGTCCGCATCAGCCAGGACACGAGGGCCCTCGAGGCCGAGCTGGCTGCGGCGGGAGCGTGACCAGGAGCTAACCATGACCGTCATCGGCAACCCGCGCAGCTTCCACAAGAAGTTTAAGTTCATCGTCGAGATCGACGACGTCGGCCACGCCGGCTTCCAGAAGTGCAGCGAGCTCTCGGTCGAGGTTGCCAACGTGCAGTACTTCGAGGGCGGCTCCCTCATCCCGAACAAGAGCCCGGGGCGGCTCACGTTCTCGGACGTGACGCTCGAGCGCGGCGCCACGCAGGACCGGGACCTCTTCGACTGGTTCCAGGACGTAGCCATCACGTCGAGCGGCCTCGGTCTCACCGACGTGAACTACAAGCGGAACCTCGACGTCGTGCAGCAGGACCGCGACGGCGTCACCCTGCGCCGCTGGTCGCTCTCTCGCGCGTGGCCGGTGAAGTTCGTCGCGGGCGAGTGGGACAACGAGAGCGACGAGAACGTCATAGAGTCGGTCACGCTCACGTACGACTTCTTCGAGCTGGGTGCGCCTGGATAAGCAGGAGGTAGACCGATGACCTAGAGACGTCATCCTCGCCCGAGTCGGGTCGGGTGCAGAAGGGGACCGTGAACGTCGCCGAGATGGGATCGGCGGCCTGCAAAAGCCGAACGGTCTGAAGTGTCCGCAAGGAGCGTGAGCTCCGAGGCGGGCTACCGCAGATGCCATGGTGAAGACGAGAGGGCGATGAATCCTCTCACCTGAAGTCAGCGATGCAAGCCTCTGTATGGAAAGAAAGCCCGCGCAAGCGGGAACGTTGTCCGAGCGCGGTTGGTCTTAGTTTGCCGACTGCGTGCATCCGTCTTGGATGCGCCGACGCCTTGTCCCGAAGCGGCGAGCGGTCTGTGCAGCCAGGGGTAAAGCTGGCCACCTACAGCATCGAGGGTCAACCTCTTGAACCAGGGAACCTCCCGTGAGCGCCGAGCAAGCGAAGCCCGGCAAGCCGCCCAGTCCGGCGACGTCTCACGCGAGGGGCGGAGCCTCCGTAGTAGTCGGAGCACGGGAGAGCCGTGCACGTGGCGAAGGGAGGCAGTCGACGAGTACGGCCAAGAAGCCGCAGGGGAAAGTCATGTATGTGGCATCCAACTCCGACAGGAGCTGGCTCCTGAGCGAGCAACGAAAGCTGTACGCGCGAAGTTACGAAAACCCCGACTACGTCTTCTGCAAGCTGTGGGGCCTCGTCACCGATGCCCGCAACCTGCGGATCGCTTTCGCGCGGGTCGCGGGCAACCGCGGCCGGCGCACGGCGGGTGTAGATGGGTTCACGGTCAATGCGGTCCTGGCGAAGGGGCTGGATGCGTTCCTCGACGAGGTGCGGAAGGAGCTGCGCGAAGGCGCGTTCCGGCCGAGCCCCGTCCGGCGCGTCCTCATCCCGAAGCCGGGTCAACCATGGAAGTTTCGCCCCTTGGGCATTCCGACCGTGAAAGACAGGGTCGTGCAGGCGGCCGTGAAGAACATCATGGAGCCGATCTTCGAGGCGGATTTCTTTCCGTGCTCGTACGGCTTTCGGCCAGGTCGCAACGCACACGCGGCGCTCGAGGAGCTGCGCAAGCTGCTCCTGCCGCAGCACGTGAAGACCGAAGCCGGAACCGAGATCCGGTTCCCGTACCAGTGGGCCATCGAAGGCGACATCAAGGGCTGCTTCGACAACATCGACCATCACGGTCTGATGGAGCGGGTACGCCGACGCGTGCAAGACGCGAAGGTGAACCGGCTGATCGTCGCGTTCTTGAAGGCCGGTGTCATGGCGGAGCAGCAGTTTCTCCGCAGCAGCACCGGCACGCCCCAAGGTGGAATCCTGTCACCCCTCCTCGCGAACATCGCGCTCTCGGTAATCGATGAGCGATACGAGCGCCACGTGTGGCCTCGCCGCGCGCCGACGCTGTTGCACGATAAGAGGAAGGTACAGCTGCGAGCCGTTGGCAACCGCAGCAATGACAAGAGACGAGCCGGCAACGTCGTGCTCGTACCCGTTAGGTACGCCGATGACTTCATCGTCCTGGTGAGCGCTCCGAATGGGCCCGCTCAGCATGAGCTAGCCCACGAAGCCGCGCTCGCCGAGAAGGCCGCGCTCGCCAAGGTCCTGAAGGAGACGCTGAACCTGGAGCTCTCGGAAGAGAAGACGGCCGTCACCCCGGTGACGAGCCCGATGCGATTCCTGGGGCACCACGTTCGTGTGCAGCGCAGCCCGATGTACGGGTGGTGCAGCAAGTGCGTCATTCCGAAGGAACGAAGCAAGCGCCTGCGCGCGATGGTTCGAGATCACTTCAGCGGCGACACGCGCAACGTGTCGCTCAAGAAGCGGCTCGACCTGCTCAACCCGATGCTACGCGGGTGGAGCGCCTACTATCGTCACGCATGGGGTGCGAAGCGCATCTTCGCGGCCCTCGACTCTCACGTGTGGTGGACCATCCGCCGATGGCTTCGGGCCAAACACGAGAAGGTCAACATGCGGCGCCTCTACGCGCGGTACGGCTGGCGAAAGCCAGGCGGTCGCACGTGGCGGTGGCGCGACGGGGACACCGTCCCGTTCGAGATGGTGTTCCAGCGCGTCGAACGATACAGGCACGCGTGGATGAAGACCCCTGACTTCGCGTCAACGTCGAGGGAGAGCCCGGTGCACAACGAAAGGTGCACGCCGGGTTCGGCTGGGGGCGCGCGGAAACCCACCCGGGGATGAACCCGGGCAAGGCGCCGCGCGCCCACCAAACTGCAGTGACGGTCACGGGATCGCGAAACGGCTTGCGACGACGCGCTGGCTCGCGAGCTGGGCGCGATGGGGCTGGTCTGAGTCAGCGCGCTCGCCGGTAGTGCATGGCGACCGCGCCGCAGCGGAGCGCCTTCGCCGAGACCAGCTCGAGCCGTCGCGTGCTGGGCAGGCCACTCTGGTACAGGGTCGGGCCGTGGCCGGCAATCCTGGGGTGGACGAGAAACATATACTCGTCGATAAGATCCAGCCGGTCCAGCTCGGTCGCGAGCGTGCCGCTACCGAGAAGTACGCCGGCCGGCGTCGCGTCCTTGAGCTTCTGCACGCCCGCGCGCAGGTCTCCGGCGATGTGGTGGCTGTTCGTCCAAGGGAAGTCTTTCCGCGTCGACGACACCACGTACTTCGGCTTGGCTTCGAGCTTGACCGCCCACTCGCGCAACGCCGGCGGTGCCTCGACATCGCCGCGAGCGACCGCCGGCCAGTAGCTCTCCATCATCTCGTACGTGACGCGGCCCCACAGCATCGCCCCGCCCTCGTCCATGAGGCGGGTGAAGAGGGCGTGCGTCTCGTCGTCGACGATTCCTTCTTGATGGTCGATGCAGCCGTCCAGGGTGACGTTGATGCTGAAGGTCAAGAGTCCCATTCGTAGAGTTTACAATCGTTCGCGCTTCGCATCCCGCCCCTCGGCGCTCAAGCCGAGCAGAGCCACCAGACGCCCCATCTTCACGGTGAGGCCCCCCGGTTCCCTTTCGTACAGCCTGTCCCCCGCGCGCTTCCCGAGCGGCTTTGCCCCTGAGGAGGCAGCGCATGGCAGACGTCATCACGTGCCCTTCGGGGCTCCAGGGCCGCGTTCGCGGCATGAAGGTGCGCGAGGAGCGCGTCCTCGCGGACCGCAAGCTGGCCAAGAGCGGCGGCCAGGTCGACGAGCTGCTCGCGGCCTGCTGGGAGGAGACGCTCGACCCTGGGCCGTACGCGCTCGCCGAAGGCGCCAAGCTCGATCTCGGCAAGGTGCTCCAGGGCGATCGCTTCTTCGCGCTGCTGATGGTGCGCGCGCTGACCTACGGGCCCGAGTACGCCTTCGGCGTCTCGTGCCGGAACGACAACTGCCGCGCGCGCATCGAGTGGGAGATCGACCTGACGAAGCTCCCCGTGCGCAAGCTCTCCGATGAGAGCCGCGCTGCCTTCGTCGCCGGGAACCGCTTCGAGACCACGCTACCCGACGCCGGCAAGCGCGTCGCCTTCAAGCTGCTGACCGGTGAGGACGAGCGGAAGCTGCCCGCGGTCCAGCGCTCGGCGCCAGACAAGCTGCTCTCCGCGGTGCTCGCGTACCGCGTGCTCGAGATCGACGGCGTCGAGCCGAAGGCGAAGCGCCAGTTCCTCGAGGACCTGACGATGCGCGACGCTGACTTCCTGGTCGACGAGTTCGACCGCGTCGACTGCGGCGTCGACACCACCATCGAGATCGAGTGCCCCGAGTGCTTCTCGACCCAGGAGGTCGACCTCCCTTTCGACAGGGCGTTCTTCTTGCCGGGCCGGGACAGGACGGCGAGGCGGAAGGCCCGGAGCAGCTCTTCCCCGACGTGAACATGGAGAGCTGGCGCGAGGGACTCTTCCAGCTCTGCTGGCAGCAGCACGGCGGCTCGGGCCTCGCGGTGACGCTGCACGACGCCCTCGAGCTGCCGACGACCGACCGCGACTGGCTACTCGAGCGCATCGGCCGGCAGCGCGCGCGGGAGGCCAAGGAGCTCGAGAAGGCTGCGAAGCGGAGGTGACCGATGGCGCTCAACAACATGGGCCTCGGCTTCGTCTTCACCGCGCGCGACCTCGCCTCGGGCGCCATCGGCAACCTCGAGCGGAACTTCGCCAGCCTCGATCGCCGGGTAGGACTTGGCACCGAGCGCATCCAGACCGCGTTCCAGCAGCTCGGCGTCGGGCTGGCCGTCTTCACGGCCGGCGCCGCGACGGTGGGCGCAGCCTACTCGCTCGCGAACGCGGCGGGCCGCTTCGAGGAGGCTGTTGCCGGGGTGGCCGCCGTCTCAGGAGCCACCGCGCAGGAGCTCAATCAACTGCGCGACGCCGCCATCGGAGCAGGCGTGGCGACCCAGTTCTCGCCCGTCGAGGCGGCGCAGGGGCTCCGAGACCTCGCCCAGGCCGGCTTCAACGCACAGGAGTCGATGGGCCTCCTCATGCCGGTGCTGGATCTCGCGGCCGGTTCCCTGGGGCAGCTCTCGCCGTCCCAGGCCGCGGGGCTCGCGGCCCAGAGCATCAAGGCATTCGGGTTGTCCGTCGACGAGGCGGGCGGCGCCGTCGATCGCATCCTGAAGTCCGTCAACGTCTTCGCCATCAGCGCTGGTGAGCTCCCGCTGGCCCTCGGCACCGCCTCGCGCGGCGCCCAGGCGCTCCATCAGTCGCTCTCCGAGACGCTCATCTCGCTCGGCCTTGTGAAGAACATCATCCCGAGCGTCGAGCGCGCGTCCACCGCGGTTGCCGTCGCGATGGAGCGAATGGCCGATCCGCGCGTCCAGCAGTCACTGCGCGGCATCGGCGTCGCGGTGACCGACTCGCAGAACCGCTTCCGCAGCTTCCTCGACATTCTGGGCGACATGGCTCCCGAGCTCGACCGCATGAGCGAGGCGCAGCGCTCCGCGTTCTTGCTGTCGACATTCGGGCGGGAAGCCCTCGGCGGCGTGAACGCCATCCTCACGCAGGTCACGAACGGCGTCCGCACGAACACCGGGGAGACCCTGCGCGGGGCGCAGGCCATCGCGTACCTGCGAGACCAGTTCGAGAACGCGGGAGGGACGGCCGCCCGCTTCCGCGAGCAGATGCTCAACACGTTCGAGGGGCAGAAGCGCCTGCTCCAAGGCTCGCTCGAGACCCTCGCCATTGTGGCCGGCGAGCCCTTCGCGCAGGTCTTCAAGCCGATCGTGACCGTCGTCGTGGACGTGGTGAACGCGGTGCTCGAGGTCTTCCGCGCGCTTCCTGCTCCGGCGAAGCGTGCCTTCGCCGCATTCGTGGTCGGCGCTGGAGCCGTCGTTGCGCTGGTGGGCGCCGTCATCGCAGCCAAGGCGGGCATCGCGCTGCTGGTGATCGGGCTCAAAGCCGCCGGCATCACGCTCGGCGGGCTGATGGCGACCATCCTGCCGGCGGTGCTCATCTTCGGTGTGCTCGCCGCCGTGATCGCCGGCTTCGTCGTCGCCTTCCGCAGCAACGTCGGCGGCATCGCGGCCTTCGCCGCGCGCGTGTGGGAGCGCATCAAGCTCGCCATTCAAGGGGTCGTACAGCTCTTCGAGCAAGGGGGCTTCTCCGGCGCCGTGCGTGACGAGCTGAACCGCGCGGAGAACGCGGGCCTCAAGACGTTCCTCATCCGCATCTACCAGATCGCCTTCCGCATCCAGCGCTTCTTCCAGGGCATCGGCGAGGGCTTCGGCGCCGCCATCGAGGCCGCCGCGCCGGTGTTCGAGGCCTTCGTTGGCGCGCTGCGCAGGCTCGGGGAGGCACTCGGTCTGGTGTCCAGCGAGGGCGCCAACGCGGCGGCCGGCATCCCCTCGGACGATTTCGCCGCGTTCGGTCGCATCATTGGGCAGATCGCCGGCGTCCTCGTCGAGGTCTTCGTCGGCGCGCTCACCTTCGTCATCGACGTCGTCTCGAGCGCGATCGGCGCGTTCCGCACGGCCATCGCTCCGCTGACGCCGATCTTCGATGCCGTGCGCAACGCCGTGGGGCTCGTCTTCCAGGAGTTCGGCAAGCTCGGCGCGATGTTCGGGTTCACGTCGAGCGCGAGCGGGCAGACGGGCGGCGCTCTCGACGCGCTCCGCTCCATCGCCGAGTTCCTCGGCACGGTCATCGGCTATGTCGCAGCCGGCATCGCAGGCGCGATCGGCGTGATGGTCCAGTTCGTCGTGAACCGGCTCGGGGTCATCATCGCGGCGTTCCGCTCGGTGGTCGGCTTCATCGGCGGCGTCATCGACATCTTCGGCGGACTCGTCACCGGCAACTGGGCGCAGGTCTGGGTCGGGTTCAAGAAGGTGGTCCTGAACGCCATCAACTTCCTTGCGCAGCTCCTCCTCGGCTTCGTCGAGACGATCGCCGGCGTCATCGACACCATCGCGGGTGTCTTCGGCGCGGACCTGGGCGGGGCCGACGCGATCCGCAGCCTGCGCCAGGACATCGAGCGCGGGCTGCTCGAAGGCGTCAACGAGGTCACGGCAGGCGTGCAGGTCGCGCCGCAGGGCCAGACGCTCGCCGCCCTCGATGCCGCCACGTCGACGATGCCCGCCGTCGCCGCGATGACGCCGGCCGTGCCTGCGTCGTTCCCGATGACGCCGGCCACGCCGCCTCCGTCCCCGCCCATCACCGTCAACCTACAGGTGGACGGCACCACGCTCGCCACCGCGGTCCATCGAGCGGACCGCGACACGGCCACCCGCTCGTTCTCGCCGGTCCCGGCGTACTGAGGAGGAGGCCGAGGTGTCATTCGACGGAGCCATCGCCCGACCACCGCGCTGCGTCCTCGTGAACGTCACGAGCGGCGAGTCGATGGAGTGCCTGTTCAACCCGACGCAGCTCTCCGAGAAGCTGCAGGTGAACTGGAACCGCCTCGCCGTGCCGGGGCTCTCACACCAGGTGCTGCAGTTCCAGAGCACCGCGAACCGGCAGCTCTCGGGCGTCGAGTTCTACCTCGACCGCTACTTCGCCGCCGAGCAGCCGGGCGACGTGAACATCCTCCAGTTCCGGGCCTTCCTCCGCGCGCTCACCGTGCCGCCCGCGGGAACGGAAGACGTGGCTGCTACTGCGCCGCCGCGCGTGCTCTTCATCTGGCCCGAGGTCGTGACCATCGAGTGCGTCGTCGCGAGCGTCGAGTTCACCTACAGGCAGCTCGCCGTGGACGGCACGGTGCTCGTATACGCGGCGAGCGTGACCTTCGAGGAGGTACTCGACACCCGCGTGACCAGCGAGGAGCTCCGCGAGTCCGAGCTGTAGCCGCGTCCCCCAACGACGCCGTCACCGAGCTTTGCCCGGGCATGGCTCCGCGCACCGGCTCCCGGCACTCCTTCGCGCTCGGCGTGTCCGACGAGCACGGGCGGCGCCTGCTCACCGAGCGCGAGCCCTACCGCTTCAAGGAGCACACCGACACCCGGGTCCATGTCGTCGCGCAGAGCGACACCCTCGAGAGCCTTGCCGGTCGGTACTACGCGCCTCTGCCGCGCGCCTGCGGGTTCTGGTGGGTGCTTGCTGACTTCCAGCCCGACCCCATCGTGGACCCGACCCTCGAGCTCGAGGTCGGTCGGCGTCTCTTCGTGCCAAGCCTCCGGGTGCTCACGGACGTCATCCTGAGCGAGCAGCGCCGGAGGTTCGCGTGACCTTGGTTGACCGCAGCGGGCCCGGTGTCCGCATCACGCTGCTCGAGAACGAGCGCGCACCGAGCGGCGAGCCGCTCGACCTCGCTGGGCGCATCATTGCATTCACCTACGAAGACGCCGAGAAGAAGGCCGACCAGGTCTCGCTCCAGCT
This sequence comes from Myxococcales bacterium, assembly GCA_019637115.1. Taxonomy (GTDB): domain Bacteria; phylum Myxococcota_A; class Polyangia; order Polyangiales; family Houyiibacteriaceae; genus JACKEH01. Next base: position 923 of record JAHBWH010000236.1, on the reverse strand, counting down.
CGACAACTTCGACCTGGCGCTGTTCGAGCGTGCGGAGTTGGTGGGCGGCGCGACGCTCGAGGTGTCCTGGGGCTACCCCGGCAACATGGCGCCACCGCGCCGGGTCGTCGTGAAGAAGCTCAAGGGCTTCCAGACGCTGACCATCGAGGGCCAAGCCACGAGCGTCTTGATGAATCGCGAGGCGAAGACGCGCTCGTGGGCGAACAAGTCGCGCGCCGACGTCGTGCGGGAGATCGCTGCCGAGTATGGCTACGAGGGCGAGTTCCTCGACATCGAGGCCTCGGGCGAGGTGCTCGACACCATCAACCAGAGCGCGGAGACCGACGCGCGATTCCTCCGGCGCCTCGCCGCCCGCGAGGAGTACGAGTACTTCGTCGACGACGCGGGGCTTCACTGGCGCTCGCGCAATCAGGCCGCCGCTCCGACGCACGTGCTTACGTGGTTCTCCGACCCGGGACGCGGCGACATCATCTCGGTAACTGTCGAGAGCGACCTCCAGCGACGCGCTGGGCGCGTGGAAGTGCGTGGGCGCGATCCGCTCGCGAAGGCGACCATCGAGTCGCGGGCGTCGAGCGCCACCGCCCCGCGTAGCACGCTGAGCGAGGTGATCGAGGTTGTCGATCGCGAGACGGGCGCCACCTCGCTGCAGGAGCGCAACGCCACCACCAGCGTGCATCCGACCTCGGCGCCGACGCCCGCCGCTGCCGAGCGCGAGTCGGCCGCGCGCTATCGCCGCGCGGAACGCGAGACGGTGAAGCTCGCGTTGCAGGTTGTGGGCGACCCGACCCTGCGTGCGAAACAGGTCATCGAGGTGCGCGGCGTCTCGAGCCTGCTCTCCGGCAAGTACTACGTGACCGAGGCGAAGCACGTCATCTCGTCTTCCGGGTACGTCGTCGACCTGAAGCTGACGCGCGACGGCACCG
>JAHBWH010000235.1 GCA_019637115.1 Myxococcales bacterium | reverse complement strand
CAGGACGAGGTGGGGCTTGCTCATCGCGTCGAGCGGATGAGCAATCGATGTGCCAGCCGTTCTTGGCGGATCTCACGCTGAAATCATTCGCGAATCAGGGCGTCAAAACGGCCCCTGGCGGCGGATTGGCGGCGGAGGGGGTGGCGGACGCCAAGTGGGTCGTGAGGGCCCGCCCCTGGATGGTGGCGTCATCAGTCGCGACTCGATCGCCCTCGATCTATCCCTCGAAGGTTGCGTCGTCAGTCGCAGCTCGGCGCCCTCGATCTCGCGGAGGTACTCGCGTCGCGCTGGCGGAGGAACTGGCTGCGTCATCGAGTCTCCACCACGGACGCCGCTCCGCCTGGTTGCGTCCTTGCGCGACGTTCCGCAGGATCTCGCGCGGCACCCCCGCCGAGGAGGATCGATGACCGAGGCTTCGCCCCTTACGCCCACGATGTCCAAAGGCTCCGCCGCGATCCCCGAGGCCGACCATCGCGTCGCGCCCTCGACCCCCGAAGAGATGGACGCCGCCCTCCGCGTCCTGCGCGACAAGGCCGACGAGTGGGTGGCCCTCTCGATCGATGAGCGCATCGGCATCCTCGAGGAGCTCGTCGAGAGCACCTATCGGGTCTCGGAGCGCTGGGCGCGCGAGGCGTGCCAAGCCAAGGGTATCCCCCTCGGCACCCCCGCCGAGGGCGAGGAGTGGCTCGGCGGTCCCGCTGTCGTGCTACGAAACCTGAACCTGCTCATTCGCTCGCTGAAGGACATCCGCGAGCACGGCGCGCCGCAGCTCCCGAAGAAGCCCTGGGTGCGCCCGAACGGCCAGGTGGTCGCCCCGGTCTTCCCCACAGACAAATGGGACGCGCTCAGCTTCACGGGCTTCAGCGCCGAGGTCTGGATGGACCCGAGCGTGACGCCGAGCACGCTCGCTGAGACGATGGGCGTCTTCTACCGACGCCCACCGGCGAAGGGGAAGGTCGCGCTCGTGCTCGGCGCGGGAAACGTGAGCTCCATCGGCGCGATGGACGCGCTCTACAAGCTCTTCGCCGAGGGCGAGGTCGTCGCCCTGAAGATGAACCCGGTGAACGAGTACCTCGGCCCCATCACGGACGAGGCCTTCCGCGAGCTGGTGCGCCGCGGCTACCTGCGCGTGCTCTACGGCGGCGCCGCCGAGGGCGAGCGTCTCTGCACGCACGAGCTGGTCGACACGATCCACATCACGGGAAGCGACAAGACCCACGACGCCATCGTCTGGGGCCTCGGCCCCGAGGGCGAGGAGCGCAAGCGTCGTCGTGAGCCGCGGAACACCCGCCCCGTGACGAGCGAGCTGGGCAACGTCAGCCCGATCCTCGTCGTGCCCGGTCCGTGGACGCAAGCGGACCTCGACTACCAGGGCGTGAACCTCGCCTCCTCGCTGACGAACAACGCAGGCTTCAACTGCAACGCCTCGCGCGTCTTCATCACCCACGCAGGCTGGAATCAGCGCACGGCCCTGCTCGACGCGGTCAAACGCGCCTTCGCGAAGGCGACCTCTCGCGCCCCCTACTACCCGGGCGCCGAGCAGCGCCACAAGGCCTTCGTCGACGCGCACCCGAACGCCTTCCAGTTCGGGCCCGCGGGCGAGGGCCGCGTCCCCTGGACCTTCATCACCGACCTGGACCCGACGAAGACGGACGACCCGTGCTTTCAGGTGGAGGCCTGGTGTGGCGTGACGAGCGAGGTCCCGTTGAGCGCCTCCGATCCCGTCGAGTTCATCCGGCAAGCCGTCGCCTTCGCGAACGACACCCTCTGGGGCACGCTGAGCTGCTCGATCATCGTCCACCCGAAGTCGCTGAAGGACCCGCGCGTCGCGAAGGCCGTCGACGACGCCATCGCTGACCTCCGCTACGGCAGCGTCGCCGTCAACCACTGGTCGGCGCTCTCCTACGCCTTCGTCTCGACCACCTGGGGCGCCTACCCCGGCCACGAGCTGCACGACATCCGCAGCGGTCGCGGGGTCGTCCACAACTCCTACCTCTTCGACCGCCCCCAGAAGTCGGTGGTCCGCGGACCCTTCCGCGTTGCCCCCAAGCCCGCGTGGTTCGTGGACAACCGGAACGCTCACCGCATCGGCCGCGCGCTGACGGACTTCAACCACCGCCCGGGCCTCGCGCGCCTGCCGAAGCTGGTCTTCGAGGCGCTCAAGGGCTGACGAATCCTTCCGCCGACTCGCGGGGCGGAGGCGCAGCGAGCGGCGCGAAGGGCCTCGCGACGCGGGGTTCGTCCACGAGTCCGAACGCGCCCCTTGCTCGGCACGTAGTCCGCTCGGCACGCAGTCCGGGCAGGTTGGGACGAACCCTCGAAGGGGCTGGCGAGCGCCGGTCGCCCCTCGGACGCTCGACGGTTCGTGCCGATTCCCGCAGACGCGTCGACGCCGGTCGGCCCCTCGGACGCTCGATCGGTTCGTGCCGATTCCCGCACCCGAGGGATGACGCGTCGACGCTGGTCGGCCCCTCGGACGCTTGATCGGTTCGTGCCGATTCCTACACCCGAGGGATGGCGCGTCGACGAAATCGTGTAAGGTTCGCGCGACCTCGCAGCGCGCTGGGGGTGTCCCTCGCGGGCTGTGGTCCCAGACCTTCCGATGGCCGAGAGGCCTCCCGTGAACCGCTCGAGCGCGCGACGTCTCGACGGCCGTTAGGAGAGACGCATGACGACGAAAGTGACGATGCCCCAGCTCGGAGAGAGCGTCGTCGAAGGGACCGTGGGCCGCTGGCTCGTCAAGGCGGGCGAGCAGGTCACGAAGGACCAACCGATCGTCGAGATCCTCACCGACAAGGCCGACACCGAGGTGCCGGCCCCGGTGGCGGGCGTCGTGGTGAAGCTCCACGCCGAGGTCGACGATGTACTCGCGGTCGGCGCCGTGCTCGCCGAGATCGACGAGAACGGCACGGCCTCGGCCAGCGCCCCGGTGGCCGAGGCCGCCGAGGAGAAGCCCGCCGCGTCGAAGGCGAGCCCCGCCGCCTCGCCCTCGGTGCGCAAGCTCGCGCGCGAAGAAGAGGTCGACCTCGCGCGCGTCGAGGGCACCGGCGAGAGCGGCCGGATCACTCACGACGACGTCCGCGCAGCGGCCAAACCGCGCGGCGACGGCACGCCCGCGCCACGCGACGTGGTGCCGCCCCCCGCCGCGCCCGCGCCAGCGCCGGCGCGTGCCCCCTCGTCGACACAAGGCCCCGCTGGTGCCTTCCGCCTTCCGCCCTACGTCCCAGCGGCGGGCGACGAGGTCGTCCCCTTCACGCGGCGTCGGCGGATCATCGCCGACCACATGGTCTTCTCGAAGCACACCTCCCCCGAGGTCGTGACCTTCGCCGAGTGCGACCTGCAGCACACGCACCTGCTCCGCGAGAAGCACAAGAAGCAGTACCAGAACGAAGGCCACTCGCTGACCTTCCTCGCCTTCGTGGTCGCCGCGACGGCCCGCGCGCTCCGCGAGTTCCCCGAGCTGAACGCGCGGGTGCTCGACGACGCCTACGTCAAGCTGCGCAACATCAACCTCGGGATCGCGGTCGACACCCCCGACGGCCTCGTCGTGCCGGTCATCAAGAACGCCGACGAGCTCACCCTGCGGGGCCTCGCGCGCGCGATCACGGACGTCGCGGACCGCGCGCGGGACGGCAAGCTCACGCCCGACGACCTCGCGAACAAGACCTTCACGATCTCGAACCCCGGCCGCAAGGGCAACCTCGTGGGCGGCGCGATCATCTCGCAGCCGAACGTCGGCATCCTGCGCTTGGGCACCATCAAGAAGCGGCCCGTCGTCATCGAGCACGACGGCGAGGACCTCCTCGCGATCCACCCCGTGATGTACATGGCGCTCACCTACGACCACCGCGTCGTCGACGGCGTGCACGCCAACGGCTTCCTCTACCGCGTCAGCGAGATCCTCGAGCAGGGCGACTTCGAAGTCTGATCGTGGATCCGCGCCAAGTACGTCAGACGCAGCGGAAGACCTGGCTCGGCGTCGTGCTCGGGCTCGGGCTCGCGGTGGCGGTCGGCGGTGTCGTGGGGGCGCTCGTGCTCTGGGGCGACCCGGGCACCGAGCCGCCCCCGCTGCGCGATCTGCGCGTCATCGACGCGGGCCTCGAGGAGGACTGCGCGCTGGTCGTGGCCAACCCGATCGGCGGCGACGCACCCATCCACGCGCGGCCGGGCGTCGACGAGCTGGTGCTGACGAGCGTCGCGAACGACACACCGCTCGACGTCGTGAGCGTCCGCCGCGACTTCGTGGAGATCCGCCATGAGGGCCGGACGGGTTGGATCGAGCGCCGGTACACGACGCGGGTCTGCGAGCCCTGAACTCAATCTACGCGGGCCTTCCGTGAGCTCCGCTGGTTGGCGAGCGACGTCGGCCTGGCCGGCGCGGGATCAGCCCTTGCGTCGGCCCCGCAAGACCACCTCGACCTGATCGACCTCGAGCCCCTCGAGCGCTTCGACGCCCACCACCTGCAGCGCCTCCGCGGGTAGGTCGAGGACCTCCCCTCGCTCGTCGATGAAGTGGTGGTGGTGGGCGACGTGCGGGTCGTAGACGATGCGCCCCGGCTCGAGCTGGACACGACGTAAGAGCCCTTTGTCGACGAAGAGCGACAGCGTCGCGTAGACGGTGGCCCGCGAGAGCGCAGGGATCGAGGCCTGCGCGCGCTCGAGGACCTGCTCCGCAGAGGGATGGTCCGTGGTGTCGAGCACGTAGCGCGCGATCGCGATTCGCTGCGCCGAGGGCTGGATGTCATGCGCCCGCAGGCGCTCGAGGAGGTTCATGTCTCGCCCACCACGGTGGCCGAGCCCGATGCCCACCGCAAGGCCGCCGCCCACGATTTCGGACACCGTCCAGCTCTGGACTGATTCCGAACATGGTGCTAACCACATGATATCCCGAGGCACGGTGGACGGATCCTGCGCCGCAGGTTTCGACGACGGGTTTCGGGGACGTGGCTCAGGATCTTGATCCCAGCCCGTTCGAATCGCTCGGTGGTAACCTCCGACGCCTTGGAGAGAACGATGCGCGCCCTACCCCTCGTAGCCCTCGCCCTGCTCGCCGCCTGCGACTGCAACAAGACCGACGAGACCGCCGCGACCACGACGCCCGAGACCCCGGCCGCCGAGCCGGTGCAGCCGATCGAGCCGGTCGAGGTGAGCATGGACAAGGTCTTCCTCGGCCGCCGACTCTTCCACGACCCGATCCTGAGCGGGGACGGCACCGTGTCGTGCGCGACCTGCCATAGCCTGGACCACGGCGGCGCAGAAGACCGCGCGACCTCCCTCGGCATCCGCGAGCAGGTCGGCCCCATCAACTCGCCGACCGTGCTCAACGCTCACTACAACTTCGTCCAGTTCTGGGATGGACGCGCGACGGATCTGCAGGACCAGGCGGGCGGCCCCGTCGAGAACCCACTCGAGATGGGCACGACCTTCACCGACGTGATCCCGCGCATCCAAGCGGACGAGTGGTACGCCGAGCGCTTCGCCGCCGTCTACGGCAGCGACGACCCGATCACGAAGGAGAACATCACCGACGCGATCGCCGAGTACGAGCGCTACCTCATCACGCCCTCGCCCTTCGACCGCTACCTGCGCGGAGAGACCGACGCCATCAGCGAGCAGGCGCGTCGGGGCTACCAGACCTTCAAGGACGTCGGCTGCCCGACCTGCCACCTCGGCATGAACCTCGGGGGGACGATGTTCCAGAAGATGGGGCTCGTGGAGAACTACTTCGAGCTGCGTGGCGGGGAGATCACGGAGGCCGACCTCGGTCGCTTCAACGTCACGGGGCGCGACGCCGACCGCCACTTCTTCAAGGTGCCTACCCTCCGCAACGTCGCGATCACTGGCCCCTGGTACCACGACGGCTCGCAGACGGACCTCGGCGAGTCGGTGCGTCTGATGGGCCGGCTCCAGCTCGGCCAGCGCCTGAGCGACGAGCAGGTCGCCGACATCGTGGCCTTCCTCGTCACGCTCACCGGTGAGCTGCCCGAGCACGCGCGCCTGCCCGACGAAGAGGCGCCCCCGTCGCGCGCGATCCCCGGCGCCGAGGGTGACGCCGAGCCCGCGGCGCACGGCACGACCGAAGCCGAGGGCTGAGCTCGAGCGCACACATCCCCTCGAGAGGGCCCAGAGGGAGGGCCCAGAGGGAGGTCCCAGATAGGGACGGCTCGCGAAAAGGTGAACACCCTTTCCCTTTTTGCGAGCCTGTGGCCCCATCGGGCGATGCGCCCTTCGACCTGCTTCTCCATCGCGCTCGTCGCCACGTCCCTGCTCGCTGCCGAGGCACGCGCCGAGGTCTACGAGGTCGGCCGGGCTCGTCGTCCGATACAACTGGATCGAGAGCGGCAACCGGCAGCTCGACCTCGTGGACGCCGAGGACAGCGCCGTGCTCGTCAACCACCCGAGCTACGCGCGGACGTACGTCTACGGCAACGTGCTCATAGAGCACGAGGGTGACGGCAACAGCCAGATCGTCCACTACGGCGGCGACAGCGGGACCATCAACGACTACCGCAAGGGCATCCTGCACTTCTTCCACAACACGATCGTCTCGACGCGCACGGGAAACACCACGCTGCTGCGGCTCTCGACGAACGAGGAGAGCGCCGACGTCCGCAACAACGTGCTCTACGTGACGGCGGGCGGGGCGCGCCTCGCGATGCTCGCGGAGACCGGCCACGTGTGGCTCCGCAACAACTGGGCTCGCCCCGGCTGGGTGGCCTCGCACAGCGGCGGAGCGACGGGCACGGTCGAGGACGACGGCACCTTCGTCACCGCCGCCTCTCCCGGCTTCGTCGACGAGGCCGGGCAGGACTACCGCCTCGCGGAGGGCTCGACCGCGATCGACGGCGGCGGACCGATCGCGGCTGAGCTGCTGGTCGATCACTCGGTCGCCCGACAGTACGTCGTGCACCAGCGGGCCGAGCCACGCCCGATGGTCGGCGCCCCGGACATCGGCGCGTTCGAGTATTGTGGGCCCGGCGAGTGCGACCCGCCGCCCATCGACGCAGGCGTCGACGATGACGCGGGCGTGAGACTCGACGGCTCGGTGCCAACGGACGGCGGGGCCCCGCGCGACGGGGGCACGACGCCAGGCGGCGACGCCGGCGCGCCAGCGGAGGAAGAGGGGGGCTGCGGCTGCGTGATGGCGGGCCGCGGTCCAAACGACGCGGCGCCCCTCGCGCTCGTCGCGCTCGTCGCGCTCGCGCTCCGCCGTGTCCGGCGCAGGAGGCCTCGATGACGACGTCGGCCTCACGGCGTTTGGCCTCGCGGCGTTCGGCCTCGCGTCGTGACGAGCGGTCGAGCGCCCGTCGCTCGAGCCATCCACCCGCGCCGGCGATCTTCGTCGACCTTGCGGCTGGCGACGTCCACCTCCGACCGGGCGCCGCCCTGGCGCCCGGTGACGCCGAGGGGGCGGAGCTCGCCCCGACCGATCACGCGGGCGCCGCGAGGAGCGCGGCGCCCGACCCGGGCGCGCTGCAGCGCTGAAGAAGATCGCCCTGGATCCAGAAACGGCGGCGAGGCTCGAGCCATTTTCGTCCCTATGGCTCGCCCGTCAGGACGGCCCGAAGAGAGACTCGACGAAGCGGTGGCGGAGTTCGGCGGACGCTCTCGTCCCCCATGGCTCGCCCATCGGGCGGTCACGAACCGAAGAGACCCGGACCTGCTTCGCGGACACCAAGAAGCGCCGGCAAAGCTCGGCGGTCGCTTCGTCCCCCATGGTTCGCTCGCCACGGCCGCAACGAAGCTCGGTCGTTTGCGCGAGTCGTCCTACCGCGCGCAGCGAGCGAAGCGAGTGGACGCTCGTGGGGTCGCGAGGCTTCATGCCCCAGAGCTCAACGGGCACGAAGGCGAACGAGGAGCGCGCCCTCGCCGCCGAACCGCGCGGGCGCGCTCGCGAAGGCGTCGACGAAGGGCGCGGCGCCCCCCTTCGTGAGCACCTCGACGCAGGCCTCCGCGAGCACCCCGACGCCGCCGTCGCTGTGCGCGCCCTTGCCGTGGATGAGCAGCACCGTGAGGCGACCGCGGTGCACGCAGTCGCGGACGAACTGGCGCACGGTCCGCAGGGCGTCCGCGTAGCTCAGCCCGTGCAGATCGACGCGGGCCTCGGGCGTGAGCTCGCCGCGACGCAAGAGCAGCAGCGTGCGATCGGGGACGCCTCGACGCCGACCTTCGACCGAGCCCTCGTCTCGCGAGACGGTGAAGCGAACGCCCTCGGCGACGAGGCGGTCGAGGCGGGCGCGCGCCTCTTCCTCTGCGGCGTCGCGGTGCGCGCGCTCGGCGAGGGCGCGGGGGCCGCGCCGCCCGCTGGCGCGCGGCTTCTTGGGCTTTCCGCCGGGCGCGGGCGCGTCGAGCGGGCGGACGTCGGCGAAGGCGTCGTGGAACGCGACCCGGTCCTCGTAAGCGTACTCCGCGAGCGGGCCCTCGCTTGGGCGCGCTCCCGCCTCGGCGCCATCGGCGCTCGCTCGCCGCGCGGCGCGTGGGTCGCCAACGGTCCCCTCCTGCGCGGGGTGGGTCGCCTTGCCTTTCGCGGCGCCCTTCGGCTTCGCGTCGCGGGCCTGGTCGGCGACCGAGGGCGCAAGAGATGCCGCGCCGGCGGTCGCCTTGGCGGGCTTCGTCGATGTGGGCGCCGCGCGTCGAGTCGCGGCGATCTTCGCGGCGGCGTGCGCGCGCGCGGCCTCCCGCTTCTTTGCCTTCGCCTCGGACGCCAGCGTCGCGAAGGGAGCGTTCAGACGAGCGTCCTTGTTCGCCATGCTCGCAAGGTGCCCAAGCTGCGCGTCGTCATCAAGGCGCTCGCGTGCGTGATGCGGTTCGACGGCTCGATCGCGGCTGTCCGAGACCATGTCCGAGACCGTGTCCGAGGACTGCGTCCGAGACCGTGACCGAGACCGTGACCGAGACCGTGTCCGTGACCGTGACCGTGACCGTGACCGTGACCGAAACCGTGTCCGAGACCGTGACCGTGTCGGTTCGAGACGGGTCGGTCAGAAACGTGTCTGCCGGGACCGAGTCCGAGTCCGTGTCCAGAACACAGACACCGTGACCGACTCCCCATCGAGAATGAGGCGGTCGAGACCACGCCGTTGCTGACACCGCATCTGCGACCTGCGTCGCCCGCTTCGATCGCGAGCGAGACGAGCTTCGATGTCGTCTCGCTCGCGGCCGCGGTCAGCGCGGGGTCAGCGCTCGGTGGCGACGTTGACGACGATGCGTCGGCCGTCGATCTCGCGACCGCTGAGCTCGTCGATCGCCTTCGTCGCGAGCTTGCGGTCCGCCATCGTGACGAACCCGAAGCCTCGCGAGCGACCGGTGTCCCGATCGGTCATCACGATGCAGTCGACGACCTCGCCGACCTCCTCGAAGGCCGCACGGAGATCCTCGGTTCGCACGCCCCAGCTCAGACCGCCGACGAAGAGGCGGCAAGGGATGGGGTTCGAGCTGCGGGCTTCACCGCCGCGCTCGATTTGCTGCAGCGCCTCGTTCACCGACGGCAGATCGCCGACGATGTCCGATGCCGAGACGATCTCGATGTCGCCCGGGCCACGCTCGCGGCGGTCCGCGCGTCGCTCGGCTTTGTCGCGCTTCTTGCGGGCCTTTTCAGCCTCGCGCGCGCGCTTGTCCATGCCGTAAGGCCCGCGGCTCACGAGTCACCTCGGCGGCAGGCAGAAACAGAAAGGAGAGAACGGAGATGATGGTCGGACAACGAGCTCCTCGATTGGGCTGAGGGTGGAAAGGGAGACGGTAGCAGGTTGTCGCTCTCCTTGCAGCGGGCAGGACCAAATGGGTGCCCCCGCCGCGCGAGCCGCGCTCGTCCGGGCCTTCCATCGCACTCTAGCTAGCAGCCCGTTGAAGAACTCTTCGAGTCCCTCAACGGGCTGCCTCTTCTTTCTGGGGTCTTTCGAAAGGACCCCTCCAGTGGGCAAAGCCCACCGGAGCCTCCCCCAAAACACGCGGCTCCGTTGAAGAACTAGGTTCTTCAACGGGTGCTAGGCCGGTCCCAGGACGACTCCTCGAGGCCCAAAAGAGGTCGCCTCCCACCGCCGCCCACCCCGCGTGCGCGAACGACGAGCTCGGACGGACGCGGACGCGGACTCGGACTCGGACTCGGACTCGGACTCGGACTCGGACTCGGACTCGGACTCGGACTCGGATGTGGACGCGGACGCGGACGCGGACTCGGAATCCTCCGGCTCGAGGTCACCTCCTCCGCCACCACCTCCTCCACCCCACGACCCGATCACGCCCCCACCCGGGTGCCCAGATCCCGCGCGAACAGAATTCCATCCACCGACACTGGACAAATACACAAATACGGTCACCATATGGTCGTATGGGAAACCACCTCTCCATTCGGACCGCGTGCCACGACAACGGCGAGGCCATCGCCCTCCTGGCTCGGGAGCTCGACCAAGGCGACCTCGTCCTCGAGGCCACCGAGCCGGTGGACGCGGGCGCTTGGATCGCCTTCGAGGTGCTCCTCGGAGACGGACAGCTCTTCCTCGAGGGGATGGGGCGCTGCCTGGAGTCGCGAGCGGCCGCTGGACGACGGCGCGTGCGGCTCGGGGAGCTCCAGCTCGACGCCGCGGGAGAGCTCCTCTTCGAGCGGATCCAGATCGCGCGCGACGACCTCGAGCACGGCGGGCGCCACACCGCCATGCTCATCGAGCTACCCGAGCTCAGCGAAGAGCGCACGACCATCGGCGTCACCCTGCGCGACAGCTACGAGGACATCCCCCCGCCCAGCCCGAGCCTTGGGTTGGGGCGCGCCTTCAGCGCCCCTCCCCTCGCGCGCCCGCGCACCGCGAGCCCACCGCCCTTGCCGCGCGCCGAGAGCGCACCGGCCGAGAGCGCACCGAAGGTCACCTCCTCCTCGCCGCCGCCGCTGCCAGCTGGACGCAGCGCGAGCCTGGCCCCCAGTCCCAAGGCGCCAATCGCCCCCACGCCCTCGTCGGCGCCCCCCTCGAGCACAGCGCCCTCGGCCGCGAGCCAGGCGCGCTCGGCGCGCCCAGCCGCGAGCCCGTCGGCGCGACCGGCGCTCCCCCGTCGTCGGGAGGTCGTCGATCTGGCGACCGACATGATGCAGGCAGGGCCGCGACCGACACCCGCGCGCCGTCCTGCGTCGTCTCGCCGCGACGAAGAGCTCGCGACCGACGAGACGAAGGCCGTCGTCGCGCCGTCGGCCCGAGCCGAGCGACCCGCGCCTCCTCGCAAGGGCGTCCCGTCGGGCGCCGCGTCGCCGACTGGCCCCGTGAGCACGCGCCGGGGTGGGGCATCGATCGCGACCGCGCCAGCCGAAGCCCCGGGCCGGACGGCGTCCTCGAGAGGCGGCGTCGCACCAAGCGCCCCTGCGCCCGCGACCGCCGCTCCGAGCGCGCCTTCCCCAGCGCTTGCGACGACCGCATCGAC
>JAHBWH010000234.1 GCA_019637115.1 Myxococcales bacterium | reverse complement strand
GCGAGCGGAGCGAGCGTACGCTCGTGGGAGGGGGCCCCGCGGGGCTTGGAAGCCGTACTGAGCTCGGTCAGGGGCGGAAGCCGCGGATCTGGAGCGCGAGCGAGTCTCGGAGGACCGGCTCGAGCGCGATCTCGAGGCTCATGTGGCCCCCGACCCAGCCGAGCAGCGCCATGAAGTAAAGCCCGAAGATGTTGTGCGCGCAGCGCAGCGGCGCGACCTCGGCGGAGACCTCGCCGGTCTCGCGAGCCTCGGTGATCAGCTGCGCGAGGCGGTGCAGGAAGCCGAGCGTCAGCGCGTCGACCTCCCGCGCGTTGGGCCCCTTCGCGCCCGGGAGGTGCCGGATGAACGCGGCGGCGAGCGCGGGGTGCTCGCCGTACATGCGGAAGAGGCCCGCGAAGAGGTGCATCAGCCGGTCGAGCAGCGGCCCGTCGGGCAGGGTCGCCCAGCGCTCCTCCACCGCGCGCTGGAGGCGGTCGTGCATCACGAGGAAGAGCAGGTCGGGCTTGTCGCTCGCGTGCGTGAAGATGGTCCCTTCGGCCACGCCCGCCCGACGCGCGATCGCGCTCGCGGGGGTCTCGTCGAAGCCGTTGGCCGCGAAGAGCTCGTAGGCCGCGGCGCGAATCTTCGCTCGCGTGTCGATCCGGCGCCGCGCGCGGCCGTCGACGGGGGGCGCAGCCCGCCCGCGACGCTTCGTCGGTCTCGTTGGTTCGGCCACGGCCTTCAGATAATGAGTGCGCTCAGAAAAGTACAGCCCCCACCTTGCCGCAAGGCCCCGCTGGATCCAGTAAATGAGCAAACTCAGTGAGCGCACTCATTTTCTGGGAGGCCGCCATGCACGCCGAGTACGCAGACCGAGAGACGATGAGGGAGGCCCGTGACCGATACTTCGAGGCCAACGGCTTCGGCGCGGACGGCGGCTACGGCGAGGCGTGGGTCGACTTCCGGCTCGGCCCGATCCCGCTGCCCTTCCCCAACACGCCCGGCCGGGTGCGCGCGGTCCGCTACCACGACCTGCACCACGTGCTGACGGGCTACGACACCGATCCTCGGGGCGAGTTCGAGATCTCGGCGTGGGAGGTCGGCGCGGGCTGCGAGGGCTTCTTCGCGGCCTGGGTCATCAACCTCGGCGGGCTCGTCGCGGGCATGCTGAGCGCGCCGCGTCGCACCTTCGCGGCGTTCGTCCGCGGTCGGCGCTCCCGCAGCCTCTACGGGCTCGACGTCGACGAGCTGCTCGACGGCCGCGTCGGTGAGCTCCGCGCGCGCCACGTCGGCCACGCTGACGGGGCCCGCCCCGCCGACATCGCGCGCTTCGTCGCGATGGTCGCGGCGGGCGTCGTCGTCGGCTCGATCTCCACCGCGATCTTCTTGCCGCTCGTGCCCGTGGGGATCGTGGCCAACCTGCTGCGCAAGCGGCAGCGTGCTCAGAGCGAGAGCTCGTCGCACCCGCCGTCGCGGCCGGGGATCACGAAGACGACGTCCTGACGGCCGAGGCGCGCGCGACCGAAGGCTCGGAAGAGGACGCGGCCGCGGATCACGAGGGTCTCCTCCGAAGGCGGGAACGCGCTCGGATCGAGCTCGAAGCCGAAGGTCAAACGAGTGCCCGGCTGAGCGCCGAAGAAGCTCGAGCCGTCCGTCGCGCGGACGCCGCTCGGGGGGTCGGCGCGGAGCGCGACGACCGAGCGCACCAAGAGGCGCACGTCCCACGGGTCACCTGGCACGTCCTCCATGACGGCGTCGACGTCGAGCGGCGTCCCCGCCGCGAGCCGACCGATCGCGTCGACGACGCTCGAGCCCACGCGGCTGCCGTCGCTGCCGATGTCGAACGCGAGCGGCCCGCTGGCGTCCACCGCGCCGGTGTCGAGGGCCAGCTGCCGGAGGTGGCTCATCGGCGACATCGCGAAGGGGTCGCGCGCGCCGAGGCCGATCGCGAGCACGCCGAGCCGCCGGAGCGCCTCGAGCGCCTCTTCGTAGGTGTGGGGGCGGCCGGGGCGCGTGAAGCGATAGCGTGACTCCGGCGCCACGCCGCGGGGGCCGTTGTTCATCGGCGCGTCGGTGACGAGCAAGACGATGGGGAGCGCCTCGCGCCGGAAGCACGCGCCGCCGAGCCCTCCCATCGGGCAGCCGGCGGAGGGCTCGATCCACGGCGCGAGCCCCTCGCCCGTCGCCACCTGGTAGAGCCCCTCGACCTGCGCCTCGGGCTCGTCGAAGTTGCCCCACTCGGGCGGCCCCGCGAGCGCGGCCTCGACCTGCAAGGTGTCGAGCGTGATCGGGCTCCGGAGCTCGTAGGGCCGGACGGTCGGCGGTCCGTGTGGCTGCACCGGGAACTCGCCGACGAAGGCGACGCCGAAGGCCGCGTCGGGGATGAGCCGGCGCACCTCGGGCACGACGAAGTCGCGGAGACGCCGACGCACGTTGTCGATCTCGTCGAGCATGCTCGCCGTCGCGTCGATCACGAACATCACGTCGACGATCGCAAGCTCGACGGGCACGTCGAAGGTCGCGACCACCGTGCCGGCGTCGCGCGGCACCTCGATGCAGGGCGGCGGGAGCCCGGCGTCGAAGCCCGCGTCGTGCCCGCCGTCCTCCCCCGCGTCGACCTCGGCGTCCGGGGTGTAGAGCCCCGTCTTCGCGCCGCACGCGGTGAGCGCGATCAGCGCGAGACAGGCGCACGCGCGGGTTGCGTGAGAGGGGGTCACGTCAGAGCGCTTCGCAGCCCGAGCCATCGGCGCCAGGGATGATCAGGTCGACGAAGCGACGCCCGAGCCGGCGGGTCCCGTCACCCCGGAAGAGCACCTCGAGCCGCACGCGCCGA
Organism: Myxococcales bacterium; assembly: GCA_019637115.1. Classification (GTDB taxonomy): domain Bacteria; phylum Myxococcota_A; class Polyangia; order Polyangiales; family Houyiibacteriaceae; genus JACKEH01. The sequence goes on along the minus strand of JAHBWH010000234.1, from coordinate 8,663 downwards.
GGCCGTGGTCCCGGGACGACCGCGCCGTTCCGGACGGTGATGACCCAATAGAGGCGTGTGCCCGCGCGAGCTCCGCGGAAGACGTCTCCGTCGATGCGGTCGATGCCGTCGGGGGGATCCGCGCGCGAGGGCAAGAACGACTCCACGAGGTCCAGCGCGTTGACGCCGTCGTTCGGGTCGCCGTCGAAGAGCACGGCGTCGACGTCCTGGATGAAGTTGCTCGCGAGCGTCCGGATGGCCTCGACCACGCTCGTGTCGAGGCGCTCGCCGCGCGATCCCACGGGGAAGTAGAGCGGCCGCTCGCGCCCGCCCGACTCGATGACCGCGCCCGTGTCGATGGCGATCCGCTCGAGGTGGCGCCGTGGGGTGCCGACCGAGTCCGAGTCGAAGCCGATCACCCGCATGCCAATGTTGTTCAGGGCGCGCACCGCCTCGGGGTACGTCGCGGGCGTGGGGCGCACCGCCGAGCTGTAGGGGTGCGCGCCGCCTGGGGGAGGAGGCGGCCCGTTGTGGAACTCGGCGTCGGTGAAGAGCAGCGCGAGCGGCAGCGCGTCGGCGCGCACGCAAGCGTACCCTACGCCGCCGCGCGGGCAGCCCGCCGAGGGGGGCACGTAGGTCCCGCGACCGCTGCCGGTGGCGAGCTGATAGAGCGCCTCCACCTGCGACTCGGGGAGGTCGCGACCATCGTCGAGCGAGATGGCGTTCACGGCGGCTTGGACGAGCGCGAGGTCGCGGGTCACCGGCTGGCGCAACACGAAGGGTCGGTCGCGCGGGGCGCCGTAAGGCATGACGGGGAAGTCCGCGAAGGTCGCGACGCCGATCTGCGAGTCGGGGATCGCGCGCGTGATCTCGGGCGCGAGGCGGTCTCGGATCGTCTCTCGGATGCGCACGATCTCGTCCATCATCGACGCGGTCGTGTCGATCAGGAAGACGACGTCCGCGGCGCCGACCTCGGCCTCGATCTCGAGGTCGATCTCGACCGGCCCGCCGTCGAAGGGGATCTCGATGCAGGGGGCGTCGGGGCTCGCGTCGGCCGCGTCCACGCCCGCGTCGAAGGGGGCGTTCTCACCCCCGTCCGGCACGTAGAGCCCGGTCTTGGCGCCACACCCGACCAGGGCCGCGGCGACCACGCAGGGGGCGAGGGGGAGCCAGCGCATTCCGGGAGCGTAGCAGCGCCTCGTTTCCTCCACCAAGTCCACCGAGCTCCCCCCGTCGGTCGTCATCGTGCTGCAGCGTAGGGACGGTCCTGGACGACCGCCACCCCGTCCGGTCCCGGGTCCTGGGTCCCGGACCGGGCGTCCAAGAGCTCTCCGTGGTAACGCAGCGCGTGCGCCTCACGAGCCTCGTACCCCCAACCCGAAGTTCGTCCCGGGTATCCACGACCCTCGACGCGGATCTCGCTCGCCGACCTCCGCAAATGGGCGCTGGGGCGCTCGTCCTTCTCGCGCTGGTGCTCGTCGTCCCCCGCCTCGGGGCCGCACAAGCTCCTGCGGCGCCTGACGCCGAGCCCGAGCCGCGAGACGAGGCGGTCCCGCCCGCGCCGGCGTCCGAGAGCGAGACCGAGGCCGAGGCCGAGTCCGAGGCCGAGTCCGAGGCCGAGTCCGAGGCCGAGCGGCCGGGCCGCCAGGCGGTGCGCGTCGCGACCACCCTGCTCGGCGATCCCGAGCCCTTCCGCCAGCGGCTGGCCGCCGCGCTCGACGAGCACCTCGAGGCGCAGGGGGTCGCGTTGCTCGACGACCCGGTGGTGCGCGCCGCCCTGCGCGGCGAGGGCAGCGACGACGGCCTCGACCGCGTGCGGGCGGAGCGTCGCCGCCTCGGCTGGGGCGACGAGTCCGAGGACGTCGCGGCGCTGCGCCGCCTCGGCACGAGGTTGCGGGTCGACGCGCTCGTGGTCCTGCGCGCGGACATCCCGCTGCGCATCGCGGTCTTCGACGTGCGCGCTGGGGCGTTCTTCGAGGACGAGCCGGAGCTCGCGACCGAGACGCTGGGCCCCACCGCGCGCTTCGTCGTCCGGGCAGCGCGCGCCGCTCGCCGCCGGGCCGGCAGGCTCAGCGCGACCGAGATGAGCCCGACCGCGGTCGCGCGCGCCGCCACGCCGCCCTCCGACGCCGACGAGGCGCTCCCCCCCGCGCGACGGTGGCTCCGGAAGTACTGGGCCTATCTCGTCGGAGGCGCGCTCCTCGTCGGCGTCCTCGTCATCTTCGCGCTGCGCGCGGCGCGCGATGACGTCGTTCCGTCGCCGGTGCTACGCTTCAGACCTGGACCTCGCCCCCTCGAGCCGTGACCGACGCCCCGACCGACGACGACCCGACCGCCAGCCCGCCGGCCCGCGCTGCGCCGCGCGGGCGTGACGTCACGCCGCGCTCCGAGCGACGACTCGCCAACATGCGCGGTCTCCACGCCTCCGTCACGCGCCGACTCGCCGCGCGGCTCGCGCTCGCGCTGCTCTTCTTCGGCGCGCTCACGGTCGGCGCGCGCGCGAGCGCGCAGGGCGACTTCGTCTTCGGCGGCGGGCGCCTCCCCGAGCCCCCGGCAGGCTACGCCGAGCGCGAAGAGGGCAGCGTCCGGTGGACGTACCCGGAGTCCGCCCGCGCGTCGCTCGATCGGCTGCGAGAGACGCTCGCGCGGGAGTGGCCACGCCTCGCCGCCGACCTCGGGCAGGAGGTCGACGACACGCTCGTCGTCCGCCTCGCGCGCAACCCCGACGAGATGCGGGCGCTCGCGCCGCGCGGCGCGCCCCCTCCGCCTTACGCGGCGGGCGTCGCTTACCCGCACCTCGGCGTCATCCTGCTCACCCTGACGGCACCGGAGACCTGGACGCCCCCCGAGCTCGAAGAGGTCTTCACGCACGAGCTCTCGCACGTGGCCCTCCGCCGCGCCGTCACGCCCGACGACGAGACGCACCGCGCGCTCCCGCGGTGGTTCGTCGAGGGGGTCGCGATCCACCACGCGGACGAGCGCAGCCTCGCGCGCTTTCAGGCGCTCTGGAACGCACACCTCCAAGAGACGCTCGTCCCCCTCGACGAGCTCGACGCGCGCTTCCCGGAGCGTGTGCACGAGGTCAGCGTCGCCTACGCGCAGGCCGCGGACGTCGTCTCGTTCCTCCGCCGCGAAGACCCCGACGGGACACGCTTCCGCAAGCTCATCCGGCGCCTCCGCGCCGGCGACGCCTTCGACGACGCGCTGCTCGACGCGTACGCGCTCACGCCCACCCAGCTCGAGCGGGAGTGGCAGGCGGCCCTCGCCGATCGGATGGGGACGCTGCCGATGGTGCTCGGTGGCACGACCTTCTGGGTGCTCGCGGCAGGCCTCCTCGTCTGGGCCTGGCGCAAGCGCAAGGGTCAGGCGCGACGCCGGCTCGCGACCATGGCGGCCGAGGAGAAGGCGCACGACGACGCGGTCGATCGCATGACGGCCGCGATCGACGCACGCCTCGCCGCGGCCGCAGCGGACGCGAACCGCGGCGAGGACGCGACGAGCCCTCGAGGGCGAAGCGAGGTCGACGACGACGAGGCGGTGCGCCTCCTCGTCAGCGGCGACCCGCCGCAAGGTCGAGAGCGCGGCGTGCCGACGGTCGAGCACGACGGCCGCGAGCACACGCTGCACTGACGACGCGTCTCGCGCTCAAGAATGGCCCGACGCCGTGGCGACGGTGCGGCCGAGCCAGATGCGGACGAGGCAGAGCCCGTGCGCGGGCGCGGTCGGACCGGCGTGCGTTCGATGCGCGCTCGGGTCGAGGAGCGCGTCCATCTCAGCGGGGGCGACGCGGTGTCGCCCGACCTCGACCAAGGTCCCGACGAGGATGCGGACCATGTTCTTCATGAAGGCGTTGCCCTCGATCTCGATCGCGAGGACGTCGTCGCGCCCGCCGTATCCTGGCTCGACGCGCAGCTCGAAGATCGTCCGCACGGTGTTCTCGCGGCCATCCGCGACGGCCTTGAACGCCTTGAAGTCGTGGGTGCCGAGCAGTCGCTGCGCCGCGTCCCGCATCGCGGAGACGTCGAGGTAGCCCGCGACGGTCGAGGGGCGCGGGCGGACGTCGCGGCGCGCGAAGCGAGGCCCGAGCTGCCACGCCGCGCGGCGCGTCAGCGGGTCGCGGGTCGGCCCGACACGGATGAGGTAGCGGTAGAGCTTTCGGGTCGCGTCGAAGCGCGGATCGTAGCGAGGAGCGCACGGCGTCGCCGCGTGGATCACGACGTCGTCCGGCAGCAAGCCGTTGAGGCCGATGGTCCAGCCGCGCTCGGGGAGCGCGCGGTCGACCGCGAACGCGGCGACCTGCCCCTCGGCGTGAACGCCGGAGTCGGTGCGCGAGCAGCCGCGCAGGCGCGAGCGGGCGAGCCCCATCGCGTCGATGGCGGCCTCGATCGTCTCTTGCACGGTCCGCTGCCCTGGCTGGGCCTGCCACCCCGCGAAGTCCGTTCCGTCGTAGCCGACGACGAGCCGCACGCCGTGCTCGAGGGGCGCCGGCTCGAGGGGCGCCGGCTCGACGGGCCCCGGCTCGACGGGCCCCGGCTCGGGTCCGGTCGCATCGTGCTCGCTCGACATCGTGCCCGCTCTACCACGCGAGCGCGACGCGACGAGCCGTTTCGGGCGCGCGGGTGAGCCCGCGCTTCACTCGGCGGCGCAGTGAGGGCACCGCCCCTCGCCGCGCGCCTTGAGCTTCGCCACGAGCGGGCGATCGGCGGGGGGGAGATCGTAGTCGTCGAGGTGGCTCGGCAGCACCCAGCGGTGGTCGGCGACCCCGAGGTGCTGCACCTCGCCCGACGTCAGCCAAGCGTCGTAGAAGAGCAGGAGCACGCTCTTGCCGGGGTAGGCGTGAAAGGTCACGTCGACGAGCTCGCCCACCTCGATCGTGACGCCGCACTCCTCGGCGCACTCCCGCGCGACCGCGGCGCGAGGGTCCTCGTCCGGCTCCACCTTGCCGCCCGGGAACTCCCACTTGCCCGCGAGGTGTGCGCCACGCATCCGCTGCGTGAGCAGCACCTCCGGCGCGCCGCGTCGCCGAATCACCGCCGCCGCGACGAGGACGGTCATCGTGGCCTCGTGCTCATTCCCCGCCGACGGCGAGGTCGAGGCGCGCCTTCGCGAGCCGGACCGCGATCCCCGCGTCGACGACGTCGAGGCGCGCGCGGGTCAGCTCGGCCTCGGCGTCCACGAGGTCAGCGGTGACCGCCGCGCCGGCCGCGAGCTGCTCGCGCCGGACGCGATAGCTCTCCTCCGCGGAGGCGAGCCCCGCGGCGGCCGCCTCGAACGAGAGGATCGAGCTGGCGAGCTCCTCGTGGGATTGCGCGACCTCGAGCCGCACGGCGTCCTCGAGCGCCTCCATGTTCGCGCGCACCTCCAGGATCTGCGCGCGCGCCTGCTCGACGCGCTGGCGCGCCTGCCCCATCTCGTTGGGCGACCACCGCAAGATGACGCTCACATCCCAGGTCGCTCGGAACTCCTCCACCTGCGGGATGATGCGTTGGTTCGGGTTGGCGTAGTCGAGCCCGGCCTGCAGCGCGAGCTGGGGGTATTGCCGACCGAGCTCGGCGCGAATCCCGGCCTCCCGCGCGCGGACGACCTCGCGCATCGCGAAGAGCTCGGGCCGGTCGCGCAGCGCCCGATCCGTCAGCGCCTCGAGCGAGGCGTCCACCGCGGGCAGCGGCGCCGTGAAGTCTTCGCCGAGCCGGATGGGCTCGCCCGGCGCGTGGATCAGCACCTGGAGCGAACGCTCCGCGATCGCAGCCGCGCCGCGGGCCCTCGCGGCGCCGACACGCGCGCGCGCGAGCTCCGCGTCGACGCGCATCACGTCCACGCGCGGGGCCGCGCCGCCCTCCACGAGCGCCGCGATCTGCGCCCGCCGGGCCTCCACCTGCTCGACCGCCTTCTCGGCGACCACCAGCCCTCCGCGCGCGCGGGCGAGCGCGTAGTACCCCTCGCGCGCGCGGAGCGCGACCGTGCGCTGCTCGACGCGGATCTGAGCGCGCTGGGCGGCCTCGGCGGTCTGGGAGGCGCGGTAGCTCGGCAGAACGGAGAGCAAGAGCGCGGAGACCGGGTAGGTCGCGGCGACCCGGAAGACGTAGTTGTTGAGGATGACCGGGAAGGTGAAGCCGTCCCCGCCGAACGCCCCGACGAGCCCACGCCAGAGTATCTGCGAGTTCGGATCCTCCACGCCGTCGATGATGGGATTGACGACGTCGGGGTTGAACGCCCCGCCACCGAAGTCGAGGGTCGGCTGCTGGATCGGGCTCAGCCGCGTGTACCGGAAGCTCGCCTCGAGCTGGGGGAAGAAGCCCTGCCAAGCGAGCCGCGTGGCGGCCTCGGCGGCGAGCACCGATCGCTCGGCGGCGAGCACCGACGGCGCGGTCTGGACGGCGCGCTGCGCGATCTGCTCGGCCGTCTGGCCGCCTTCGTCGATGAGGTCGCCGAGCTGCGCGCGGAGCGCCGCGGCGAGCTCGGCGCTCGAGGGCGTCGTCGCCGCAGCCCCTTGCGAGAGGCGCGCCGTCTCCTCGGGTGTCGGCGCGCGCCGCGCGTCTCGCGGCGCGTCGGGCACGGGGGGGACGGGGTCGGTCGCGTCCGCGCCCGCGGGTGGCTGCGCGAGCGCGACGGGGGCCGAGAGGAGGAGAAGGAAGGCGAGAGAAGTTCGCATGGGCGGCTCCAGGTGCGCTCATGCCCACAAGCCGGGCTCGGGGCAACCCGATGGTCGCCGCATGGTCGCGAACGTGAACGCCGACGGGAGAAAAAACGCCCCCCCGCCTCCGATTCGGCTTACCTCTTCAGTATGAAGAACCCGGTGGTCATCTACGGGGTCGGGCAGCTCGGCGCCGTCTTCGCCCACGGCCTCCTGCGTCGTGGGTACCCCCTCGTCCCGGTCAACCGCGGCGACGACCCCGTCGAGGTCGCCCGCCTCTACACGCACCCCGAGGCGGTGATCGTCACCGTGGGCGAGGCGGAGCTCGAGGCCGTCCTGCGGACGTTGCCCACGACCTGGCGGGATCGGGTGGTGCTCGTCCAGAACGAGCTGCTCCCCGTCGATTGGCTCCCCCATGGCGTGGAGCCCACCATCGCCGTCGTCTGGTTCGAGAAGAAGAAGGCGACCCCGATCACGCCGATCCTCCCCACGGTCGTCGCGGGAGGTCGCGCGTCGATCGTCGTCGAGGCGCTCGAGGCGCTCGAGATCCCTGTCGAGCCGGTGGGCCCCTGCGACGCGATCACACCGATCCCCCCTCCGGTCCACGAGGGAAAGATCGTGGACGCGCTCGTCGCCAAGAACCTCTACATCCTCACGGCGAACTTCGCGGGGCTCGAGGTCGACGCGGACGTCGGCACGCTCTGGTCGGAGCACCGCGCCCTGATGGAGGAGGTCGCACGCGAGGTGCTCGCGCTCCAAGCCGCGCGGCTCGGCGAGGCGGTGGACGAAGCCGCCCAGCTGGCCAACCTCGAGCGAGCCATCGAGGCCGACCCGAGGCACGGCGCGCGCGGACGGAGCGCGCCAGCGCGTCTGCGCCGGGCGCTCGCGCAGGCCGACGCGCTCGGCGTCGAGATCCCGCGGCTGCGCGCGATCGGGGCGGGTCACCTCGGCTGAGCGCGCTGCTCAGGAGGCGTCGCCGAAGACCTCGAGGAAGGTGCGCTCGACGTGCGCGCGCTGCAGGCGCATCCGCCAGTCGACGCCGACGATGTCTCCCGGCTCGAGCGGGATCCACACGTTCTCGCCCTGGAGTGGCTCGCTCGACAAGAGCAGGTGGTTGACGAAGCCGGTGCGCGTCGGCGCCTCGCACTCGGGCGCGAGGCTCGGGCAGGCGTCACGGTCGGCGCATTGGTTCTTGTAGCTCGACCAGAAGAGCTCTTTGCCGCCCTGCACCGCCGCCATCGTGACCCCGTCGGTCACGAGCAAGGTGAGCAGCGACTCCGGCTGACGATCGCGGACGAAGCGGAAGGTCTCGCGGAGCGCGGGTACGACCGCGTCGAGGCCGAGCCGCGAGCTGAGCGGTCCGTGCTGCGAGAGGTAGGAGAGGAAGAGGAAGAAGACGACCTCGCTGTCGGTATCGCCGAGGATGTAGCGACGCAGTCGCGGCGCGACCTCCGCGAGCAACGCGGCGCGGTGGGCGCCGAAGTCGGGGATGTCGCCGTTGTGCGCGAGCACCCACTTGCCGTGCTGGAAGGGGTGACAGTTGAGCACGGAGAGCTCCCCCTGGGTCGCCTTGCGAACGTGCGCGACCACGGTCTCCGACGCGACGACGCCGCTGACGCGATGGAAGAGCTGGTCGCCGAGCGCCGTGCGCGGGCTCCGCGTCACGTGGGGCGCCCCGTCGACGTAATAGGCCACGCCCCATCCGTCGGGGTGGCGGTCGCTCTGCACGCCGAGGGCGTTGTCGGCGGCCACGAGCGATCGGTGGACCTGGCTGGGGATCACGCTCCGAAAGCCGAGCAGCCTGCACATCGTCGGGAAAGGTAGCACCGCGTGGGGAGCGGGACACGCACGGCTCGGGCTCGGGCTCGGACGGCTCAGCAAGGTGGTGGTGCCGGGCACGCGCACGCGCACCGGATGAGGACCTGGATGGGGACCCGGATGCGGACCTGGATGCGGACCTCGATGCGGACCTCGATGCGGACCTCGATGCGGACCTCGATGCGGACCTCGATGCGGACCTCGATGCGGGACATCTTCGCGTGGCTCACGG
>JAHBWH010000233.1 GCA_019637115.1 Myxococcales bacterium | reverse complement strand
ACGGACAGACCATGCTTGACCTACTTGTCATCGGCGCAGGATTGGCGGGGCTGAGCGCGGCGCTGGCCGCGGCGGAGGCGGGGCTCGAGAGCGAAGCCGCGGTCTGGGCGGCGACCGCGAGCCGGCACGGCAAGCTCAACGACCTCGACGCCGTCGAGGCGCTCGCGGCGGCCGTCCGCGCGGCGCTCGCGGTCAGCGCCCACCCCGACCCGCACTTCGTCAAGGGCCTGGTCCGCGCCATCGACGAGCTCGAGGCGCTCGGGCGCTTCGGCGACGCCGCGGGCGCGCTCACGATGCTCGCGCGGGCCCACCTCTCGCTCGACGACGTCGGGGCGGCGATCCGCACGCTCGGCCGCGCGGCGCCCCTCGCGGCCGCGGCCGGGCGACCGCGCCAAGAGGCCCGCATCGCGGAGCTCGCCGACCGCCTCGCGCGAGGCGAGCCGGTCGCGTGAGCCGCCTGCTTACGAGTCGCCTGCGTAGGTGAGTCGCCTGCCTACGTCTGCGCACGTGAGTCGCCTGCGTATCGCGACCAAGCGAGTGCGCCGAGTGTCGCCCGTGCGCGCCGACCCTCCTCGCGCGTGGGTCACGTGAGCCGGCCGCGCGTCGCAGCGGTCGAGCACGCCGAGGTGCACTCCGGGGCTCACCGACCACGTCGCCCGAGGCGTGCGGGTCACGTGAGCGCTCCTTGACTGGGCGTGGGGCGCCTCCTAGTCTGCCGCCCCCGCCGATCTTCGGCGCTTTTTGACGTGCCGAGCGGCCTGCCCAGGCGCGAGGCGAGTGCGCACGAGGTGCGTAGCCCATGACCGACGAGACCCAGAACCAAAACGCCTCTGCTCCCGAGGCCTCCCCCGCGCCGGTGAGCCCCCCGAACGAGCCGAACGCGGCCCCGGCCGAGCCGGCCGAGGCCAGCTCGTCGCCGACCGACGACGTCGGCGCGCGCGCGCCGGACGAGGAGGGCTCCGCCGAGACCTCCGCAGGGCGCGAGGCTGGCGAGGCCGTCGAGGCTGGCGAGGCCTCCGACACCGAGGACTCGAGCGATGACGAGGCCGGCGCCGCGTCGGAGGGCAAGCGCAAGCGCAAGCGCAAGCGCAAGAAGAAGAAGCCCGGCGCGGGCGCGGAGGGTGCGACGGCGACGTCGTCGGGCGGCGAGCGTCGCCCGCAGGCCTTCACGCACCTCTTCGACGGCGCGCCGCGCGCGCACGCGTTCCGCGCGGGCGAGATCGTCGCCGGTCGCGTCGACCGCGTGGCCGACGGCTGCATCGTCGTCGATCTCTTCGGCAAGGCGCTCGCCTTCGTCGACGAGCACGAGCCGCGCGAGGTGCCGGTCATCGAGGTGAAGCCCGAGCCCATCGTGGTCGCGGAGCCTGCGCCCGAGGATTCGAGCGAGGCCGCGTCGAGCGAGGCCGCGTCGAGCGAGGCCGTATCGAGCGAGGCCGCGCCGAGCGAGGCCGCCCCCGAAGACGTGAGCGCGGACTCGGCGACCGTGGCGACGCACGTCGTCGAGGACAGCTCGGCTGGGGATCTCGACGCCGAGGCGGCGGAGGCCGAAGAGGCCGCCGCGGCCGAGGCCGCGTCGGACGACGAGGAGGAGGAGAGCGACGAGGTCGAGGCCGAGGCGGACGCCGAGGCGCCGCCCCCCGAGCCGCCGCCGCTCGGGAGCATCTTCCGAGGTCGCGTCGGCGCGGTCGCCGAGAGCGGCCACGTGATCATCGTCAACCGCATCGTCGACGTCCCCGCCGCCAAGGCGCGGATCGCCGAGGCCCGCGAGAAGCGCAAGCGCGTCCGCGGCGTCGTCTACGGCTTCAACCGCGGCGGCTTCGACGTCCTGGTCGAGGGCGTCCGGACCTTCTGTCCGGCGGGGGGCATGGCCCTCGGTCCGATCGACGACCCGGCCGCGCACGTCGGCAAGAAGCTCGAGTTCACCCTCCCGCCCATCAAGGGCTCGGGCCGCAGCATCATCGTCAGCCGTCGCGGCTTGCTCGAGCGAGAACTGCGGCGCGCCGCCAAGCACCGGCTCAAGGATCTGAAGATCGGCGAGCGTCTACGTGGTGCGGTCACGCAGGTGCGCGAGTTCGGTCTGCTCGTGGATCTCGGGGACGGCCTCGAGGGGCTCGTACACCAATCCGAGGTGAGCTGGAGCCGCGTCGGCAAGCCCTCGGACGCCGCGAAGGTCGGCGACGTCGTCGACGTCGAGGTGCTCAAGGTCCAGCCGGCGACCCGCAAGGATCGCACGGGTCGCGTCTCGCTCTCGATGCGTCGTTGCCTGCCCGACCCGTGGGCGGCCCACGCCGACGCGGTCACCCCGGGCGCAGTGCACAAGGGCGTCATCACCCGCACGGCCGAGTTCGGCGCGTTCGTGCGCATCGCGCCGGACATCGAGGGGCTCCTCCACATCAGCGAGCTCGGCGGCCGAGATCTCAAGCACGCCTCCGAGGTCTTGAACGAAGGCGACGAGATCGACGTGCTCGTCGAGCGCGTCGACCGCGAGGCGCGTCGCATCTCGCTCTCGCGCCTGACCCCGGCCGACCTCGAGGCGATCGAGAAGGGCGAGCTCGACCCGTCCATCTCCGCGAAGTCGCTCAAGCCGGGCGCGCACGTCACGGTCGTGATCGAGCGCGTCGAGCCGCATGGCGTGCTCGCGCAGGTCAAGGGCGTGCTCGGCCGCCGCGGTCGCGCGTACCTCCCCAACCGCGAGCTCTCGGCCGAGGGCGCGGATCGGAAGAAGGCCTATGTGCGTGGGCGCGAGCTGACGGTGAAGATCATCGGCACCGACCGTGACGGAGCGCTGAAGTGCTCCATCAAGGGCATGCTGGTGGACGAGGAGCGGAAGGCCGTGCGGGACTACCGCAAGGAGGCCGCCAAGGCGGGCTTCGGGACCTTCGGCGACCTCCTGCGCGCCAAGATCAGCGACGACCCGAAGCGCTGATCGGGCCTTGCCATCCTCGATGGCGGCGGCTATATGGTCCCCCCTCGCTTTCGAGCGAGGCCCGGGCGATTAACTCAGTGGTAGAGTGCCTTCTTCACACGGAGGAAGTCACTGGTTCAAATCCAGTATCGCCCACCCACCCGCGACCTCGGTCGCGGGTTTTTTCTTGGCGCCAACGTTCTTGGAGCAAGCCCGCGCCGCCGCGCCATCCGCGACCGCACGTCCATCGCGCGCCGCGCGGTTGACACGGTGCGTCGTCGTCTGACAGATCCCCCGTCCGGACCCCACGGGGGAGCGCTCTCGCTTGGGACCGGCAAGGAGGTCAGCATGGCACGCGAGGTCTTCATCGTCGGCGCTGCGAGGACGCCCATCGGTAGCTTTCAGGGGGCGCTCTCCGCGGTCGACGCGCCCACGCTCGGCTCGGTCGCCATCCGCGGCGCGCTCGAGCGCGCCGGCGTCGCAGCCGAGCTGGTCGACGAGACGTTCATGGGCAACGTGCTCACGGCGGGCGTCGGCCAAGCGCCGGCCCGACAGGCCGCGAAGAAGGCCGGGGTGCCCGACGCGACCCCCGCGACGACCGTCGGCAAGGTCTGCGGCTCCGGGCTCATGTCGGTCATCCTCGGGACGAAGAGCATCCGCCTCGAGGACGCCGAGATCGTGATCGCGGGTGGCATGGAGTCCATGACGAACGCGCCCTACCTCATGCCGCAGGCGCGGGCGGGGTTCCGCATGGGCAACGGTACGGTCGTCGACTCGATGGTCCACGACGGCCTGTGGGATCCGTACGGCAATTTCCACATGGGGAATGCCGGTGAGCTCTGCGCGCGGGAGCTCGGCTTCTCGCGCGAGGCCCAGGACGACTTCGCGAAGGCGTCGTACGAGCGCGCGCTCGCCGCGCAGAAGGCCGGCAAGCTCGCGAAGGAGATCGTCCCCGTCACGGTGAAGGGTCGCAAGGGCGACGTCGTCGTCGACGTCGACGAGGAGCCCGGCCGCGGCGACTTCTCGAAGATGCCCGGCCTGCGGCCGGCCTTCCAGAAGGACGGCACCATCACGGCCGCGAACGCCTCGAAGATCAACGACGGCGGCGCGGCGCTCGTGCTCGCGAGCGGCGCCGCCGTCGAGAAGCACGGCCTCGAGCCGCTCGCGCGCGTGGTCGGCTACGGCGGGCACGCGCAGGCGCCCGAGTGGTTCACGACCGCGCCCGTCGGCGCGATCGAGAAGACGCTCGGCCGGCTGGGGCTGAAGACCGGCGACATCGATCTCTGGGAGGTCAACGAGGCCTTCAGCGTGGTCAGCATGGCGTGCATGACGAAGGCGGCGGTGCCCCACGAGGCGATGAACGTCTTCGGCGGGGCCGTCGCGCTCGGTCACCCGATCGGGTGCAGCGGCGCGCGCATCCTCGTGACGTTGCTGAACGCGCTCGAGGACCGCGGCGCCAAGCGTGGGCTCGCGACGCTCTGCATCGGCGGCGGCGAGGCCGTCGCCGTCGTGATCGAGCGCGTCGGTTGATGGCGGCGGTCGAGGGGATGAGCGGCCTCGCGCGGGCGCGCTCGCTCGCGACCCTCGCGGGCGAGGAAGCGCGGGATCTCGCGCGGCTCGACGCGGCGGGGGTCCCCGTCGCGCGGGGTCGCCTCGTCCCCCTCGACGGCGCCGCCGAAGAGCTCGAGGCGGCGCTCGCGGGTCCCGTCGTGGGCGGACGGGCGTGGGTCCGCGCGCTCGCGCCGTCCCTCGCCGAGCGCCGCGCCGTCGAGCCTCGCGGGCCGAGCGATCTCGGCCCGAGCGACGATTGGGTCGCGGCCGCGGCCGCGTGGTCGACCGTGCAGGCGCGAGACGTCGTGCTCCGGGTGGTGCACGCCGAGGAGGGCCCCTGGGGTTGCGCGTCGAGCGTCGACCCCCGGCGCGGGGATCCCGACGTCCTCGCGGTCTGGCAGGCGGATAGCCCAGACGCCGCGTGGCGGATCGACCGCCGGTCGACGCGGGTCGAGGTGCCGGGGGAGGGCCTCGGCGTCGTGCTCGCCGAGCGCGTCGCGGATCTCGTCGACCGCGTGCAGCTCGTGCTCGGTTTGCCAGTGGCCATCGAGTGGGTGGTGCAGGACGGCCGGCCGAAGGTCCTCACGGCGCGGCCGAGCAACGTCGAGCCAGGCTTCCTCGAGGGGCGCTGGCGCCGCGTCGCGCTCGTGGCGGCCGACGAGGGGACCGTCGCGCCGCTCGCGATCGACACGCTCGACCGCGCGCTGCGGGAGGTCGGCGCCGAGGACGTGGCGGTTCGGCGGATCTACGCGCGGCCCTACCGGTGGCGCGAGCCCGTCGTCGTCCGCCTCGGCGAGGGGACGAGGCTCGACCTCGCGCGCGCCGCGAGTGACGCGGGGAGGGTGACCCTCAAGGTCGCGCCGACGCTGCGGGACGCGCTCGCGTTCGAGCGCGCGTTCCCCGAGCGCGCGGCGGGCCACGGCGCGCGCGCGCTCGCCGCGATGGGAGACGAGGCGTTGCTCGCCGAGCTCGCCGAGCGGCAGCGCTTCGTCGCCGAGGGGCTCGCGCACCTCGACGCTTGCCGGAGCGCGACGCGGCTCGCGCTCGGGGCCCTCGAGGGCGCCGCCGGGCCGCTTCGCCGCGAGCAGCACGCGGCGCTCGCGGCCGTGCGGCACGTGCGCCCGCGTCGCCGCTTCCACGCGAAGCTCGCGAAGCTCGCGAAGGACATCGAGGACACGCACGGCGGCCTGGTGTCGGCGAGCGAGCTCTCCGCGCCGCTGCGGCGCCGCTTCGACGAGCTCCGAGCGAGCGCGGCGACGCTGCGCCCGCTCGGCGTCGACGTCGCGCCCGTCCCGTATGGACGCGACGACGAGACCTTCCTGCAGGCGATGCGCACGCGACCGAGGCCAGGCCTGCGCGCCCGCGAGCGGGCTCGCCAGGAGGCGCTCGACCGGGCGGTCGAGCAGGCCGGCCGTGGCCTCGGCGGCCGCGCGCGCGCCGCGCTCGTGCGAGGGCTCGGGGCTCTCTCGATGCAGATCGCGCGCGCGAAGGGGGGCGCCGCGGAGGGCGTCGCGACCGCGCTCCTCGCGCTCCGCGAGGTGGCGTGCGAGGTCGGCGCGCGGCTCGTTCGCGCGGCGGTGCTCGACGAGCCGGAGGACGCGCTCTACCTCAGCGCGCGAGAGCTCGAGGAGGCGCTCCTCGGCGAGCCAGGGGCGTACGCGGCGCGCGTGCGCCTGCGACGTGAGGACGACCTGCGCTGGGCCGCGTTCGTCGCGCCCCGCCGGGTCGGGCGCGGGTAGCGCGCGGGTCGGGCGCGGGTAGCGCGCGGGTAGCGCGCGGGTAGCGCTCCGTGGCGTGCGCCTCGTCAACGACCGAGCGCCCCCCGCCGGTGGCGTGCGTTCGGTCGTTGACGAGGCGCGGGCGTGGTTGGTAGGCCCTCCGGGTCGAGCGGGTCATGCCCGCATGCGGGAAGGTAGCGATGACGGATATTCGAGTCTTCGGCGTGATCGGCGCTGGCCAGATGGGGCGCGGCATCACTCAGGTCGCCGCGCAGAGCGGCTTCGAGGTGAAGCTCCTCGACGCGACCCGCGAGCAGGCCAACAAGGGTCGCGCGCGTATCGAGGGCCAGCTCGACCGTCTGGTCGAGCGCGGCAAGCTCCAGGCCGAGGAGCGCGACGCGATCGTCGGGCGAATCACGCCCTCGTCGGACTTCGACGTCCTCGGCGACGCCGACATGGTGGTCGAGGCGGCGACCGAGAACATCGAGGTCAAGTCCGACATCTTCCGCCGCGCCGACGCCGCGATGAAGAAGGAGTCGGGGATCCTCGCGAGCAACACGTCGAGCATCTCGCTCACGAAGCTCGCCGCGGTGACGGGGCGCCCCGATCGGGTGATCGGCATGCACTTCATGAACCCCGTGCCGCTCATGAGGCTCGTCGAGGTCGTCCGCGCGTTGCAGACCAGCGACGAGACCTACGAGCGGACGATGGCGATGGGCGAGGTGATGGGGAAGGTCCTCGTCACGACGAAGGACATGCCGGGCTTCATCGTCAACCGGATGCTGATCCCCTTCTTGAACGAGGGGTGCTTCGCGCTCCAAGAGGGTCTCGGCACCGCGGAGGACATCGACGCAGCGGCCAAGCTCGGCCTGAACCACCCGATGGGCCCCTTCGAGCTCGCCGACCTCATCGGCCTCGACACCGTGCTCTACATCGGGGAGGTGCTCCACCGAGAGTTCGGAGACGACAAATACCGGCCCCCGGCCATCCTCCGGAACTACGTCGCGGCGGGCTGGCTCGGCCGCAAGTCGGGGCGCGGCTTCTACCACTACGACGAGAAGGGCCAGAAGGTCGGCCGCGGAGGTGCACGATGAGCGACGTGATCTTGCTCGAGCACGAGGGGCCGGTCTCGCTCCTCACGATCAACCGCCCCGACAAGCTCAACGCGCTCAGCCGCGAGGTGCTCGAGGGCGTCGCTGCGGCGGTGAAGACGTGCGAGGCGAGGGAGACCCGCGCGCTCATCATCACCGGCGCGGGCAAGGCCTTCGTGGCGGGCGCGGACATCGCGGCCATGAAGGACATGAGCCCCGAGCAAGCCGCGGAGTTCAGCGCGCTCGGCCATCGCGCGGGCGACCTGATGGAGTCGGCGCCCTTCCCGATCATCGCCGCGATCAACGGCTTCGCGCTCGGCGGCGGCTGCGAGCTCGCGTTGGCGTGTGACTTCGCCTACGCCTCGACGAAGGCGAAGCTCGGCCAGCCCGAGGTAAACCTCGCGGTCATCCCAGGCTTCGGCGGGACCCAGCGGCTCCTGCGCCGGGTGGGCCTCGCGATGGCCCGCGAGCTCGTCTACACGGGCAAGATGATCGACGCGGCCGAGGCCCTCCGGATCGGCCTCGTGAACGCGGTCTTCGAGCCCGACGAGTTGCTCGCGAAGGCGAAGGAGACGGCGCAGCTCGTCGCGACGAAGGGCCCGTTCGCGATCGCCGCGGCGAAGCGTGTCTTCAACGAGGGCGCGGACCTGCCGCTGCGCGAGGCCAACCAGGCCGAGGTGGCGGCGTTCGGGAGCTGCTTCACGACCGCCGACCAAAAGGAGGGCATGGCCGCCTTCCTCGAGCGCCGCGACGCGAAGTTCACCGGTCGCTGACCTCCCGCGAAGCCAAAGCATCGAGAAGCGCGCGGCGTGAGCGGTGTTCGCTTCTGGATGAGCCCCCTCACGCCGAGGGTGCGCCGCAGATGCTAGTCCGACGCGGATGCGAACCTCGACCTGCGCGGCGCTCATCCTCCTCGTCGCTTGTCACTCCGACCCGGCGTGCGACGACGTGTGCGGCGTCGACTCGGCCTGCAGCAGCCTCGAGTGCCGCTGTGGAGGGCCCGAGGGGCCCGTCTGCGCGGAGGGCGAGGTCTGTGAAGGGGGCGCCTGCGTCCTGCCGCTCCCGGAGCCCGTGTGCACCGCTGGGTCGGCCTATGCGCCCGGGTCCCCTCACTTCGTCGAGGTCACGGACGCCTGGGGTCTGCGCGGCGTCGAGGGGGTCCGCCTCAACGTCGTCGATCTCGACGGAGACGGCGCGGCGGACCTCGTCGTGCGGCGGGGCGGGCAAGGGCCCGACGGCGTCGACGGTGTCCGGCGGACGTGGGTGCTCCGCAACGTCGGCGGGCGCTTCGAGGACGTCACCGAGGCGTCGGGGCTGCTCGCTCGGCGCGACGGCCGTCCGGGGCGGCCCATCGAGGTCCTCGCGTTCGGCGACGTGGACGGAGACGGCGACCTGGACGCCTACGTCGGCGTCAGCACGGCGGCGGCGGAGTCCGCCGACGGGGAGCGCGGCGCCATCTTGCTCAACGACGGCGCTGGCCGCTTCACCTACGGGCCCGAGAGCGACGTGAGCGCGACCGACATCCTGCACATCCCCGCGGGGGCGAGCTTCGTCGACGTCGACCGCGACGGCCTCCTCGACCTCTTCGTCCCGCAGCACAACTTCACGGGCGCGGGCGGTGGGACCGTCTTCGCGGGCGACCGCCTCTATCGAGGCGACGGGACCGGAGCGTTCACCGAGATCACCGACGAGGCGGGGCTCGCGACGGCGGCTTGGAGTCGCTTCGACGACCTGAACGAGGGCCGCGCTCACAGCCGCGCGTGGGCGTCGCTCGCCCGCGACCTGGACGGCGACGGGCTCCCCGAGCTGCTCGTCGCGAGCTACGGGCGCGCACCCAACCACCTCTGGCGAGGACGCGACGACGGCGGCTCGATCCGCTTCGACAACGACTCCGTCGCGAGCGGATACGCCTTCGACGAGGACCAGAGCTGGACCGACAACGAGTTCGCGAAGTGTTTCTGCCAGTCGAACCGCGAGGCGGAGGGGTGCGCCGAGCTCGGCGCGCCCCGCGTGAGCTGCGCGCCGAACTGGAGCCACGATCAAGATCGCCAGCCCTTTCGGCTCGGCGGCAACAGCGCGCAGACGAGCGCGGGCGACGTCGACAACGACGGGGACCTCGACCTGCTCACGAGCGAGATCCGACATTGGTGGGCCGGAATGGGATCCGACGCCGGCGAGCTGCTCGTCAACGACGGTGCGGGTCGCTTCGCGCGTCCGGGGAACGCGACGACGGGGCTCGCGGTCGACCACCTCGGGCGCAGCGACTGGGACGAGGGCCACATGACGAACGCCCTCTTCGACTTCGACAACGACGGACGCCTCGACGTCTACATCGGAGGGAGTGACTACCCGGGCAACCGCGGTCACCTCTTCCACAACGAGGGCGGGCTCCGCTTCGCCGGCGTGCCCACCGCCGACTTCTTCGAGCACAACCGGAGCCACGGGGTCGTCGTCGCGGACTTCGATCGCGACGGAGACCTCGACGTGATCGTCGGGCACAGCCGCGCTCGCTGCAACGCCAGCCTCCCGCACGATTGTTACGAGACCTCGAACGTCCGCGCGTTCGAGAACGTCACGCCCGCCGGCAACTGGGTGCAACTCCACCTCGTCGGCGCGCACGGCGCGAACCCGAGCGCGATCGGCGCCCAGGTCCTCGTGCGCTACGGCGCGCTCGAGCAGCTCCTCGAGGTCGACGGCGGCGGTGGGCATTACGGCGCGCAGCAAGACCTCGTGCTGCACGTCGGCCTCGGCCCCGCCTGTGAGGCCGAGGTGATCGTACGCTGGCCCGACGCGGCGCTCACGACCGAGACCCACGTCTTGCCTGCGGGACACCGCTTCGAGCTCACGCCCGGCGAGCGGCCGCGCTGGCTGCGCGCCGAGTGAGCGCAACGGGCCGACGGGCCGACGGGCCCACGGCTGACGGGGCGCAGGTGGCGCAGGTGGCGCACGTGGCGTCGTCGCGGGGGCTCGGGTAGGGTCGCGCCCGCATGAAGATCGCGACCTGGAACGTGAACAGCATCAAGGCGCGGCACGAGCGCCTCTTGGCGTTCCTCGAGCGCTGGGAGCCCGACGTCGTCTGCCTTCAAGAGACGAAGGTCCAGGATGAGGCGTTCCCGTACCTCGAGCTCCGCGCGGCCGGCTACTACGCCGTGCACCACGGGCAGCGCGCTTACAACGGGGTCGCCATCCTCTCGCGCGTCGAGCCGACGGGCGTGTTCTTCGGCATGGAGGACGATGGCGAGGAGGAGCACGCTCGCCTCATCGGCGCGACCGTCGGTGAGCTGACGATCCTCTCTGCGTACTTCCCGAACGGCGGCGACATGGGCTCCGACAAATACGCCTACAAGCTCGGCTGGCTCGGGCGGCTGCGCGCCGAGCTCGAGCGTCGCTTCGAGCTGTCGGCGACGCCCGTGGCGCTCTGCGGCGACTTCAACGTCGCGCCCAGCCCCGACGACGTGTCGCTCCCGGACCTCTTCGAGGGCAGCGTCCTCGCGAACCCCGAGGTGCGCGACGCGCTCGGCGGGATCCGAGCGCTCGGCTTCACCGACGTCTTTCGCCCCTTCCACCCGCGCGGCGGCGTGTACACGTGGTGGGACTACCGAGCGATGGGCTTCGAGCGCAACCACGGGCTGCGCATCGATCACGTCTACGCGACCGCGCCGCTCGCCTCGCGCGTGATCGGCGCGGTCGTCGACCGCCGCGAGCGCGAGGGGAAGGGCGCCTCCGACCACGCGCCCGTCCTGGTCGAGATCGAATGAGCCGACGGGCGTGACTGCGTACCCGCTGCTCGAGGCCCTGCTCCTGCCTGCGTTCGTCGTCGCCGCAGCGCTCGCCTATCCGCGCCTCGCGCGCGCGGTCGCGGCCCGCCTCGCGCCCGGCGAGTTGGAGGTCGACGCGCGGACGTTCGTGGCGACCTCGGCCGGAGGTCTCGCGATCGTCGGGTGGCTCGGCCTCGGCGCGCTCGGCCCCGCGCTGGTGACCGAGCGTGGGTGGACGGGGGCGCTCTTCGCCTGCGCCGCCGCGCTCCTCTTCGTCGGGCGCGCGCACGCGGTCGGGCGCTCGCTCGCTTGGGCGCCACGGGGCGGCGGGTGGCTCGCCGGGCTCGTCCTGGGGCTCGGGCTCTTGCTCGTCGTGGTCGGGGCGCGGCGCGTCGTCGCCGTCGAGCCGGGCGCGGCGGCGACGACCTCGATGGCACGCGCGCGATGGGCGCTCCGCTTCGACCCATGGGACGGGGAGGCCTACCTCGCGGCCGCCTGG
>JAHBWH010000232.1 GCA_019637115.1 Myxococcales bacterium | reverse complement strand
ACACGCGGCTCCGTTGAAGAACTAGGTTCTTCAACGGGCTGCTAACGACGTCGCGCGCCGTCGCGGGGCATCCGCATATCGAACGAAGCGACGGGCTCAGCCGCCTCGAGATACGAGCGGACCCACGAGGATGGTCGCGCCAAAGATCTCGAGCCCGCGCCTGCGGGGCCGAGCTTGTACCGGCTGCTCGGGCCGTGGTGAAGCGCCGAGCCCGCCCCTCAACGCACGGTGAAGGTGCCGGCGCGGCAGCGGTTCTCGCCGTCGTTCTTGTCACCCGGCGTGACCGCGAGGCGGTCGTTGCCCGCGTAGAAGCCGATGAAGAACGTGTAGAGGCCCGGCCGGTAGTTGGCCGGCACGGTCAGCGTCTGCCGGTCGAGGATCACGTCCCCCTCGTCCCAGAGGCGCACGGGGTAGCGATCCCCCACGGGCTCGTGATCGCCGTTGAGCCGGTTCCCCGCGCCGTCGACGTGCAGGAAGATCTTGTAGTTGCCCGGCACGCGCTGGATGGCCCGCCAATGCCAGGTGATCGTGAACGCCTGGCCCGCGCCGGCGAAGCCCGCTTGGGGCAGCTCGAGGTCGTACCCGACGAGCTCGATGCGCTCGTCGTAGAGGCAGCCGACGCGCTGCCGCGGGCTGGGCGCTTCGCTCACGGGGAAGACCGCGTCGGCGATGAAGTTCGCGTTGTCACGGCCATCGATGGGCTCGCTCGCGACGAGCAGCACGCGCGCGCTGCGAGCGTCGGCGACGTAGAGGTGGCGGCGCGCGACCTGGCGGTAGGCGCGGTTCACCGACGCGAGCTCGTCCGCGGGCATCACCGCCCAGCGCCGCGCCCCCTCGGCCGGCTCCGTGAGCCAGCGGATGAGCTCCTCTTGCGACGCGAGCTCGCTCGTCTCGCCCTCGGCGTAGTACGCCGCGGCCCGCCCGCTCACGCGGTACTCCGCGAGGCCGTCCTGGCCGCCACGCAGATCGTTGTACGTGTCGTAGACCTCGCGCGGCGAGAAGTGCGCCGAGAGCGCGGGCTGAAAGCTGAAGGTCGCGTACGCGCCGACGGCGAAGCCCGCGAGGGCGATGAGGCCGACGCGCGCCTGACCCAGCCGCTGCACGCCGAAGAAGACCCAAGGCGTCGCGAGCACGCCGCCGATCACCGCGAGCGGGACGAAGAGCAGCTTCTTGCCGACGCGGATCACGATCGAGGTGACGATCTGCTGGTCCTCGCCGACCACGAAGCACGCCACCCCAGCGCCGAAGAGCGCGACCATCAGCCCGAGCCCGAGGCCCGTCCACACCCTCGCGGCGCCGCCGAGCCGCCACCGCGAGACCACCCAACGCCACGCCGCGCGCGGGTCGGGGCGCGCAGCCGCGCGCGGGTCGTCGCCGGGCGCGGCACCGAGCGTGAGCACCAACCCAACGAGGAAGACGCCATAGACCGCGGCCCAGAGCTTCCGCGGATCGAAGACCTCGGGGACCGTCAGCCCCTCGAGGGCGAGGCCGCGCACGGGGCTCTCGGGGTAGAGCGCGTAGTCGCGGAGCACCAAGACCGCGAAGAGCAACCCGACGACCGCCTCCGGCCAGAACGAGCGACCGCTCCGCCGGACGTCATCGAGGAAGAGCGCGATGGCGCCCGCCAGCGCGACGACCGGGAGGAAGGTCGCGGGGCCGTAGCGCGCCGTGTAGAGCGTGGTCGCCACGTAACCAAGCGCCGCCCAACCCCAGAGCGCGAGCGCGAGCGCGTGTCGGGCCTCGGCGGCCTCGCGGGCGGGGTCGGGCTCGCGCGCAGTATCGGCCTCACGGGCGTCCGCCTCACGGGCGTCGGCCTCGCGGGCAGGGTCGGCCTCGACCACCGCGCGCCCCACGCCGCGCAGCGCCGCGCCGAACGCGACGAGCAAGAGCGCGCTCCACGGAGCGAAGGCGTGGAAGACGAGCTCGAGCGGAGCCTCGAAGGTCGGCGGGTTCCCGCCGCGAGGCGCGCCGCCGAGCCACGCGGAGTACCCGGCGGCGTCCATCACCACCGCGCGCGCGACCATCGCGACGACGACGACGGCGCCTGCCACGACCGCGCCGGTGCCGAGGGTCGCGGCGCGGGTCATCGGCCGGCGCGCGCGGAGCGCCGCGACGAGCCCCACGGCCGCGAGCGGAGGGGCCACGCCCGCCAGCACCCCGGCCGCGGCGGTCGCGAGCGCCCCCGCGACCACGAGCCCGACGAGCCAGGCGAGCGTCGCGCGCTCGCGCGCCTTCGGGTCCTCGCTCCGCGACGGGGCGAAGGCCGCCGAAGCGGCGCAATAGAAGACGAGCGCCGAGGTTGCCATCGCCGCCGCCTCGCCGTTCATCTGGCGCGCGTTGAAGAGCAGGAGCGGCGTCGTGCCGGTGACGAGCGCCGCGAGCAGCCCGGCGACCGGGCCCGCGAAGCGCCGCAGGAGCAAGAACGCGATGGCCGCCGCCGCGAGGCCCGCGAGGGCGAGCGGCGCGCGGCCAGCCATCTCCGACACCCCGAAAAGGTCGATCGAGCGGGCGATGAGCCACGACGCGAGCGGCGGCGCCGTCCGATCAGCCGCGTCCGCCAGCGCGCGCGCGCGCTCGGCGGCGTCGAGCTCCCACGGATCCCAGATGCCGAAACGACCGATGCCGACGAAGAGCAGCGTGCAGACCGGGATCAGCGCCGCCCCTGCGGCGGCGAGCTCGGCGCGTCGGTCGGATCGAGCGATCATGGGCGCGGCGACCCTATAGCCCGGATCGTCCCCACGTCGAGAACCTCAATCGAGCACTTCGTGGACGGGCGCCGCGGGCGGCTCGGGGCTGTGCGCAGGCGCCGCGCCGAGCTCGACCGCGCGGAGCGCCCTCGCGAGCTCGCGCGACTCTCTCCGGAAGCGCCCGTGCGCCGCGCCCGCGAGCATCCGCCCCGGACCGTTGATGACCTCCATCGGGTCGATGAAGCGCCCGTTGCGCTCGAGCCCGAAGTGGAGGTGCGGCCCCGTGCTTCGGCCGGTGGTGCCGACCGCGCCGATGAGCTGGCGCTGCGTGACCTCGACGCCCGGCGCGATGCCGCGCTGGATTCGGTGGAGGTGCGCGTAATGGCTCGAGAAGCCACCTTCGTGGCGGATCGACACGAGGTTCCCGTTCGGCCCCTTGTCACCCGCCCAGGTCACGACCCCGTCCGCGCCCGCCCACACCGGTGTGCCCGTCGAGGCCGCGAAGTCGACGCCGTTGTGCGGGACGATCCGCCGCAGGATGGGGTGCATGCGGCGCGGGTCGAAGGGCGACGAGAGGCGGTCGTAGCGCAGGGGGACCCGGAGCCAGCTCCCGCGGATCTGCCGCCCCTCCTCGTCGAACCAGTCGCCTCGCCCCGCGCGCTCCTCGAACCAGAAGGCGCGGAGCGTTCCGGCCCGCTGGCCCACGTACTCGAGCGCGCGGACCTGACCCCACCGCAAGAAGTCGCCGTCGAGCCGCTCCTCGTCGACCACGACGCGGAACTGGTCGCCCGCGCGCGCCTGGGTCGCGAAGTTCACCTTGCCGTCGAAGACCTCGACGAAGACGCCCACGAGCGTCCGGCCGAGGCCAGCGCTCTCGACCGCGTCGCCGAGCGAGGTGCGGACGGCGCCGCCGCGGACGACCTGCCGCACGTCGACGGGGCGCTCGTGTCGCTCGGCCCGCCACTGCCCGTCGGGCTGCCGCGTCGCGTGGACGTAGCTCGTCCGCTCCTGCTGGTAGCGGAAGCTGACGAGGCGCCCCTCCTCGTCGCGCTCGTACACGATGCTGTCGCTCGGGTGGCAGCGGCGGAAATCGAGCACGCCGGTCAGCGCCCCCTCGAGCGCCACGCACTCGTCCTCCGTCAGCCCCGCCGCGCGAAGCGCCGGGCGAAAGCCCACGGCGCGCCCGAAGGTCGTCTCGAAGCGCTGCCGCCCCTCGGCGGTCGGCTGGACCTCCGGCGGAGGAGGCGGTGCCTCGGCCGCCCGCACCTCGTCCTGCGCGTTCGCCTCGAGCCCGTCGCCGAGCAAGAGCTCGTCGTCGTCGAGCGGCTCCTCGCCCTCGTCCTCGAAGGGCGCGTCGACCGCCAGCGGCTCCGCGGCCTCGTCCTCGCCGAAGAGCATCGACGAGATGGCCCAGGCCAGCCCCGCGACGGCGACGCCGCCGACCACCACGAGCGCCCCCATCCGCCGCGCGCGCTCGGCGCGGAGCTGGCCGCGCAGCAGCGGCATGTCGACGGAAGGCAGCGGCCGCGCGAGGGGATCGCGCTCGCTCGATTCCGTGGGTCCGGCCTCCGACACGGACGGAGGGGTAACAAGGCAGGGGCGCTCGTGCAAAGCGGCCGCCGCCCGGCCCGTTCGAGCGTGGCCCGAGCGCCCTCGACACCGCGCTCAGGCGTCGTAGAGACCGAGCGCCCAGCGCAGCGTGTCGCGGTCGATGTTCTGGCCCGTGTGGACCAGCGCGACCCGCTTGCCCGCGAGGCTGCCCTTGAGCTTCTCGGCCGCCGCGTACGCCGCGGCCGCCGCGCCCTCCGCGACGTTGTGCGTCGTCTCGAGGGCGGTGCGCACGCCGGCCTTCATCTCGTCCTCGGTGACCTCGACCAGCTCGTCGATCTGGTCTTTCACGAGCTCGAAGGGCACCTCGAAGGCCTGCCGCGTCGCGAGGCCGTCCGCGAAGGTATCCGCCGACTCGAGGGTCTCGAGCTTGCCGCTGCGGAGCGAGCGCGCGAGCGCGTTCGCGCGCTCGGCCTGGATGGCGATGATCTTCACGTCCGGGCGGAGCGTGCGCATCGCCGTCACGACCCCCGCGAGCGCGCTGCCCCCGCCGACGGGGACGAGCACCGCGTCCACGTCCGGCAGATCCTCGACGATCTCCATCGCGAAGGTGCCATAGCCCGCGATGAGGTGGGGCTCGTTCGCGACGTGCACGAAGCGCAGGTCCTCGTTCTCGGCGCGCGCCTTCGCCTCCGTCATCGCCTCGTCGAAGCACGTGCCGAAGGCGTTCAGCTCCGCGCCCATCGACTCCATGAGCGCGTTCTTCTCCGGGTTGTTCCGCTTGGGGACGTAGATCACCGCCCGGCTGCCGAAGGTCCGCGCCGACCACGCCATCGAGAGCCCGTGGCTTCCGCGCGTCGCCGTGATGACACCCCGGCGGCGCTGCGCGTCCGTGAGGTTCGCGAAGAGGTTGATGCCGCCCCGGACCTTGAAGGCGCCGATCGGCAGGTGGTTCTCGTGCTTGACCCACGCGTCGAAGCCGAGGCGCGCGCTGAGGAGCGGGTAGCGGTAGAGCGGGGTGCGGCGGATGTAGCGGTGGACGATGGGCCACGCGCGAAGGACGTCACGAAAGGTGACTACGGGGCGGTCGATCACGAAACCTCCGGGAAGGCCACATCATGACCGACCGGCCGCACGCTGCGAAGTCCCAATGCGGGAGGGCAGCGAGGATCGCCACGAGGGAGCGGCGGCGCGGATCCCGTTCGCCACGAGGCGGCGGCGAGCGGCGGCGAGCGGCGGCGAGCGGCGGCGAGCGGCGGATTGCGACGGCGAGCGGCGGATGGCGACGGCGAGCGGCGACGAACGGCGGCGAGGGGCGGGCATTGACGAACGGCGAGCGCCAGCCGAAGGCGGATTGCGACGCCGGGCGTCGGAGTCGCTTGACACCCCCGAATGGCGAGGCTACATGAGCCGTCCCTTCAGGCACGTAGCTCAGCGGTAGAGCACTACCTTGACACGGTAGGGGTCGGCGGTTCAATCCCGCCCGTGCCTACCGCTTCCCCCTCGGGAAGCGTCTCTTCGAGTCTCTCATGTCCCTCCCCCTCCCCTCCTTCACGACTACGACCTCGCCGGCTCGGTGAGCGTCGTCCGTGTTGCACGAGGAGCCCCAGGGGGGCACACAGGCAGTCTCACCCGGCCGGTCGCTCACGCGCACCGGCCTTTTTTTCGTCCTCCACCCCACCCCTCCCCGAGTTTCCCGAGGAAAACATGGATCAGCAGCGCAGAACGGGACGTCAGCTCCTGGCCGAGCAAGAGAAGCTCGGCAACGACGTGGTCGCCGTCGAGGTCGGCGGGCAGGTCTTCGATCTGCACACCCCGCTGCCCGAGGGGACGAGTGAGGTCCGCGCCATCCGGCAGAACGACCCCAAGGCGCTGCCCATCATCCGCCACTCGACGGCGCACGTGATGGCCGACGCGGTGCAGAAGCTCTTCCCCGGCACGAAGGTCGCCTTCGGTCCGGCCACGGAGGCGGGCTTCTTCTACGACTACGATCGCCCCGGTGGCTCCTTCAGCGAGGCCGACCTCGAGGCGATCGAGCAGAAGATGCTCGAGATCATCGAGAGCGACTCCCCCTTCGTGCGCGAGCCGATGGCGCGCGAGGATCTGATGGCGCTCCTCTCGTCGATGAACGAGCCCTACAAGCTCGAACACGTCCAGCGCCTCGAGGGCGAGCTGACGATCTACCGCCACGGGGATTGGGTGGACCTCTGCGAGGGCCCGCACGTCCCGAGCACGCGCTTCCTCAAGGCGTTCAAGCTCACGCACACGGCTGGCGCGTATTGGCGGGGCGATGAGCGCAACCCGATGCTGCAACGCATCTACGGGACGGCGTTCGCCTCGCCGAAGGATCTGAAGGCGCACCTCAAAGCGCTCGAAGAGGCGAAGCTGCGCGACCACCGCAAGGTGGGCAAGGAGCTCGATCTGATCGCGTTCCATCCGCTCGCGCCGGCCTCGCCCTTCTTCACAGCCCGCGGCGCGCGCATCTACAACGCGCTCTGCGACTACGTGCGCGAGCTCTACGACCGCCACGGCTACGAGGAGGTCATCACGCCGCAGGTCTTCGACAACGAGCTCTTCGAGACGAGCGGCCACCTCCCCGCCTATTACGAGAACATGTTCCTCGCCGCGTCGAAGGAGCACCTCGAGAAGGCGGCCAAGGAGATCGTCGAGAAGCCGCCGGCCGACGTGCACGCCTGCGAGCACGTGATGACCGAGC
The DNA here is from genome assembly GCA_019637115.1 of Myxococcales bacterium. Classification (GTDB taxonomy): domain Bacteria; phylum Myxococcota_A; class Polyangia; order Polyangiales; family Houyiibacteriaceae; genus JACKEH01. The sequence goes on along the minus strand of JAHBWH010000232.1, from coordinate 4,571 downwards.
ACTTCCGCTTCGGCGTCAAGCCGATGAACTGCCCGAGCCACTGCCTGCTCTTCGGGATGAAGCGCCGCTCCTACCGCGAGCTCCCGCTGCGCATCGCCGACTTCGGCCGCCTGCACCGCTACGAGCGGAGCGGCGTGGTGCAGGGGCTCACGCGCGTACGCACCTTCGCGCAGGACGACGCCCACATCTTCTGCACGCAGGAGCAGGTCTCGGGCGAGATCGCGGACTTCATCGATCTCGTGCACCGGGTCTACGAGGACTTCGCGTTCCAGGCGCCGAAGATCTACATCGCGACGCGCCCGGACAAGCGCATCGGCGACGACGCGGTGTGGGACGCGGCGGAGAAGGCGCTCATCGACGGCGTCTCGGCCAAGGGCGTGCCCTTCGAGATCGCCGAGGGCGAGGGCGCGTTCTACGGGCCGAAGGTCGAGTTCCACCTGAAGGACGCGCTCGGCCGCTCGTGGCAGCTCGGGACGATCCAGGCGGACTTCAACCTGCCCGAGCGCTTCGACCTGAGCTACGTCGGCGCGAACAACGAGTCCCACCGCCCCGTGATGTTGCATCGCGCGGTGCTCGGGAGCGTGGAGCGCTTCTTCGGCGTGCTCATCGAGCACGTCGGCGGCAACTTCCCGACCTGGCTCGCGCCCGAGCAGCTCACGATCGTCACGGTCGCGAGCGACTTCGACGCCTTCGCCGTCGAGGCGGCGAAGGAGCTGCGCCGCAAGGGCCTCCGGGTCTCGGTCGACACGAGCAACGAGCGGCTCGGCGCGAAGATCCGCGCCGCGCGGCTGATGCGCGTGCCCTACATCGGCGTGGTCGGGGCGAAGGAGGTCGAGGGGCGCGGGCTCCAGCTCCGGAGCCGAGACCTCAACGCGGACGTCGGGTTCTCGACGCTGGACGAGGTCGCCGCGCGCCTGCTCGCGGAGCATCGGGCGCCGAGCCTCCGCGACTGATCACTTCACGGACGCGACGCGGGCGCGTCCGTGGAGTGATCGCTTCACGGACGCGCCGTAGCGCGTCGCTGGCCAACGCCTGCCCGCAGAGCATCGGGCGCCGAGCCTCCGCGACGGATCACTTCACGGACGCGACGCGGGCGCGTCGCATGGCGAGATCGTACGCGAGCTCGGTGCGGGGGTCGCTGCCGGGGACGGCGACGCCCCAGCGCACCATGCGCTCGAGCGCGCGGTGGTGCACCGAGAGGGCCGCGTGCTGGCGCGCGTCGCAGGCGAAGCGCGGGAGGGGCGTGTTGCTCGGGGCGTCGCCCGTGCCGAGGTAGCGGGCGCATCGCGCCAGGGCCAGATCGGCGGTGGCGAAGGCGTCGAGCACCCGGCCGGAGGCCTCGTACGCGCGGGCCAGCCGGTGCGCGATGACGGGGTGCTCGATCAGGCTCGGATCGCCAGCGCGGAGCACGGCGATGGCCAGGCCGGGGCGGCGCAGCTCAAGGTAAGTCTCCGCGAGGCCCCGCGCGAGCTCGACGTTTGTGGGGTCGTGGGCGAAGGCGTCCTCGAGCTCGGCGAGCGCCTGTGCGCGCTCGGAGGCCGGCGGGAGCGAGGAGACGGGCTGGACCCCGGTCAGGGACGACCACGCCAAGAGCAGGAAGACCCCGACCACTGCGTTCAGTCTCAGCTCCATCGCTCCTCCGCTCATGAGCCCCCGCGCCGCCGCGTGGCGCGGCGCACCGGTCGGACACCGCCGAGCGCCCGAGGTTCCGAGTCGTCCTACGCGGGCGCACGGCCCCTGCTTCCTCGGACCCCCGGTCCCCACAATCCTTGGGGACGACCCGAGCGCGCAATGCCGCGCGGCGCCCGCTCACCGTCCAACTCCCGGAGGAGCCCACGTCCCTATCCATGGGGACGTCTCGACCCTTTCCCCCGACGCCGCCCGAATTCAGGCGGAGCCGACTCGACCCTCCCACCCAACGTGGCCCAAGTCCTGGAGGAGCCGACCCTCCCGATGCCGTCGAAAGCCAGGACCAGCCGACTCGCCCCGCCCGCGCCCCGTTCATATCGTCGGGGACGACTCGACCCTCCCCCCCGATGGCCCCACAGTGAGCCGCGTGAAGGCGCCCGATCCGCTCTTCGGCGAGCGAGGCGACGCGGTCGACGCCACCGTCGAGCGCATCCGCTGGCTCGTGCGGCTCCGCTGGGGGGCGATGGCCGGCGCCCTCTTGGCCTCGCTGCTCGCGGTCGTCGGCGTGGCCCCCGGCGTCGCGTGGCCGGTCACGAGCGCGACCGCGCTCCTCGGGCTCGCCTACAACGCCTGGCTCCACCGAGGCCTGCGGCGGCGCACCCTGGCGCCGGGGCCCCGAGCGGCGCTCGTCCAGGCGCTGATCGACCTCGGCATGCTCACCGTCTTCCTCTGGTCGGCGGGGGGCGTCCACTGCCCCTTCATCGGCTTCTACATCTTCCACGTCGCGCTGATCGCCATCCTCGGCGGCCCGCGCTGGGCGCTCCTCGCGACCGCGGCGGCTTTCACGGGGGCGGGCCTGCTCGCGGTCACGAACGCCGTGCCCGCCCTCCAAATCGGGGTCTGGGCGCCGACGCCTCCCTTCGGCCTCGTCGCAGACGTCGTGGCCTTCGTCACCACCGTCTCGGGCGCCGCCTACATCGTCACCCACGCGGTCAACGAGCTGCGCGACCGCGAGCGCGCGCTCGCGCTCGCCCGCGACCACGCGGCGCTCGAGTACCAGCTCCTCTCGAACACCCTCGACGAGCTCGAAGCTGGCCTCGAGGTCGTCGACGGCGACGGCGCGGTCCTCTGGCGCAACCGCCGCGCCGAAGAGCTCGCGCCCTTCGGCGCCGTCGGGGCGCACTGGGAGTGCCCTGGCGAGCGCCGCGCCTGCGAGCGCGACGTCACCGGGGTCTGCCCGGTGCACGCGGCCCACGAGGCGGGCGCGCCGGGGCGGTGCCGGTTCGCCGCGAAGCTCCCGACGCGCGAAGAGCGCGCGCGCCAGGGCCCCGACGAGCGCGTCTACGAGATGCTCGTCTTCCCCATCGACGCGGGCGACCATCCGCGCGTCATGAACCTCTACGTCGACCGCACCCAGGCCACGCTGGCAGAGCGTCAGCTGCTCTTGGCCGAGCGCCTCGCCAGCCTCGGCCGCGTCGCGCAGGGGGTGGCGCACGAGCTCAACACGCCGCTCGCGACCATCCGCACGCTCGCCGCCGACATGCGCCGCGCGCTCGAGGCGGTCGGTGACGCGCTGCCGCAGGACGTGCGCGTCGACCTCGACGAGTCGGCGACGCTCATCCGCGACGAGACCGGCCGGCTCGGCCGCATCACCCAGGCGCTGCTCGCCGGCGGCGACCTCGTGCGCGCGACCATCGACGACCAGGTTCCGCTCGCCGCCGCGGTGGAGCGCTCGCGCGCGATCGTCTCGGCCGGCTCGCGCGGAGGCCCGCGCGTCGAGGTCGACGCGGGGGTCTCGGAGCACGAGGTCGCGGCCGACATGGATCGGCTGGTGCAGGTGCTCGTGAACCTGCTGCAGAACGCGGTCGACGCGAGCCGCGCGCACGGGGGGAGCCTCGTGCGTGTCCACGCGGAGGCGCGCGGCGACGAGGTCGCGGTCGTCGTGACGGACGACGGCGCCGGGCTCTTGCCCGAGGTCCGCGGGCGGCTCTTCGAGCCCTTCGCGACGACCAAGCCGCCCGGAGAGGGCACCGGCCTCGGGCTCTACACGAGCTACATGCTCGTCGACGCGATGGGGGGCCGGCTCGAGCTCGATGACGCGGAGGGCGGCGGCGCGAGGGCGACCGTCACCCTGCCCCGCGCGATCCGGCGGCGTCGCCTCGACGTCGTGCCCTCGGCCCGCAGCTCGACCCGGGCGCCTGCAGCCACGGGCACGGACGCGGACGCGGGCATGGGCGCGAGCGTGGGCGCGGGCGCCGACGCGACCGCCGCGGGTGCCGACGCGACCGCCGCGCTCGCCACGGACGCGACGCGCGACGACCGCCTCGACGGCGCGGCGCACGCGGGGGAGGCTCGATGAGCGACGGTCTTGGTCGCGTCCTCGTGGTCGACGACGACGAGGCGTTCCGCTTCGCGCTGCGCAAGGCGCTCCGTCGTGAGGGCTTCGACGTGAGCGAGGCGGCCAGCGGCGAGGACGCGCTGCGCACGCTCGCGTCGAGCCCGCCGGACGCCGCGCTCCTCGACCTGCGCATGCGCGGGATGGACGGGCTCGAGGTCCTCCGCCGCCGGCCGAGCGGCCCGACGCGCTTCGTGGTGCTCACCGGCCACGGCACCGTCCAAGCAGCGGTCGAGGCGATGCGCCTCGGCGCCTACTCCTTCCTCGAGAAGCCCGTCGACGCCGAGGAGCTCGGCCCGCTCCTGCGCCAGGCCATCGGCGAGGCCCGCAAGCCGACGAGCAGCGACGACCTGCCGCCGCTCATCGGCGAGAGCCACGCGATGGGGCAGATCCGCCACTTCCTCGCGACGGTGGGCCCGACCGACGCGACGGTGACCATCTTCGGCGAGACCGGCACGGGCAAGGAGGTCGTCGCGCGCCACCTCCACGCCGCGAGCCGCCGCGCGCAGAGACCCTTCGTGGCCCTCAACGCCGCGACCGTGCCCCG
>JAHBWH010000231.1 GCA_019637115.1 Myxococcales bacterium | reverse complement strand
AGCGGCGCCTCGAGCGCGGCGGCGTGATCCACGAGGCCCTCGTCATCGTAGACGCGCATCGCCTCGAGCGCCGCCGCGACCGAGAGCGGGTGGGCATAATGCGTCAGCCCGCAAGCGAGCACGCGGTCGTCGAAGACCGAGGCCACGCGGTCGTGCACGAGCACGGCGCCGAGGGTGCCGTACCCGCTCGTGAGCGCCTTCCCGCACGTGATCATGTCGGGGATCACGTCCCAATGTTGAAGCCCCCAATAGCGGCCCGTGCGCCCGAAGCCAGCCAGCACCTCATCGATGACGAGGAGCGCGCCGTGGCGGTCACAGGCCGCTCGGACCGCCTCGTAATACCCGACGGGCGCGACGAGCACCCCGTTGGCGCCGACGATGCTCTCGAGGAAGACCGCGCCCACCTGCTCCTCGAGCTCGAGGGTGCGGGGGATCTGCGTGCCCTCGACGCCGTGGTCGAGGTCCATCACGTGGACGACCCCCGGGAGCGCGGGCTCGACCTCGGTGCGCCGCCAGTCGCCGCTGAGCGAGACGGCGCCCAGCGTCGCGCCGTGATAGCTCCGGTAGCGCGCGATCGTCTTGTGGCGCCCCGTGACCATGCGCGCGATCTTCAGCGCGTTCTCGTTCGCGTCCGAGCCCCCGAGCGTGAAGAAGACGCGCGAGAAGCCGGGCGGCGCCTTCTCCAACAGGGCCTCGGCCAGGGCGCGCTTGGCGGGGTAGCTCGCGTTCGGCGGCGCGACGCAGAGCTTGTCCGCTTGGGCTTGGATGGCCGCGATGATGCGGCGATGCCCATGACCCGCGTTGACCTGGTAGACGAGGGCGCCGAGGTCGAGGAGGCGACCCTCGTTCGTATCGATCCAGACTCCGTCGCCGCCGAGCAGCTCGAGGGCGCGTGCGTTGCGTTGGGCCTGCCAGGTGTAGAAGAAGGGGTCGCTCACCCGGATGACATAGCAGGGCGACGCGAGCCCCGAGCGCGTCACCGTGAGCATCCGCGTCTTGGTCGGTCTCGGTTCGCGGTCGGCCGTTTGCGCGGTCCGGCTTCCGGCGACACCCTGCCCGCCGATGAACGGTCGCACGAGCACGCGCTGGCTGGCGCTCGTCGCGGGTCTCTTGGCGTGTGGGGGTAAGTCCGGAGAGCCACGCGAGAGCGCAGGGGACGCACCCGATGAGGCGACGGCCGCGACGCTCGAGGCGCGGACGGAGGCCGCCGAGGACGAGGGCTCGCGCCGGGCACGCGAAGAGACGCTCGATCGCGAGTACCCGCTCCACGGCCTCGTCACGCGGCCCCAGCTCGTCATCCGCAGCGAGCCCGACGGCGAGTCACGGCTGGTCGGCTGGCTGCGCTGGGGCGAGCGCGTGCGCCTCAAGCGCGAGCCGACCCGCACCAGCGCCTGCAGCTCGGGGTGGTTCGAGCTCGCGCCGCGCGGGTGGGTCTGCGCGGGGCAGGGCGTGGAGGTCGGCGACGCCCCGCCCGAGGTCGAAGACCCCGTGGCGCCCGCGCGACGGGACGAGCCGCTCCCCTACCTCTACTACTTCGTGAAGGAGCCCCTCGTCCCGCAGTATCACCAGCCGCCCTCGCGCGACCAGCAGCGGGCCGCGCAGGCGTGGGTCGATCGCTACTACGAGCTCCGCGGGCAGAACGAGCGGCAGGCCGAGCGTTTCTTCGCTGGGGAGCTCGGCCCCGCGTCGCAGCGCCACCCGGTGATCGCGAGCTTCCTCCAGCGAGGCTTCTTCATCGCGGGCAGCGACGTCCTCGTCCGCGCGCAGCGCCGCTTCGTCCGCGCGACGGGGGGCGGCTTCGTGAAGGAGGCCCAGCTCGAGCCCCGCACGGGCCACGACTTCCAGGGCGTCGAGCTCGGCGACGGACTCGAGCTGCCCATCCCGTGGCTGGTCCGCACGGGTCATCCGATGATCCACCGAGAGCGCGCCGATGGGACGGCCCGGCTGGTGCGCGACGAGGACCTCCAGCCGATCGAGCGCCAGACGATGGTCGCCGCGATCTGGCGGGGCCGCCATCGGATCGGGGACGGGATCTACCACCGCCTCGAGGGGCCGGATTGGGAGGGCCCGCGCTACCTCCGCCACCACTTCGTCAGCGTCGCCGAGGCGATCGAGCCTCCCTTCGAGGTCGAGGACGACGAGCCGTGGATCCACGTCGACCTCTCCGAGCAGACCCTCGTCGTCTACCGCGGGCGCCGTCCCGTCTACGCGACGCTCGTCTCGACGGGGCTGGCCGAGCACGCGACCCCGACGGGGACCTTCACGATCCAACGCAAGCACGTGACGGATACGATGGCCAACCTCGGGCCCGAGGCGGGAGACGACGCCTACCGCATCCAGGACGTGCCGTGGACCCAATACTTCGACGGCAGCATCGCGCTGCACACGGCGTTCTGGCACACGCGCTTCGGCCTGCCGCGCAGCCACGGCTGCGTGAACCTCGCGCCGGCGGATGCCCACCGGGTCTTCCGCGAGACGTGGCCGCGCGTCCCCGATGGATGGCACGGGGTGAGCACCGATCGGACGGGCTTCCGCGGCTCGCGTGTCCACGTGACCGAGTGACTCGCGCCGGTCTGTGAGTCGCGTGTCCACGTGCGCGCCGATCCCGCGGCTCGTGCGTCCGCGTGACCGAGCAGCGCTCGCGCCGATCCCGCCCGCCACGCCGCGCCTCTTCGTGGGGACGCCCGACAGCAGGCCCCGACGATCCTTCTTGACCTCTCCGCGCCACCCCGGACAATCGCGTTCGATGGCCGCAGACATCTTCCTCGCCCCCGACGTCTTCGTGAACGCCTCCGTCGCGCTCGGCTCCCCGCCCGAGCACGTCGTGCGCCGAGTCCTCGGCGGAGGCGCCAAGGTGAAGACCACCGAGTGGGTGCTCGATCGCATCGAGGCGATGCTCAACAACGTCGAGGCCTTCAAGAAGGAGGCCGTCACGGCCCAGATGTCGACCATCCGAGGGCTCGTCGAGATCGTCGACGGCGGCGCGCACGGCCCCGACGCATGGGCGCCCGCGCTGGCCGCAGGCGCGCGGGCCGCGGGCGCGAGCCGCGTGATCACCGATCATCCGGATCTGGCAGATCAGTCCGAGATCGACGGCGTCTCGTTCATCTCGAGCGACGCGTGGCTGGTGGAGGTCACGACGCCGCCCCCGCCGCCCGGCACCAAGTGACGCGACGGGCCGTCAGCGTCGGTCTGCTCGCGCTCGCGCTCGCGGCCTGTGGGGGCGGGCCTCGCAAGAACGTCGGCAACGCGATCGGGGCGCGGGACGTGCCCGGCGCGCTCGCCGCGTACGAGCGCTTCCGCGAGGCGGACGGCTCCGACGTCCGACTGCTCGGCGAGATCGCCGCCCTCGTGCTCGAGCTCGAGGCGCTCGGCGAGGTGCCCGAGCGGAGCGACGCCGCGATCGCGCAGCTTCGTCTCGCCGGCAACGCTGGGGTCGGCGCGCTGCGGCGCGTCGCGGCGTCCGAGGGGGTGACGCTCGCGCGCGCGAAGGCGCTCGGCGCGTTGCACGCGCGGCGAGACCGAGGCGCGACGGCCTACCTCTACGCGCTGCTCGACGCCGACGACCCCGAGATCGTCGCGGAGGCGATCGTGGCGATCGAGCCGGCGGAGGAGGCGAAGTTGCTCTCCTTCCTCGACGACACGAGCCCGCGCGTGCGCCGCGCAGCGGCGACCCGGCTCGCGGCTCGGCGCGACTCCGCCGCGGTCTTCGACCGGCTCCTGGTCGTCGCGCGGGTCGACCCCGACGCGCGGGTTCGGGCGGCGGCCATCCGCGCGCTCGGCGAGCAGGGCGCGTCGGCGGTGCCCATGCTGCGCGAGCGCCTCGGCGACCCCGACCACGCCGCGCGGCAGGCCGTGATCCACGCGCTGATCCGCGCCGACGAGCAGGCCGCGGTGCCGATCCTCGCGCCGCTGCTCGGGTTGCCGACCGGGGTCGCCGGGGTCGAGGCCGCGCGCGTGCTCGCGATGCTCCCGCCGACGGAGCAGAACGCGGCCGTGAGGGACGACGCGCTGGCCTTCTTGCGCGGCGCCCTCCACCACGAGGAGACGAGCCTACGCGCCCAGGCGTCGGTCGCCCTCGTCTCGCTCCGGCCGAGCCGCGAGACCCGCGAGGCGGCCCAAGCGGCGCTCGAGCGCGAGACCGACCGCGGCGTGCGCCTCGGCCTCGCGCGCGCCCTGCTCCGCGACCCGGAGGGCCAGCCCGAGGGACGCGAGGCCCTCGTGGCGCTGCTGGAGGGTGACGACATGCCTGGGGTGCAGGCTGCCGCGGTGCTCGCCGAGAGCGCGGTGGAGCCCGCCATCGCGAAGCTCGAGGCGGTGCTGAGCGCGGGCGCTCCCTTGCTGCGGCGGGTCGCGGCCCGCGCTCTCGCACGCGACGCCCGCATGCCCGAGGCCGCCCGCCGCGCGCTCGAGGACGAGGACCCGCTCGTGCGCATCGCGGCCGCGGGGGGCATCCTCGCGGCCACCAATCGTTGAGTCGCCGTTTGCCACCCGCCGAGGGGGAGTCTCTCAGTTTCCAGCCTCTCTCTGGCGGGGACCTCACCCCTCCACGGATGGCCGCCCGCGCGCGAGATTGCTGAGGCTTCGTTCGGGGCTTCGTTCGGGGCTTCGTTCGGGGCTTCGTTCGGGGCTTCGTTCGGGGCTTCGTTCGGGGCTTCGTTCGGGGCTTCGTTCGGGGCTTCGTTCGGGGCTTCGTTCGGGGCTTCGTTCGGGGCTTCCGGGCCGACGTATCAACGAACTTGCGACGAGCGCGTCGGGCGCGAGACACTCTCCTCTGTGGATGGCTCGTCAATTGGTGCCGCGCGTTGACCCGGCGCGCCCGCCTCGGCGCACCAGCGAGACGTGAACGTCTTCGAGGGTGGCGGTGAGGCGCGGTACGTCGGGGTGCGACCCCAGTTGCAGGCCGGGTCGAAGGGCTCCCCGAAGCAGATGAGCGACGAACCCAAATCCGACCTCTTCAAGCTCGACGAGGTCGACCGGCGGCTCGAGCCCGTGACGGAGGTGCTGACTCCGCCCGAGGTGCTGCGTCGCCAGCGCCTGCGCAGAACCATCGCGATCGTCATCAGTGTGCTGCTCGCGGCCGCGACCGCGTGGGTCGTCCATCACTTCGTCCACGCCAGCGCGGTGGAGTCGGCAGCGCTCGCCGCTGGGGACACCGGTCGCGCGAGTGACGTGCGGGAGGCGCTCGCCACGCTCGGCGCCGGGGAGGCGCCAGGCCTCCGCGCTCGCCTGGAGGCGATGCTCGCGTGGGCAGGCGAGGGCGAGCTCGCGGTGGCCGAAGCCGCGCTCGCGGCCGTGCCCGACGACGAGGGCGAGGCGTCCGAGCGGCTGAAGGCCGAGACCTACGTCGCGCTCGCGCAGGGCGACCTCTCGAGGGCGAGCCAGGCGGCCGAACGCCTCATCGCCCGAGGCACCTTCGCGGCCGAGACCGCGCACGCGCGCTCCCTCGCGGCATTCCACGCGGGAGACCCGGCGCGGGCGCTCGTCGAGGCGCGCGCCGCGAGCGGCGTGCGTGAGGGGGCGCCTCGCTACACCGCGCAGGTCGCGCTCTCGGCTGCGTACGCGGGTGACGTCGACGGCGCGCTCACGGCGCTCGAGGGGGTGGACCGAGGCGCCCCCGAGGTCCTCTTCGCGCGTGCGCTGGTGCTCATGCGCGCGCGCCGCGCGGGGGGAGACGAGGCGGCGGCGGCGCTCGCCGCCCACGAGGCGTCGACGCCCCGGGAGCGCGCGTGGGCGACGCTCGTCGAAGCGTGGAGCGCGTCGCTCGCCGGCGAGCGCGAGCGCGCCCGCGGCGTCCTGATGAGCGACACCGGGTTGCTCGCGGCGCCTCCGGGCGACGCCGAGCACCGCTGGCGCGTCGCCGAGATCCTCCTGCGCGCGGGCGACGTGGAGACCGCGCGCGCCGCCATCGCGGGGCTCGAGCAGGTCGGCGCCGACCCCGCGCTCGCGGGGCGGGTCCGCGCGTGGCTCGCGCTCGAGGGCGAGGGGCCGGAGGCCGCGCTCGCGGTGCTCTCGACCGTGCCCGCGAGCCCGGACGCGCTCCTGCTCGTCGGGCGCGCGCATGAGCGACGCGGCGCGCCCGCGGAGGCCGCCGCCGCGTACGAGCGGGGCGCGCAGAGCGAGGGGTGGGCCGCGGAGGGCCTCTCGGCCGGCGCCGCGCTCGCGACCTCGCAGGGGGATCGAGAGCGCGCGCGCACGCTCGCGCGGCGAGCGCTCGAGTCCACGCCCACGCACCCCGCCCACGTCGCGATCGCCGTCGCGGCGTTGGTGCCCGACGAGGCCGCCGACGCGCTCGGGCTGGCGGAGGCGGCGCTCGCGCGGCACCCCGACGACGATCGCCTGCTCGTCGCGCGCGCGGAGGCGCTCTACGCGCTCGAGCGTTGGGACGCCGCCCGCGAGGCCTTCGCGGCGGCGCTCGCGAAGCGCCCCGAGGACGTCGCCCTCCACGCCCAGCGCGGTGATGCCGCGCGCCGCGCGGGCCAGCCGGGCGAGGCGCGCGAGGCCTTCGACGCGGCGCTCGCGCGGGCCCCCACCGACCCTCTCGCGCTCACGGGGCGCTTCTTGCTCGACGTCGAGGAGCACCGCCTCGATGACGCCGCGACGCTCCTCGATCGGGTCGCCGCCCTCCGGGATGTCGGCGACCAAGTCTGGCTCGCGCGGGCGCGCTTCCACGTCGGTTACGGCTCGGGCCTCTCGGGCATGAGGGACGTGAACCGAGCGATGCGTGAGCGAGGCCTGCGGGGCAACGCCGAGCTCCGCGTGATCGTCGCGGAGCTCCAGCTCCAGGGCGAGCTCTACAGGCCTGCGGTCGGGATGTTCGAGCAGGCGCGGCGCCTCGGCGCCGACCCGGTCGAGATGGCGCTCGCGAAGGCGCTCGCGCACGCGCTCGACGGGCGAGGGAACCTCTCGACGCAACAGATCCAGGTAGCGCTCGAGGGCTCGGCGGTCGAGGGCGGTGAGCCCGCCGCCGCGAGCCACCCGCGCCTCTTGGTCGTGCGCGGACGCATCGAGCTGAACCTCGGGCGCTTCGGCGCCGCGCAGCGCTACGCCGAGCGGGCGCTCGACGCGCGGCCGGGGGACACGGAAGCGAGTCTCCTGCTTGCGGAGGCGCTGATGCGCACTCGCGGCGACCCGAGCGCGGCGCTCCGCGCGGCGGCGGGATACCCCCGCGCGCAGCCGATGGCCTTCGCCCACCTCGCGACCCGCGCCGGCGCGACCCCCGAGGGCTGCGCCTACGCCGCGCGATACCTCGCCGCGACCGGCCGCAACGCGAAGTACGCGGACGCGATGCAAGCGCTGCGGGAGCGCTGCGCGGCCGAGTAGTCGGCCGCGTCCGTTTCCGGGGCCGCGTCCGCCTCCGGGGTGGCGTCCGTTTCCGGGGCGGCGTCCGTTTCCCGGGCGGCGTCCGTTTCCGGGCGGCGTCCGTTTCCGGGGCAGCGTCCGTTTCCGGGGCAGCGTCCGTTTCCGGGGCCGCGTCCGTTTCCGGGGCAGCGTCCGTTTCCGGGGCCGCGTCCGTTTCCGGGGCCGCGTCCGTTTCCGGGGCCGCGTCCGTGTCCGGGGCGGGGGCGCACGTAGCCAATCAGGCCGACGCGGTCGGCACCAGTCGCCGCGCCGCGCGGTCGACGCGCGCGACGACGCCGCTCGGGTCGTGGGCGCCGGCCGCCCATCCGACGAGGGCGGCGAACCAGACCTCGAGCAGGATGGCCGCGGTCTCGCGTGCCTCGACGTCGGCATCGCCGCCCCAGCTAGACGGCTCGTGGGGTGCGCGGCCTTCGAGCGTCGCGACCAGGATGCCGATGCAGAGCGCGTGAAGCGAGGCCACATGGGAGGCCATGCGCTCGCCGGCGAGGGCGCGCAGCAGCGCGCGGGCGAGCTTGGGGCGTCGGACGAAGTTGTCGGTCGCGAGCTCGAAGAAGGCCATCACGCGCGCGTGCGGTTCGGTGGCCTGGCTCGGCGCGTTCGCCAGCTCCGAGAATCGCGCGAGCAGGCGCTCGCCCTCGCGGGTCAGCGCGGCGACGAGGATCTCCTCCTTCGAGCCGAAGCGCTTGTACACGGTCCCGAGCGCGACCTGGGCCTTCGCCGCCACGTCACGCAGCCGGACGGCGTGGTAGCCGTCGCGCGCCGCGAGCTCGATCGCGGTGTCCACGATTCGTTTGGCTCGATCGTCCACGGCCGTCGGCCTACCACGTTTCCCCCTGCCGCGAAGGGGTGTCTCGCGCCATGCGGCTCGGGGGTGGATCGCGACGGCTCGGGAGCGATTGAGAACGGCTCGCCCTCTCGTGCGCGCCGCATCACCTCCCGGCCATGGCGAAGCGCTACCTTCCGCGCCGTGTTGAACGGCGGTCGTTTGGGCGTTCATCTTCGTTGCACCTCGGCGGGGCGCCTCGCGCGCCGCTTGCGTGGTCGGCGGTCGTTCGCGCGGAGGGGTGGGGAGCCGGGCGCCTTGGCCTCGCTCGTCGTCGGCGTGGCGCTCGTCGCCGCTGGGGGGACGGCGCACGCCAACCCGGAGCCGCCGGGCTCGTACGACGCGCGCGTCACGGGGATGGCAGGGGTGGCGGTCGCCAGCGTCGACAGCCCCGCGGCGCTGCTCCACAACCCCGCGCAGCTCGACCAGATCGAGCGCTTCTCCGTCACGGCCGTCGCGACCTCGCTCCTCGTCAACCTCAGGGCGCCCTTCGCGGGGCCCGGCACGGAGCAGAACAGCGGCCTCATCTACGCGCCGCTGCTCTTCCTCGGCGGGGTCGGTCGCGTGCACGAGCGAGTCTCCGTCGGACTCGGTGCGTACGTGCTGACCGGCTTCGGTGGCGGCTTCCCGGCGGTGGATTGCATCAGCTACGGCGACCCGAGCGAGTGCACCGGCGATCGGGCGACGGATCGGCCTCGCGGCGTCTCGTACGAGACCCCGATCGAGCAGAGCGTCACGCTCTTCGTGGCCGAGATCGCGGTCCCCATCCAGGTCACGGTCATCCCGGACGTGCTCAGCCTCGGTGTGACCCTGCGGCTGCCCTACGGCCGACAGGCCGTGAACGCGGTGCAGCAAGAGCCCATCGCGGGCGGCTGGTCCCAGGCCGACCAGAACCTCCATGGCTTCGGCATCCCCGGGGTGCTCTTGGGCGTCAGCTATCGGCCGATCCCAGGCCTGACGCTCGCGGCTTCCTACCGCTCGAAGGTCTGGGTGAACATGTCGGGGCAGACGACGATTCCGTCGCCTTTCGGCATGGGGGATCCGATCGAGATCCCGACGACGACCCGGTGGTACGTGCCGCACACGATCCGCGGGGGCGTCGCCTACACCACGTGGCGGAACCGACTGACCGTCGCCGCGGAGCTCCGCATCCAGCTCCACGCCGAGGCGAACGCGACGCAGCGCTTCGAGCTCTCGCCCAACGACCGGCTGCTCGCGAGCTTGGTGCCCGACACCGTGGCGCAGTTCCGGTGGCGCAACGTCTACATCGGAGGCCTCGCGAGCGAGCTCTGGGTGCTGCCGCGAATGACCGTACGGCTCGGCGGCACCGTGGGGAACAGCGCCTCCAACAGCGCGACGATGACCCCCTTCTCTCCGCCGCCCGGCCTGCAGTTCTCGGTCTTCGGTGGGCTGGGCGTCCGCGCCGGCCCGCTCGACGTGGACCTCGGGCTCGGCTGGGGCGGCGGGGCGCCCCATCGGCGCACGGAGAACGACCCGGAGCTCTGCTCTTCGGTCCACCCCTCGGAGTCCGAGCGCCCCCGCTACCAAGCCGGGCGGCCGCCGACGCTGACCGCGTCGGGCGGATGCGCCGGCGAGTATCACGTCAGCTCATTTTTCGTCTCGCTCTCGGTGACTTATCGGATGGGGGCGCGGACGAATGACGCCGGCATCCCCGCGCGATCTGCGTTGGTCACGGAGGAAGAGCCCGAGTCGGAAGCACACCGCGACGCCGAGCCCGTCGACGCCGGAGAGGTCCTCGTCCCCGACCACGATCTCGTGGAGGAGCCCGCAGCGGAGGACCCCGCAGGAGAGGATCGCGACGAGCGCGCGGCGAATCTCTCGGAAGAATGATCTCTCGGCATCTGCCGGATTCGACGCTCCGCCGTCGGAGCGCGAGCGCGGCGCTCGTCGCCGCGATCGCCATCGTCCGGTCACCGCCGGACGAACCCGCTTCGCGGCGACTCGGGCCTCGATGTACCTTCGAGACGCTTGGAGGTACCTATGCGGATGACGGTCGCGTGTCTGGTGGCGCTCGCTTTGTGCGCTGGGTGTGGGGACGACGATGCGGAGACGGACGCGGGACGGGATGCTTCGGCGCCGGACGCGAGCACGGACGGCGGCGGTGAGGTCGACGCCGCCTCGGACGCGGGCGCGGACGACGCGGGGATCACCGACGCGGGAGCTCAGTGCAGCGAGAACGACGAGTGTGGCGAGGCCGAGTTCTGCTCCGCGGCGACCTGTGACGCCGACGGACGCTGCACGCCTCGCCCGGAGGCGTGCCCCGACGTCATCGACTGGGTCTGCGGCTGCGACGGCACGAGCTACAGCAACTCCTGCGAGGCGAACGTCGCGGGCGTGAACGTCGCGGCGCGGGGCCGCTGCGAAGGGGCCGGCGACGCCGGCATGAGCATGGCCTGCACCGAGAACGCGGAGTGCGCGGAGGATGCCTATTGCGCGAAGGCCGCCGGCGATTGCGAGGGGACGGGGGCGTGCACGCCCCGCCCGATCATCTGCTCGCGCCTGCTCGACCAGCACTGTGGCTGCGACGGGATGACCTATTCGAACGACTGCGTCGCGGCGCGGTCCGGGGTCAACGTGGTCGCCCGCGGCGCGTGCGGGAGCTGCGGGATGCGGCCGCCCGAGGGCTGCTGCTTCGAAGACAGCCACTGCGGCCTGCGCGGGCAGCGTTGCGTGAACGCGATGTGTGTCGCCGATGGCGCGGGGGTGTGCGTGAGCTCGCTGCTAGCGGTCGGCCAATGTTGGGAGACGTCGGACTGCCCGCTCGGCCAGCGCTGCGAGGGCGCCGTCATCTGCCCGTGTGGCATGCGGTGCCGCGAACCGAACGCCCCCGGGATGTGTCGACGGTTGATCATTCGGGAGTGAGTCGGCGCGCGGGCGTTCGGTAGCGGACGCCCGCGCGCGGCGGTTCCGCGTTCGGGGTCCGCGTCCGAGTCCGCGTCCGCGTCCGAGTCCGAGTCCGAGTCCGAGTCCGAGTCCGAGTCCGAGTCCGAGTCCGAGTCCGAGTCCGGGTCTGGGTCTGGGTCTGGGTCCGAGTCCGCGTCCGGGTCTGGGTCTGGGTCCGAGTCCGCGTCCGGGTCTGGGTCCGAGTCCGAGTCCGCGTCCGGGTCTGGGTCCGAGTCCGAGGTCCGGTTCCGGTTTCGTGTCGGGCGGGACCGCTTCCAAGAGCGTGTCTGGGAGGACGCGAGGCCTTGAGTCCTGGCCGTCCCCGCATTAGGTTTCTCGCTCTTCGTCAGACGGGGTGTCGCACAGCCTGGTAGTGCACGAGCTTTGGGTGCTCGTTGTCGCGGGTTCAAATCCCGCCACCCCGACCACGACCCGCCTCGGCGGGTCCACCAGCGCCGGCCCCCGTAGCTCAGTCGGATAGAGCAGCGGC
>JAHBWH010000230.1 GCA_019637115.1 Myxococcales bacterium | reverse complement strand
CCTGGTCACGAACTTCCGGTTCGCTGAGACGAAGCTCAGCCGTTATCGCAAGCCGCCCAACCGGACGGCGCGCAGCGAGCGCAGCGAGCGTAGGCTCGTGGGAGGGGGCCCCGCGGGGCTTCATGCCCCGGGGGGGAGGGGCTGGCGACAGCCCCTCATAGGAAGCTGACCGCTACGGTCGTCGCGCGCGGTGCGCGGGTATGGTGCGCGGTCGTGGTGTGCGGGCGTGGTGCGCGGTCGTGGTGTGCGGGTGGTGTGCGGGTGGTGTGCGGGCGTGGTGCGCGGGCGTGGTGCGCGGGCGTGGTGTGCGGGTGGTGTGCGGGCGTGGTGCGCAGGCGTGGTGTGCGGGCGTGGTGCGCAGGCGTGATGTGTGGGCGTGGTGCGCAGGCGTGATGTGTGGGCGTGGTGTGCGGGCGTGGTGCGTGGGCCCCGGTCGCGGTGATCGCCGCGCGGGTGTGTGATCAGGGAGCGCCTGATTGCCGAGCGCCGGATCAGGACGCGCGGCATCCCGCGAGCACCTCGAGCGCCGCGTCGTGCACGAGCCCGTTGCTCGCGACGAGCCGGCCCGTGCGCGGGTCGGCGGGGCCGCCGTCGTAGTCGCTGAGGCGGCCGCCGCTCGCGCTCACGAGCGCCGCGCCCGCGCACATATCCCAAGGGGAGAGCCGCTGCTCCCAGTAGAGGTCGTAAGTGCCGTCGGCGACGAGGCAGAGGTCGATCGCAGCGGAGCCGCAGCGGCGGATGCCCTGCGCGCGCTTGAGGAAGGCGCGATGCTCGCGCGTGTTGTCGTCCTCCTGGGTCCAGCGATCGTAGGGGAAGCCCGTGGCGCAGAGCGCGTCGGCGAGCGTCGCGGCGCTCGAGACCCGGCAGGGCTCCTCGCGCGTCCCGTCCGCGTGGCGCCACCGCCGCGCGGCGCCGAGCCCCTCCGCGCCGCTCCAGGTGACGCCGAGCGCCGGCGCGGCCACGACGCCGAGCACCGCGCGGCCCTCGGCGAAGAGCCCGAGCGAGACCGAGAAGAAGGGGTGACCGTGCGCGAAGTTCGTCGTGCCGTCGATCGGGTCGACGTACCAGACGGGCCGGTCGCCTCGCACGAGGTCCTTCCCCTCCTCGCCGACGAGGTCGTGCTCGGGGAAGGCCTCGCCGAGGCGGGCGCGCACCAGCGCCTCGACGGCGAGATCCGTGTCGGTGAGCAGATCGATCGCGCCCTTCTTGTGCACGGCGCCGCCACGCCGGAAGGCGTCGAGGGCCAGCGCGCCCGCCTCGTCCGCGAGGCGTCGCGCCGCATCCAGCGCAGAGGAGAGGTCGACGTGTGTCATCACGAGCGGAGGTCTGCGCCGAAGCGGAGCGAACGTCGAGGCAGCGGCGTGCTCCGATCCGCTTCGGGCTGTCGCAAGCCCCTCCGCTCGATCCGCTCGCTGCGCGCCGTCCAGTAGGGCGGCCTGCCAGAACGGCTACGTTTCCGTTCGAGCGCGGCCGCCAGCCCACCCCGACGGGCGCTCAGAACCCGAGGTCGCCCTCGAGCGCGTCGAGCGCATCGTCGTCTTCTTCTTCGTCGTCGGCGCCGCCGAGCTCGTCCTCGAGCGCGTCGAGACCCGTCCGCGCAGGGGCGTCGCCGTCGAGCTCGTCCTCGAGCGCGTCGAGACCCCCGCCACCGCCGCTCTCGTCGAAGAGATCGTCGAGGTCGCCGAACCCACCGCCGCCGCCGTCGTCGTCGACCACGGGCGCGTCCTCGACGTCGAGCGTCGGCGGCTCCTCGGCGATCACGTTCACCCCCGCATCCTCCGGCAGGAAGAGCAGCGAGAGCCTCGGCCAATAGGTCGTGACCGCGAGCGCCACGATGAGCAGCGCGATGAAGGGCACGACCGCCTTGTAGAGCAGGGTGACCGGCTTGCCGAAGCGGAAGCTCGAGATGAAGAGGTTCAAGCCGACTGGCGGCGTCAGGTAGCCGATCTCGAGGTTCAGCAAGAAGACCACGCCGAGGTGGTAGTCGTTGACGCCGAGCTGGCGCGCGATCGGGAGGATCAGCGGCACGACGACGACGATCGCGCTGAAGATGTCCATCAGCATGCCCACGAGGAGCAGGAAGACGTTCAGCAGGAGCAGGAAGGTGATCTGGCGGACGACCGGGTCGTCGCTCTCGATGAAGCCCTTCATCCACTCCAGGATCTCCATCGGGACCTGGGCCTGGATGAGGTAGCCGGTGAAGCCGACGGCGGTCGCGAGGATCGCGAGGATCGCGCCGACCATCGTCATCGACTCCTTCACGATGCCCTGCAGCGCGCGGATCTTCACGTCCTTGTAGACGAAGACCTCGATGATGAGGACGTAGATGGCGGTGAAGGCGGCGGCCTCGTGGATGCGGAGCACGCCCGCCACGAGCGCGCCGACCAGGAGCACCGGCAGCATCAGCTCCCAGAAGACCGCGCGGAGCGAGGCGAAGGCCTCCTTCGTGTCGAAGGCCTGCCGCGGGATCGAGGGGAAACGCACGCCGACGAAGGCCGCGTAGAGCGCGAGCGCGAAGACGGTCACCACGCCGGGGACGAGCCCGGCGAGGAAGAGCTTCTCGACCTCGATGCCCGCGACGACCGCGAAGAGCACGATCGGGAGCGAGGGCGGGAAGAGCAGGCCGAGCGAGCCGCCCGCCGTGACGAGGCCGAGCGAGAACTGCTCGGGGTACTTCTCGCTGATGAGCGCGGGGTAGAGCAGACCGCCGATCGCGACGATGGTGATGCCGCTGCCGCCCGTGAAGGTCGTGAAGAACGCGCTCGCGACGAGGCAGACCATCGCGAGGCCCCCCGGCATCCAGCCGAACCACGCGCGGCTCACTCTCACGAGGCGCTGCGGCGTGCCGCTCTCGGCCATCAGGTAGCCGGCGAAGGTGAAGAGCGGGATGGTCACGAGCAGCGGCGACTCGGCGAACTTCTCGCTGAAGATGTCGGCCGCGGCGCCGGTGATGGAGGTGTCGGCCAAGCCGGCGAAGAGCAGCATCGCGGCCGCGGCGAAGATCGCGAGCAGCGGCGAGCCCAGCAGCGCGAGCAGCACGAGCGCGATGACGAGGAGGACGGTGAGGGGCTCCATGGCTCAGGCCTCCCCTTCGGCGGTCTTGCCGTGGTCGGCGCCGCCCTCGAGCTCGGACTCGGGGATGCCGCCAGTGGAGAGCCGGCCGAAGGCGCCGAGGCCCTTGAAGACGAAGCGGATGCCAATCACGCAGAACATCGCGGGCACGACGAGGTCCATCGCGCGCGTCGGGCTGTTGACCGTGATGCCGATCGCGTCGAGCGCGCCGCGGAGCGCGCAGAAGACGCCGGGGCGCTCCATCCCGGCGTCCGCGATGGCGCTCGCGGTCGCTTGGCAGATGTGCACCGTGTCGAAGCCGTCGAGGACGCCCCACTCGGTGCCGATGCGCCCCGCCTTCGCGAGCAGCGCGCCGAGCACGACGCGCGCGAAGTAGAAGCACGTGACGCCCGCGAAGAGCTGGGTGATGCCGCGGATGATGGCGCGGGGCCGAGGTCCGACGACGCGCGCCACGACGTCGATGCCGATGTGCTTGCCGTGATAGGTCGCGAGCGAGGCGCCGAACATCGCGACCCAGAGGGTGGCCTTCTCCATGAAGGGGTCACCCCACGTCATCGATTGCAGCGCGCTGTTGCCCCACGCGAAGCCCTGGTCCGCCATGTTCCGGAAGAACGACTGGAGGGCCGCGACGACCACCAGCGAGAGGAGCACGACCGTCGCGATGGCGGCCTCGCCTCGCGCCAACCCCGCGTCGAAACGACGTAACGCTTTGATCACCCAGAAACCCCGTCGATGAGAGCCCCGAAAACGAGGCGCGATGCTAACAGCCCGCGGAAATCCGCGTCGAGTCTTTCACCGTCGGTGCGGGCTCACTCGCCCCCAGCCTCGGTCGCGGTCTCCGTGGCCGCTTCGCCCTCGGCCGCTGCCGCCTCGCCCTCGACCGGGCTCGGCGCGCGCGCTTCACCGGTCTCGTCTTCGTCGGCCAGGGTCCGGCGCACGCCCACGGGCATCTGCGAGCGAACCTCCGGCGCGGCGTGACCCGTGGCGGCGCGGACCTGGGTGGCGATCGAGCAGTCGACGAGCCCCGTGGTCTCGGGCAGCGGCGCGGCGGCGCCCGCGGCGGCGCCGCCGACGGCGATGCGCGCCGGGATGAAGCTCCCGCGGGCCTGGACGCGCGTGCGGAGCAGCGGGGTCTGCCGCTGCAGATCCCACAAGAACACGTCGACGGGGGCGTCCCGGCGGCTCTCGCCGTGCTGGATGGTGAGCAGGAAGTAGGCGGCCCGCGTCGTGTCGACGAGCACGGGGAAGTCGCGGGCGACGCGGTTGCGGAGCTGCTCCTCCAGGACCTGCAGCCGCAGCACGTCGTCGCTCGCCTGGACCTCGTCGATCCACGCCGGGTCGAGCATGTCGGCCCGCGCATAGAAGCCGCGCATGGAGATCGGCGCGAGGCCGAGGCAGCGCGCGATCGCGTCGGGTCCCATCGCCTTGGCGCCTTCGGCGATCGCCTCGGGGCTCACGGTCTGGCTCTGGTGCAGACGCAGGTAGATTCCCTCCACGCGGTGCAGCCCCGCCAGATCCAGGCGTGGGTCGACCCACGTCTCCGGCGCCTCGGCCCCCGCCTCTTGGATCCACGCCTCGACGCGCTCGCGGAAGGTGCTCACCCGGGCACGCACCGGAGGCACGTTGGCCTCGTAGAGCGCGGAGATCGTCTGGCGGAGGGTGTGGGTCTGGCTGCGGTCGCGCCAGTTGTAAAACCCGACCATGAGCGCGATGGCGAGCGCGATCGGGAAGATCCACTTCCAGGGCAGCCGCGGTCCGAAGCTCGTCCGCTTCGGCGTCTCGTATTGGGCAGGCTCGAGCGTCATGCGTGTCTCGTCAGGGGTCTGCGCGGGGCCATCCTGCACGGTCGGGTCGCTCGGGTCGAGCGCTCGGCGACTCGTTTCGAGCGAGCTCGATGGGCTCCGACGGAAACGAAAAAGGCGCGTCCGGAGACGCGCCTCTTTCGACGTGGGCTGGTGGCTCAGTCGCCGCCGAGCGCGTTCACCGCGAAGCTGACGTTCGTGTAGCCAGCCTGCGCCGCCGAGAACATCACCTTCTTCACGACTCGGAAGTCGATGTTGATGTCGGCCTGGAGGATGACGTTGCCCGGGAAGGGCTCCGCCGGGTGCAGGACGCTCCAGTTGCGCTTCAGCGTCTCGAGGTTCTGGATGAGCGGCTCGATGCGCTCCAGCGTCGGGTTCGCGGCGAGCGAGGGCGTGTCCGCCATGCGGTTGCCGTCGAGCGCGATGATGTTGGCGTCGATCGCGATGATCGGGGAGATCTCGATCTCCTCGGTGTTCTGCGCTGACGGCATCGTGATCGTCGCAGCCGGGGTGATGAGCTCACCCGAGGTCTGGAACTGCATGATCAAGAAGACGATGAGCACGATGAGGAAGTCGATGAAGGGGACGAGCGGCAGCGACTGGTCGACCGCCTTCTTCCCTCCACCCGTCACCTTGTCGCGCACGAACTTGAGCGGGACGTGGTGAAGGAGGACCTTGCCGGGTACGTGGATGGTCATGATCTCTTCGACCTTCAGAGCAATCCGGCGCCGTCGCTGAGCGACATCTCCGGGAAGCCTTCGCCGACGACGGCGTCCATGGCGACCACGACGTCCTCATAGCGGACGCCATCCTCCGGCGCGACGATGATGTCACGACGGTTGGGCTCGAGGCGCTTGCGCTCCTGTAGCTTGGTGCGCAGCTCCTCGAGGTCGAACGAGTCGCCGTTCTTCGCGATCGTGAGGCTGTCGCCCGCGCTCGAGGCGAGCACGTAGCCGCTGTTCTGAACCTGGAGGATCAGCTTCACGCGCTCTTCGGGCGGGGGCGAGTCCTGGGTGGCCGCCTGCCCGGGGGTTCGCTGGTTCGCGCTGAGGCGCGCGAGCTGGTTCCAGACCGCGGTCGCGAGCAGGAACATGACGCAGCAGAAGAGCAGATCGATGAAGGGGATGAGCGGGATCTCCTGATCCACGCTCTTCTTCCCGCCATGACCGCCGCCGGTGTCGATACCACCCATGGAGAACTACCTCTCGAGCGGGGGACCGTCAGACGGGCCTTCAGCCCGCCTGCTGGATGCCCTGCAGGTTGACCTTGGAGCGGTTGTTCACGACCAGGTTCATGACCTGGACCGTGGCCGCGTTGATGTCGTCGAGCAGGCCCTGCGTCTTACCGTTCAGCACGGCCATGCCCATGAGGGCCGTGATGGCCGCGAGCAGACCGAAGGCCGTGCACCACATCGCGTGCGAGATACCGGCCGCGAGCATCGCCGCCTTCTCCGCACCCGACGCGCCAGCGACGGCGCCGAAGGCCTTGATGAGGCCGAGCACCGTGCCGAAGAGGCCCGAGAGCATCGCGAGGTTCGCGAAGAGGCCGAGGAACGCGGTGCGCGCCTCGATCTTGGGGAGCTCGCGGAGCGCGGCCTCGTCCATCGCGGACTGAACCTCGGCGTCCGGGCGGTTCACCTTCATGAGGCCGGCCTTGACGATACGAGCGAGCGGGGCGTTGGCAGCGCTGCACAGCTTGATCGCGCGGCCGATGTCACCGGCGAGGATGCACTTCTGCATCGTCGCGAGGAAGACGTCCTTGTTGATGCTCGACCGATACAGGTAGACCGCCCGCTCGACGATGAACCCGATTCCCAACACGAGCCAAAAGAGGATGACGTACATCGCCCATCCACCCTGGTCGAAGGCGTGTGCAATCGTGGTCATGGGTCCTATGCCTCCTAAATCACCGTCTCATTTGCGGCGGTCATTCGCCGCGCCACCAAAAATTCCTCGATAGCCCTGTAATATCGAGGGTTCGTACAAAACGACGGCCGATGATACAGAGCCGCGCAGCCAAGTCAACGACGATCCGCGCATCGTTCGTGCACCTCGTGCGCGGACGCATGCTGGGGCGGTTCGACATCCGGGCGTCCTGGAAGTTCCCGACGTCGGCGTCTGGGGTGGGGATCGGCGCGATCACTCTGGAATTGGACTCAGGGCGTGAACCCGCGGGGGGGTGAGGGGCCCTGGAGCGGACCTTGGCGGGTGGGAGCGGCTCGAGACGATCTCGCCGCCAGTGGTGCGTCCGCGCTCGGCCTCCACGGGGACCCGTCATCATCGCTGGCGCATATATATCGACATCGCGCGCACTCAGACGTGACGCGCCGTGGACGATGAAAGTGCACGCGCACGTGGACGTGGACGTGGACGTGCACGTGGACGTGCACATGCACTTGGACGTGCACGTGGACGTGGACGTCGACGATGGTCGGCTGCGAAGACGCCGAGCGCGGGCGCGAAAAGAGCGCGCCTCTCTCGTTGACAAGGTCTCGGAGGCTAGGTTAGCTTCCGCCAATCCTCGGGCCAGGGCCGAAACCTGCCGAGATTCACTCGTTTTTTCAACACCTGCAGGTCCGGCCCCGCGCAGTCTCCAAGGGCCCCCCGCACCGCGACCGAACGTCGCGTCAACTGGCGTTTCAAGGAGCCCCGCTGATGGAAGAAATCTGGCATGCACTTGTAGAGGGCGCGCCGTTCTCGTTCATCAACATCGGCGTACTCGCCTTCGCGCTTGCGATCATCGCCGAGCGGTTGGTCTTCCTGCTGACGAAGTATCGGGTCAACGCGCCGGAGTTCATGGCGCAGGTCCGCAAGCTCGTGCAGGGAGGTCACATCGACCGCGCGATCAAGCTGTGCGAGGCGGCGCCGCTTCCCCTGCTGCAGGTGATCAAGAGCGGCCTCACGCAGGTCAACCGCGGCGAGGAGGCGATCATCGCCTCGATGGACGAGCGGATGGCCGAAGAGCTGCCGCACCTCGAGAAGCGGACGCCGTGGCTCTGGACGCTCGCGAACCTCGCGACCCTCACCGGCCTCCTCGGCACCGTGAAGGGGCTCATCGCGGCCTTCAAGGCCGGCGGTAGCGTCGACCTCGACCCGGCGGAGAAGCAGGCGATCCTCATGGGCGGCATCGCCGAGGCCATGTGGAACACCTTCCTCGGCCTCCTCATCGCCGTCATCTGCATGTTCGCTCACCTCTTCCTCAACTCGATGGTGAAGAAGAACAAGATCGAGCTGGAGAAGTCGGTGCAGAAGCTGGAGAACCTCCTCACGCTCCGGCCCAAGGGCTGACGCGGCGACGGTATGGCGAACCTGACGCCCCACCAAAGGGCGCTCATCAAGAAGCGCTCGAAGCACCACGAGCCGTCGGTCGACGAGCTGGACGATGAGCTCAACATCGTCCCGTTCCTCGACATCACGATCAACCTGATCGTCTTCTTGTTGATGCTGCTGACGACGATCGGCTTCTACAGCCAGGTCGAGGCGTCGCTCCCCAGCTACTCGCGCGGCGGCGTCGGTCGTCGCGCGCCCGAGGGGGAGAGCCTGAACCTCAACGTCACGGTGACCGACAACGGCATCATCGTGGCGGGCGCGGGCGGCAAGCTCGCGCCGGGCTGCGAGTCGATCGGCACGGGCCGCGTGATCACGGTCCCGAAGGTCGGTGGCAACTACGACTGGCGCGCGCTGCGCCAGTGCGCGCAGCGCATCAAGGCGCGCTTCGAGGACGAGAACCAGGTGACGGTGAGCGCGGACCCGATGGTCCAGTACCAGCACCTGCTCTCGGCGATGGACGCGGTCCGCGAGACGGACGCGAACGAGATCTTGTTCGACAAGGTGCTCCTGAGCGCCGGCGTGCGCTGACCGAGGCGGAGGCGGGAGATGTCCGAAGAAAAAGCCTCGATGGCGTTGGTGAAGCGGCTGATTCGGCGACGGATCAAGCGGCACCCGGAGCACGAGCATCAGGGCCTCAACATCTATCCGATGCTCGACATGATGACGATCCTCCTCGTCTTCATGGTCATGCAGTTCGCGTCCTCGACCGCGGCGGCGATCAGCCAGAGCGCCGAGCTGACGATCCCCTACTCGACGTCGACGATCGATCTCGGCGAGGCGACGCCGATCCAGATCTCGCGCAGCGCGATCTCGGTCGACGGCGTCGAGGTCTGCGCGCTCCGCAACGGGCTCGTGGATCCGAGCCAGAAGCAGGGCGGTGGCACGGGCTTCTTGATCACCCCGCTGAAGACGTCGATGGATCGCGTCGCGACGATGCGGCGGCAGATCGCGGCCGCGAACCCGGGCCGCCCGTTCGTGGGCGAGGTCCAGATCATCGCGGACCACCGCACGCCCTTCCGCACGCTGTCCGAGGTGATCTACACGCTGGGCCAGTCGGGCTTCGCGCAGCTCCGCTTCGTCGCGAACAAGACCCAAGAGCTCGGCGCCACCGCGCGCTGAGATCTCGAACGACGATCCTCGAGGGCCGGCGCTCTGCGTCGGCCCTCTTTGCGTGCGGCCTCGAACGACTCACAGGCGCGCGTGCGGCCTCGAACGACTCACAGGCGCGCGCCTCGAACGACTCACAGGCGCGGACGCGACTTGGCCCAAGCGATCCGCGACAGCCAATCCTCGGCCCGATGGACGAGGGCGGGGCGCTCTCGAGCGCGCTCGAAGAGGGTCTCCGCCAGGGTCAGATCACCCTCGGCGTAAGCGGCCGTCGCCCAGAGCCTCAGGTTCTCGTCGATGAAGCGCTCGTCGGGGAGGCCGCGCTCCTCGGCGACCGAGAAGAGCGGCAGCGCGAGGTCGAAGCGCTCGTTCGCCGCGAGCTGGCGGGCGACGAGGTAGGCGCCGAGGCCATCCTCGCGCGCCCGGGTGATCTCGTGGCCGAGGTGGACGGCGAGCGGCGCGCTCGTCCCGCGGCCGTCGGGGCCGACGAGCAGGTCGCGGACGAGGCGGGCGAAGGGTCCTCCCTCGTCCAGCGCGACGCGCTTGAGCTCGCGGCCGCGGAGCTCGTCGTCGCTCTGCGGGAGCGCGAGGAGGCGCGCGTAGAGCTCGCGGGCGGCCTCGCGCTCACCTGCGAGCCAGAGCGCGTCGGCGAGGCGTTCCTGGGCGGCGGCGACGAGCGGCGGCGGGGCCCCCGACTCGAGCAGCGCGATCTCCTGCTCGGCGTCCTCGCGCGCGCCGCGGCGCGCGAGCGCACCGACTCGGGCGAGCCGCGCCGAGAGGTCGCCCCCGTCGATCGAGAGGATCGCCTCGCAGGTGCGGAGGATGCCCCGGTCGTCACCCGCGGCGAGGTCGGCGCCGAGGTCTCGTCGAAGTCGCGCGAGCACGTGCGGGCAGGTGGTCGTGAAGATGCTGCTACCGGAGAAGCGAAGGCGCGCGAGCGCGAGCTGGCGCTCGTCCAGCGAGACGGTGTCGAGGAAGGCGTGCCACTCGCGCTCGAGCGCCCCGAGGTCGGCGCCGAGCGCGGTCGCGTTGCCTGCGGCGTGCGCCTGCCGGACGGCCTCGGCGCCCTTGGTGTCGAGCGCCCAGCGCACGAAGGAGCCCGCGCTCGCGTAGGCGTCACGGGCCGGGTGGCGGAGGAAGCCGAGGCCGAGCAGCTCGGAGAGCGGCGGGAGGCGGTGGGTGCCCGGCCTCGGGCCCTCGATCTCCCGGAGCGCGCGCGCCCACTCGTGCGGCGTCATGCCGTCCGCGTCCGGCCACTCGACCGCGACCGCGATGCCCTCGATGAAGCCAGGGTTGGGTAGCCATCCGCCCCACGTCCCGCTGACGCGGAAGGGGCCGCGCGCTGCGTTGCCGGCGACGACGTGGACGACCTCGTGCGCGAGGACGGGATGCGGCCAGCCGCGGAGCTGGAGGTGGACCTCGGCCCGCCAAGGTTTGGCGATGTAGGTCGAGCCCGCGCCCATCCAGCGGCGCTTCTCCTCGGCGTCACGGTAGAAGTAGGCGTGGACACGCTCGGTCTGGACGACCCCGAGCATGCGCTCGGCGTTCGCGACCCGGAAGTCGCAGTCCTCGAGCAGGCGTCGGCGCTGGGCGCGGCTGAGCTCGCGCGGGACGTGGATGACGCAGCGCTCGCCCTCGTGGGTCGCTCCGAGCGCCTCCCAGATCGCCTCGGGCGCCGTGCGGTGGCCGAGCTCGACGCCCACGGACCGGCCCACGAGGCCCGCCGTCAGCAGCAGCACAGCGCAGACCGTGAGGCGCCTCGAGGCGAGCAGCGCGGCCGGGCGGAGGCGACCGTCGCGCCACAGGGCGGCGAACGCGAGGCTCGCGGCGCCCAGCCAGGCCAAGGTGAAGGCGCGATAGGTGAGCAGCGCGGGAGGGAGGCCGACGTCCTCGTCGTAGAGGGTGCCGGGGAACCAACCCGCGAAGGGGTCGAAGACGAAGATCGCGGGGGTGCGCCAGAACTGGATGAGCCCCCATGCGTCGCTGGCGACGGGGGTGAGGGCGGCGAGGGCGAGCGCGAGGCGCGGGTGGGGGAGGGCGGCGCCCCAGAAGAGGCCGAAGAGAGCGGCGAGGAGCACGCCGATGCCGGGCCCCAGCGCGAGGAAGGCGAGCCCCTCGAGGGGGGCGCAGTTTCGGACGCGGAGCTGGTTGAGCGCCAGGAGGACGGTCGGCACGGCGACGAGCAAGAGAGCGCGCCCGAGCGCGCGGGAGAGGAGGGCGGTGGCGTCTCCACGTCCCCCGTGCCCGTGCCCGTGCCCGTGCCCCTGCCCCTGCCCCCGCCCCCCCCCCCCCCCC